>CAZYXU010000277.1:0-3808 GCA_964650945.1 uncultured Verrucomicrobiota bacterium | reverse complement strand
GGGCAAAGGATCAAAGGGGCAGAGGGGCAAAGGCACAAAGTGGCAGGGATACTGACCACCGACCACTGAACACCGACCACTGAACACTGCGATCAAAGGGGCAGAGGGGCAAAGGATCAAAGGCACAAAGGGGCAGGGATACCGAACACTGAACACCGAACACCGAACACAGCGATCAAAGGGGCAAAGGGGCAAAGGATCAAAGGGGCAGAGGGGCAAAGGCACAAAGTGGCAGGGATACTGAACACCGACCCCCGAACACCGACCCCCGAACACTGAACACTTTTAAAAGGCAAAGGGAACAGCAGATATGGAAATCAAAACCGGGTTGTTCGAGAAAATGGTGTTGCAGCGGGATCGCGCCAGCCGGAGCGATGCGCGGATTACGGGGGTATGCGCGACCGCGGGGGTGTTGACCGCCACCGTGACGCGGCAGGGGCGCGCCCTGCCGGGGTTCAAGGACCGGGCGATCGGCCGCGCGCAGGGGAAAAAGTTCCAGGGGCGCCTCCGCGGCCTGCCGGCCGGCGGGCCTTACACGATTACGCTGGGCATCCGCCCGGCGGCGGGCGCGGCGCGGGAACAAGCGGCCGTCAACGATGTGCTGGTCGGCGATGTCTGGATGCTGGCCGGGCAGTCGAACATGGAGGGCATCGGCCGGCTGTGCGACGCCCCCAAGCCCAACCCGCTGGTGCGCGCCATGTATATGAACGACGAATGGGACGTCGCGCGCGACCCGATCCATGTCCTGTCGGAGTCGGTGGATGCGGTGCACAGCGGCTGGACCGATCCGCGGATTCCGCGCGCGCGCGCGGCGGCCGGCCGGCCGAACGGGGTGGGGGTTGGTCCGGGCGTGGGGTTTGGCCTGGAGATGCTGCGGCACACCGGCATCCCGCAGGGCCTGCTGGCCTGCGGGCATGGCGGCACCTCGATGGAACAATGGGATCCCGCGCGCAAGCGCCTGGGTTCCCGCAGCCTGTACGGCGCGATGTTGCGCCGGTTTGTCAAAAGCGGCGGCAAGGTTGCCGGCATGGTCTGGTACCAGGGCGAATCGGACGCCCAGGAAAAAAGCGCGGGCAAATATACCAGCCGGATGAAACGCCTCGTGGCCGCCGTGCGCCGCGATTTCCGCGATCCGCGCCTGCCGTGGACGATTGTCCAACTGGCCGGCGTCTATAATTGGCAGCCGGACCGCGCGTCGTTCTGGAACTGGATTCAGGAACAGGAACGCCTGCTGCCGCGGCAGATCAAAAACCTGCTGACCGTGCCGGCGATCGATCTGGCGCTGGACGATTCCATCCACGTCGCCGGCCGCGAAATGGCGCGGCTGGGCCGCCGCCTGGCGCAGGCCATGCGCGTGCTGCGCCGGGAAAAGGATGCCGGGCTGCCGCCGATCGAATTGCGCGGGCTCAGTTTCGAGCGCGACCGGCGGCATAATTGCTGCCATGTCGTCGTGGAATTCAAAAACGTCGCCGGCCGTCTGCAGGCCGCCGGCCGGCCGGCCGGCTTCACGCTCACCGACCCGGCCGGCCTGGAATACGCCTATTGCGCCGACTTGCGCAAGGATGCCGTGGTTTTGCGCACCACGACGCTGAACACCGGGATGGTGCTGCATTATGGGCGCGGCCTGGCGCCTTACTGCAACATCGCCGATGCGGCCGATCGCTCCCTGCCGGTGTTTGGGCCGCTGTCTTTCAACGCGCCGCCGGTGCGGCACTGCATGCTGCGCGATCTCAAAACGCTGCTGGTCGGCCCGGTGCCCAGCGACGCCTTTGCCGACCGCGCGCTGGTCAGCCGGCCCCAGCCGGCGCCGGCGGATATCCGCAAGCTGCCGTTCCCGAAAAATCTCGACCAGCTCGGGCTCAAGCCCCGCCGGTTCCCGGACGGCCTGTGGGACTTGCACATGGATTTGTTCAACTGCGCCCCGCGCGATCTGCTGGTTTATTTTGTCTGCCGGCTGGTCTGCGCCAAGCCCGCCAAGATCAACCTGGGCGTGGGCTACGACGGTCCGGTGAAAATCTGGCTCAACGGCCGGGAAGTGTTCTGCGACCACAAGGGAACCAATCCGGCCGGCGTGGACAAGGCGCTGATCCCGTTCGACGCCGCCCGGGGGCGGCATACCGTGGTCTTCGCCCTGGCCTCCAATCACGGCCGGGCCTGGGGGCTTAAATTCCGCTGCCTGCGGCGCGCGACTCGGGGGGCGGCCCTGGCTAACGCCAAATTGCCGTTCCTGAAAATCACGGTCTGAGAGCCGCGTTCAAAACTTCCGAGTTATGACCTGAATTTTGCACCGCGCAAGTTTGGCGCGGGGCAAGGCGGCGAGGGTGATGGTGTATTCATATACATGGAACCCTTGCCAACGCCGCCCCGCGCCAAAATCGCGCGGCCGGCTGCCGGCTGTGTCCGACATAGCCCTGAGCTTTGTCGCATGGGCGAAGATTGGCGTTTCTGGAAAATATGCTCGCGTAACCATATGGGTGATCACTGCTGTCCGGTTTAATTTCTGTCAATGTTGATTTCAGCTTTATTTTACCAATACGAAATGCATATGACAGTATTTTTTCATTTCATTTTTAGGCGGCCATTTTCCATGATTCTAGCCTTTCAGACTCGAAAGGAGGCGGATCATGCAGGAAGGCCGTTCTGTCTTTGCCCAATTGATGGATTACATACCGAAGTACGAATTCGGCAAGTGTGTCAAGCGATACGAAGGGGACAAGCACATCAGGAAACTGAGCTGTTACATGCAGTTTTTGATCATGAGTTTTGCCCAGCTGACGTATCGAGAAAGCCTGAGAGACATCGAGACCTGCCTCAAGGCCATCGGCGGCAAACTCTATCATACAGGCATCCGTCGGCATGTGCCCAAAAGCACTCTGGCCGACGCCAACGAAAAACGAGATTGGCGAATCTTCAGCGACTTTGCACAGGTCCTGATTGCACAAGCAGTCGAACTCTACGCCGGAGAATCCTTCGGCACGGATTTGGCGAACGCGGCCTATGCCTTGGACTCGACCACAATCGATTTGTGCCTTTCCTTGTTCCCCTGGGCGAAGTTCCGCAAACGCAAGGCTGCGGTAAAACTGCACACTCTGCTGGCCTTGCATGGCAACTTCCCAACCCTTGTCATTATTACTCCCGGCAAGGTTCACGACGTAAATATCCTCGACGATTTGGTCTTCGATCCCGGAGCGTTCTACATCATGGATCGAGGCTACGTAGATTTCGAGCGGCTTTACCGGATTCACCAATCGGCGGCGTTCTTTATCACCCGCACCAAGGCCAATTTCCAGTTCCGCCGCCGCTATTCGGCTTCGGTGGACAAGACCGTCGGCATTTACTTCGACCAAACCGTTGTCTTGACCGGTTTTTACTCCCATCGGCAGTATCCCGATACGTTGCGACGCATCGGCTATACCGATCCGGATACCCACAAAAAGCTGATCTTCATGACCAACAACATGATCGAACCGGCGATCACCATCTCCCGGCTCTATCGCTCGCGCTGGCAAGTCGAACTGTTTTTCAAATGGATCAAACAGCATTTGCGGATCAAGTCCTTTTATGGCACCTCTCCCAACGCCGTGAAAACACAAATCTGGATCGCCATCTCGACCTATGTCTTCATTGCAATCCTGCGCAAGCGGCTCTGCCTGCCGCACAGCCCCTACACAATTTTACAGATATTGAGCCTCACACTTTTCCAGAAAACGCCCATTTTACAGGTGTTTGCTCAACATCCACCGTTGCCGGAAACACCTGATATGCAAAATCAACCGTATTTACCGGGATTTTAAACCGGACAGCAGTG
>CAZYXU010000276.1:0-3825 GCA_964650945.1 uncultured Verrucomicrobiota bacterium | reverse complement strand
CCTTCTTCAGCAAATCCACGAAGTGCAAAGGAGACGGTTGCCCCGCGCCCGGCAGAATCTGCAGGGCCTGGAGCCGCGGCAACTCACACAACACATCCACATGCCTGAACGCACCGACCCCATCCACATGGTAGATCGAGTAATCCAGGAAGCGCGTCTGCCGCTCGATAGCCGGCAGAAACAGGTCGCAAAACATGGAGGTTGATATGTTGTACGAAAAATCGTTCGACACGGTGTATGTCTTGCCCGGCGCCCACAGCCCCATCCAGCATGCGGAGCCCTGTTTTGCGCCATTGACGGCCGCGTAGGTGCGGTTATAGAAGTCAAACCACATGTCCATCAGCCAGTCCTCGGCATCGCGGACCGCGTCCGGGCGTTCGATACAGTCAACCAGCAATTGCTCCGTACCGCGCAGCGCTGCCAGTGTGTCCCCCGCGTGATAGAAGGCGCCCATAGAGGGGAACGACCGGCCCCGGCTTTCCCGCATGGCCCGCGCCAGCACCGCAAAGTGATAGCGGCAGGCGGGGTGGTTCTCGTCCAGGCGTAACGAACGGATGTCGAATCCCTCGGGATCTGTCAACAGCGGCTCGTGCCAGCCCGTCGCCATGTCAACTTGAAACGGGCATCCCAGGATGGTGGGAATGGCCGCGATGCCGGGGTAGCCGGCATGCCACATGGGAATCGCCTCGCCGCCATAGAAAGTCCGTGAAAAGTTGTATTCGTTTCGCGCCGCGATGGCATCCAGGTCGTACCACCGCTCCTGCACGGTTTTCGGCGGCGGGGGCTCGGATCTGGCCGGCGGATTATCCCGCGGCGCCGTTACCGCCAGCGCGCAACGTCCGAAGTATTCGTGATGCCACCACCGCCGGAGCCGCTCCTTGGCCGCTTCCCAGTCTGCTTTGTATGTCAACCCCATCGATCCGCTCTCCGCGTGCAAGCACCAACGTCACGGCGGTGGGTTCGGCGCGTTAGCGACGATACCCACCAGCCGATTGTTGGCCAATCACTCTTGCAGCCGAGCCCGAATACGTTTTGGATCACGCCGACAGTCGAGAACGGCGCGAATACGAATCTGGTTCTCCACAATTTCGTAGTAGACTGCGTATGGGAACTTGGCGGAAAGCATGCGGAAGCATCCATGCGCCATGGCATGGATTCCGGCGAACAATCGCAGCGATTCAATGTCTGCCGCCAAGGATTCCTCGAAGTAGTCGCCGATACCTTCGCCTTGCTGCGCGTAGAATCCGCGTCCCCGGACTAAGTCCTCAATGGCCGACCGGAGGATAACGATTCTCACGTCGTTCCCCCCCGAAGAATTTTCTTTGCATCCGCCCACGGCACGAACTCGTCTGCGCCAGAGTTAACAGCCGCCTCCCGTTCTCGCAGCACCTCTCCGTGCCAATCCGGAGACAGGTATTCGTCATCAGCCCGGCTGATATCCCGCCAAAGCTCTTCTATCACCCGCAGTTTCTCGGTTCGAGTCAGTCTTCCGATGTCTAATATCGTATTCATGCCGTCATCATACTCCACGGGGTTTGTGTTTTCCACTCAATTCTCATTTTGCTGGTTTCCCGGCCAACGCCGCCTTGACATTTAGGCGCGTTTAGCGGCGATAATATTCGAGGTGGGGTTGGCATACCGTCTCAATCTTTGATCTTCTCCGCCTGTTCCAATGGGATTGGAGTGTGCTTTTGAATCTCGATGGCGCTCTTGCGTTGCCGATCTTTCGGGTGAAAGGCGTCAACGAGTGCCATTGTCACATCAACGAGTTCAGCATCCTTGTACTCGGCAAGACCATCCTTGTCCCATTTTGACACGAGCACAGTAACACCTGCCTTCTCTCTGATCGATGGCAGGCTGTCCTTGATCTGGTTAAGGATGTTGTCCACCGAGGCAGTGCTGAAGCCCTGCGCGTGCATAAGCTTCTGCCGGGCGGCTCCTTCGGCCTTTAGTTCCGCAACGCGGTTTTGATCCCCGGCCGCCTGGGCCTTGTCCCTTTCCGCCTTCAGGTCGCCAAACCACTTGCTGAATGCTTCAGAACCGGCGAATGCTACGGCGACCGACCTTGAGTCATACGTTCCAACCCGCACTTTTTCCGCCAGGGGTTTTTCGCTGGCTTCCTCTGTCCACGCTGACTCCGCCAGTATTGAAGCCACACATCCCACCAACACCATCGCTTTCACCGTCTTCATGCTCCGCTCCTTTTCTCTGATGCCAACGTAATTTTCAGCGCTAGCGCGATAGCGACATCCGCTGACAAATCTTGTTCGGAATATTTTAAGCGTGTCATGCGGCATGTCCGGCACGCTCTGGACTTGTCCGGCTATCTGGATAACAGGCTATTCCCTGATCGAAGAAAACCTTTTTTGTTTTGTGGCAATGCAATGTTGAGCGCATCAAGGATTCTTGACCGACCCTTTGCTCATCCACGTTTTTCCCGATGCTCCGCAATTAGTTTCTTCGGGATCATCCGGATGGCAAGCCACACCATGATCGGAAGAATGATCAGGTCGTCGAGATGGCCCAGCACGGGGATAAAGTCCGGGATCAGATCGATTGGAGAGAGCGCATACGCCATGGCGCCGCCCAGTGTCCATCTGGCAAGACGTGGACACCGCGGATCGGCCACCACAGACCGGTACACTCCGATCTCATCCCGAAATCTTCGCCCCAAGCCCAGCAATATTTCTCTCATTTCGATTTCCGAAGCATCACGTCAAAGGCGTTCTTTTCATTTGGTCAACACGCCCACAAGGACTTCTCTGTGCGCTCAAAAACCTTTTGCAGGCCGCCGCAGGTGGCGCCCCGATCAAACGCGTGCGTAATGGATGGTGAACAGGGCAAAATACTCATCGTCATAACAACTTGAATCGCATCGGCATTCGAATTCCGGCCGCAATTCCTGCTCGAACAATTCCAACCATTGCCGGCGCAGCATGTGGTAATCATTGCGGAGGCCGCGCGCCTGGGTCAGCAACGAAACCACCTCGGTCATGAGGAACCGGTCAACGCAATCCTGGGCGACTTCCACCGGAGCGTCATGCGAGAACACAAAATCGGTCAACCGGGCATATGATTGATAAATTGACAGTGCCAATTCCGGCGTATGCAGTTCAGGCAAATCGTTATTGGCATCCAATTCGAACAGGATCAAATTATCCAGATGCGGTTTTAATTCGCGCAAATGCGCAATTTTCTGTTCATAAGTCATATGGTGATAGGAAAGCGAACAGACGGCCAGATCGAACATCCCTTCCAACCGGCCGGCGATTTCTTCGATCCGCCCACGCATCACATTGATTTTCACGCCGGGCAACGCCCCTTCCACCGTGCGGCGGGCCAGCTCCAGCATGCCGGCGGACGGATCAACCAGCAGAATTTCACCGATGTCGCCTACCCGTCCGGCATCGCGGAGATGTTGGAGCAGGCGGGCGGTGAGCCCGCCGTCTCCGCAGCCAATATCCAGCATGCGCAGCGGTTTTTTCCGCTCTGACAGCGAGTGGGCGCATTGCTCCATAAATTTCAGGCGCGATTCGCGCATGATCGGCACGGTGGTAAAATGCACATACGGCCGCGGATCGGCGAACACCTGTTCGGGCATTGCCAGACGGCCGGCGTGCCGCTCAAGGAACCCGGCCAAAAACGTGTTCAAAAACAGGCCGTCATCCTCGATCATGGCGCCGGCGGTCATCCATGCACGGCCTGCGGCGGTATTTCCATCGGCCGCCAGCATGGTTCCGCAGTAAAAATCGAATGCCGGACGCAGGTTGTTCCGCGCGGCATAAGGCGATTGCCCGGGCGCCAGGTTGTTCGCGCGGATTTCAT
>CAZYXU010000275.1:0-3835 GCA_964650945.1 uncultured Verrucomicrobiota bacterium | reverse complement strand
TGCATGAAATGCGCCAATTCGCCCGGGCTTATCGCTCCCTGCCCAACGGCCATTATCAACGGCTGACCGGCAATGGTTTGGATAAGAATGTTTGGATTGCCGCCACGCCCCATGCCGGCGGGGAGTTTGCCTATGCCGCCAATACGCATTGGTGGACACTCGAAGAAGTGGAACTGGCCTTTGCGGATGGCGTGGAAGTGCATGACCTGATCCGCGACCGGCCGGCGCCGCTGGAGCATGGCCGCTGGCGCTTTCAACTCGGCCCTTATGAGGTGCAAACGTTCCGGATGCGCGGCGGCGATGCCAACCGGCCCGGGATCAGGGGCGCGTCGGTCCGGATGCCGGAAAACGCGTTGGGCAAGGGGGCCGCGGCCGTGCAGGCCGGTTTGAATGACGCGCGGCAGGTTGCGCGCCGGGCGCATGCCCGGGCCGCTGAATTCAAGGACTGGCCGGATTGGGAAAATGTCGCTAAAATTGACGCCATCCTGGCGGAGGCGGAGGCGCGGGCCGCGGATGGCAACCTGAGCGAAGCCTGGTCATTAACCATGTCCGGCATGCTCAAACAACTCTGCGCGAAAGTGGTCAATCAAATGCTGGAAGCCATGCCGCTGGCCGTGATCGGGCCGTTCGGCCAGACGACGGATACCGCCGTTGCCGAGGCGGCGTTGGGCAATGCCGAGGTCACGGATGCCTTTAAAGGCATGGAGACGCCGTATCTCGGTGAATTCACCGGAACGAATTTTACACAATTGACCCCGGAATTCCGGCCGGATCCGGCCCGGACTTATGCCGTCCATGGCAATCCCGCCGGGCGCTGGCAACGGCTGCGGAAGACGGATTATCTGGCGTTCCAAGGGGTTTGCGGTTCACCACCGCCGTTTTGGATGTCGGCTTACGCCTACACGGAGGTTTTCAGCCCGCACCCGCGTCCGGCTTTGGTTTTGGGCGGCAGCGACCACGCGCTTTGGGTTTGGATTAACGACCATCTTGTGCTAAAACATGGCGGACAAGGGACACCGCGCGGCGGGCAGCGTCCGGCGCAGCCTGATCAGAATCGCGGCGAGTTCACGCTGCAGCCGGGCTGGAACCGGATTCTGGTTAAAGCGGTGCAACGCGGTGAAACCCGGGTGTATCTGCGCCTGACCGACCGCGCGGGCCAGGGCCTGGATGACATCATGTTTCGCACGCCTGCCGATGGATGATTGAATGGAGGATGGATCATGCCGTACAAAACGCCAATCACGAGGACCGGCCGGCAAAACGCGGCAGACAGCCGCGTCAAAGTTTCAAACCGTCTGCTCGAATACCGGCCGGCGTATCATTTACAGCCGCCCGCACATCATGCCAACGATCTTTCCGGCATATTCTGGCGCGGCAGATACCACGTTTTTTATGGATATGACCCAACCTTCCCGATCATGGGCCCGAAAGCCTGGGGCCATGCGGTCAGCCGCGATTTGATTCACTGGCGGCATCTGCCGCCCATGCTGCCGCCCGATCCGGGCGGGTACGACAAGGATGGCGCCTGGACCGGCTGCGTCATTCTAGATGACGCCGGCCGGCCAAGGGCCTTTTACACCGGCGTCCACCCCCAGGCGCAATGCCTGGCGGGAAGCGCGGACATGCTCACTTGGCGGAAATTTCCCGGCAATCCGGTCATCCGCCGCCGCCCCGGCCCGGATGTGACAACCTTCCGCGACCCGTGCGTCTGGCGCGAAGCCGACGGCTGGTACATGGCGCTGGGCGGCGGCTTCGCCGGGAAGGGCGGCGCGGTTTTGTTGTATCGTTCGCATGATCTGAAAAAATGGAAATATCTGCATCCGCTTTTTACCCCGGCCGCTGGCCTGTATCCGGCCGGCGAGCAGGGGGTTGACATGTACGAATGCCCCGATTTCTTTCCGCTGGCTGACCGGTACGTGCTCCTGGTCTCCACACAATTAAATGGCGCGGGCCGGACGCTTTATTTCACCGGCCAATACCGCAACCACCGCTTCGTTCCCGAAGCCGCTGGCGTTGTTTGCGAAGGCGCATATTACGCGGCCAAAACCATTTTGGATGATCATGGCCGGCGGATATTGATCGGGTGGATTCCGGATGATGCGCCGCTCGATATCCTGAAGATCGCCGGCTGGTCCGGCGCTTACTCCTTGCCGGTGGAACTGTCCCTGCGCGCGGATGGCCATATGAATTTGACGCCGGCGCCGGAATTGACCGGCTTGCGCCAATGCGTTATGCAACGGACGGCTAAAACCAGGATAGGCGATGGCATGCGGATCGTCCGGCGTGTGGCCGGGGCTTGTTTTGAGATTGAATGCGAATGGCGCCCGGAGTCCGCGGACGAGTCCGGCATACTGCTGTTCCGGACACCGGATGCGGCGCCGCCCGCGGTGGCCCATGCCGGCGAGGTGACGCGTTTATATGTGGACCGCGCCGGGCGCCGGCTGGTGTTGGACCGCCGGCAAAGCACCCTGTTCGGCACCTTTCCCAAAACGGCGATTACCGCGCCTCTACGCGATGCCGGCCATGTTGCGCTCCGGGTGTTTGTGGATCGTTCCATTATCGAAGTGTTCGCCAACGGGCGGTTGGCCCTGATCGGCCGCGCCTATCCGTTGCGCCCGGCCAGCCGGCAACTGGCGCTTTACGCGCGGGGCGGCGCCGTTGATTTTACCCGGTTATGCGTGCATCGCCTGGGATTGCGGGAAGGATGATGAAATACCGTCCACAATTATTGCAACGCCTGGCGCGGCATCGGGAATTTTATGCCAGCCGCTCTCCCGGCGACCTGCTGGTGTACATCCTCGACTGCCGCACCAGAAATCCCAGCCTGGAAAGCTGCCTTTGCACGACTTTATTCAATCATGCGCCGGAGCTGCCGCTGACACCCAAGGCGGTGGAGTCCATGGTCCAAAAGTATGTCGTCCGCCTGCGCGCGGCGTATGACACATTCTATGCCGTCAACGACGACTGTGTGCCCTGCGCCGTCGTCTATTGGGGCATTGGCGGCATCACCGCCGCCATGGTCGGGCGCGATCCGGTCCATACCGCCAACACCAGTTGGCTGGAACCCAATTTGCCCTGGCCGGAAATCGAGCGGCTGGCTTTCGATCCCGGGAACAAATGGATCCGGTTTGCGTGCGATGTGAATCGCGCGCTTTGGCATTGCTGGGAAGAGGATTTTATCGTCCTGCCCTTCCTGCACCGCTCCCCGCTCGACGCCGCCAACGGCATACGCGGGACCGATTTGTTCGTTGACCTGTACGAGGCCCCGGAGCGGGTGCAGGCGCTGACGGATTGGTGCGCCGATTGGTCCATCAGCCTTGAGCGGCTGCTCCAAACCGCGGCGCCGCGCCCGGCCGGCTGGGGGGTGGGGGTCTGGGGCGCATGGCTGCCGGATGATGCGGTCTTTGTGAATGGCGACCCGGTGGGATTGATCAGCCGGGAGCAGGCGGAAAGATTCGACCGGCCCCCGACCGAAAAACTTTTTACCAACACTGGCGGCGGGTTTTTTCACAACCACACCGTGGGCCTGTACCAGGTGGACCTGGTCAGTTCCTACCGGGGGATTTTAGTGCAGTGGTTTGTGGACGATCCCAAACAGCCGTCGCTGGCGGAGGCGCTGCTGGACCATCCCGGCTTGCGCGAAAAAATTCTGGCGGCCTCCCTGCAATGCCCGGTGGCCGGGCGCGTTCCATGCGAACGTTTTGACGAATTGCTGGATATCACCCGGCAGGGGCGGTTTATCCTGTCGGTCTTGTGCCCGGAAACCGTGCGGCCTGAAACGATTATGCGCAAAGCGCGGGCCGCCAGCAATCTTAAATAAGGAATGAATGCATGC
>CAZYXU010000274.1:0-3857 GCA_964650945.1 uncultured Verrucomicrobiota bacterium | reverse complement strand
GCATCAAGACGGTCGAAAAGCATCGGGACCATCTTATGCAGAAGCTCGACCTTCATGAAACGGCAAGCCTCACCCGCTACGCCATCGCGGCAGGCATTATCGAAAGCAGCGTCCAGTTGACCATCGTCTGACACGGCGCGGTTGTCCCGCGCTTGGCAGTATGGCCTCAATCCGCCGCGACTAACAGCCGCCGGCTGGGGTGGGGTGGCTCTGCGCCGGTCCGGCCTGTGTCTGTGCCGGCTACAAAACGCGTACGCTAAAACGTGCCTGTCTTTTGGGAAAGGGCCGTGGAAAGCGCCGATTGCCCGGCGTCCGGTAATCCACCAACGGACGGCGGCCATCAAGCCGCCGTCCGCTGGTGGTTGCGCTGGTTGATTCATCATTGGCTTTATTCGCCGACGTAATCAAATCCCGCGCCGCCGAACTCGCAGCCCACCAGGACGTAACCCTTTGACGATAAGCGTCCTTGCCAGCGGCCTGCTTCGCCGCCCAGCGGGGAATAATATACCATCGGGTCAGTCTTGCCGTCGCCGTCATAATCCGCCGCCGCCGGCAGCCAGCCCGGCCCGCCCAGGATGCCGCCGATCGCCGTGTCAAACTCGCCGCCGGATGACAAATACACCTCCCAGGTGCCGGTCGCCTCATCGTAGACCCCGGGATCGGCCAGGCCGTCGCCGTCAAAGTCGCCGCGCAACCCTACCCAGCCCATCCCGCCCATATGAAAATACACCTCGGTGTAATTCTGGGCGGACAGGCGCGCCACCAGCAGGTTTGACGTTTCGGAATAGATCGCCGGATCCGCCAGGCCGTCGCCGTCATAATCGCCCTGCATGGAATAATAGTGCGATTGCGGGCCGCCGACCCGGGAGTTGACGGCCGCATAACCGGCCGCCGACAGCCAGACCATCCAGTGTCCCGAGGAGCTTTGATACAATGACAGATCGCTCTTCCCGTCGCCGTCGTAATCGGCAACCGCTGGAGCATACCCCGGCGTTTCCGCGCCCGCCTGCGCCTGCACGATGGCGCCGGTCGAGGAGAGTCTGACACGCCAGGTTCCGGTGGTTTCATCGAACACGCCCAGGTCCAGCTTGCCGTCGCCATCGTAATCGCCAAAGGCCGATTGATGCAGCCCGGCGCCCAGCATGGTTTCATACATCCCTGTGCCTCTATACCGTTGGCCGGATAGCAGGAATATTAACCGGTCCCAACCGGTGTGCACCATGAACAAGTCCGACTTGCCGTCGCCGTCATAGTCGGTTATGGACCGCCCCGGCGAGTTGACGCCCGAAGGTCGCACCAGAACCATCCCTGCCGCAGTCGTTGTGTTATTCGCCAGGTTCGGGTCCACCAGCGTGCTGGCATGCCGCACCGTCACCTGCACCTGCTTGACGCCGAACAGGATGGGCGGAACCACCAGGCCGCGTTTCGCCGACGCGGTCAAAATCACCAACGCCTCCTGACCTGCCGCCAGCGTGAAGGCGCGCTGATCCGTTCCCAGCATCACCATGCCCCCGTTATTATTGGCGATGCGGAAATCGAACGCCACGGCGGAAGAGCTCAACGCGTCTGGCCCCCGGTTGCCCAACCAGAACGACACCGTCCCCGCCGTCGAGAGATTGGTCGCATTCACCGGCAGATACACCATGTCGCTGGCGGTGATATCCGCGGTCGGGGTTTCCGGTTCCGGCGCCAGGCTGGCATAGCCCATGGCGACAATACTCATCGGACTGGACTGCGTCCCATTTTTCGCCAAGCCCCAGTAAAAATAGGGACGGAGCGGCACGACGGCATAGTCGTCGTGATAGAAGGTTGCCGCGCCATAGTCCGGCACTGCCACCAGGAGTTCCGCCGTGTTGACGTCATTGCTCTCGCTCTTCCAGATTTCATACCCGGTTACGTCGGGCACGCTCTGCCATGCTACCCGCACCTTGTTGGTGTAGGTGCCTTCCGTGGCCGTCACCACCGGCGGGGGGATGTTCGTGTCGATCAACAGGTACACGCCCTCGAAAAGCGAGGTGACATTGGCGATGACAAGCTGGGTCTGGTTGGTCGGCTTCACATAACCGGCTAACGCGCCATAGACGATGCTGTATTCGCCCACGACGGCGCTCACCGCCGCCAGGTCGCCGGTGCCCGCGGTCGGGCCGGTGTAGCCCGCCGGCACGGTTAACTGCCAACTCCCGCCGTTCGGGGTCACCTGGATCTCCAGCGCGCCGGGCTCCGCCGGCAGGGGCGGGGCAACGATATACGTATTGGTCACATTCGGCGCCGGGGAATAGGACTCGTTGCCGGCCTGGCTGGCCGCAACCTTGACTATGCCCGTGGAGGCAAAGGCGAGATTAGTGCCGCCGGTGATCAGGCCGGGGCCGCTTTTGACCGCGAAACTCACGGGCAAGCCGGACGATGCCTGCGCGCTCAACCCCACCAGATTCGACGCCGCAAACACGGAACCGTTGGTGGGGATGAAATTCGTGATCACCTGGCTGCTCAACGGCAGGCTGCCGCCCGTGCCGTTGAATGTGATCCCGGCTTCGAACGCCAATGCCCGGCCTTCCAGGGTTGAGCTGGTATCCATCACAATCGCCTGATCCGCCATGACCGTGCCCTTGAAGCTGGAAAACGTTCCCAGCGTTGCGGAGGTGCCCACCTGCCAGAAAACATTCTTGGCCTGGGCGCCGCCGGCCAGGATGACACTGCGGCCATCGGCGCCCACGATCAGCGCGGTGGCTATCTGGAATATCCAGACATCATCCGGACCGCCGGTGAGGGTGACGTCCCCGCCGGTGATATAAGCATTGCCGGTGAATTTGTAAAGGCCGGGCACAAGGTTCAACCCCCCGATATTCCCGGCGCCGGGATTCAGGAACGGCCCCGTCGGTACGGGCGTGCGGCCGGCGGCGTCGTTGTAGGCAACGGTCAAAGCGCCTTTCGCCGCGGTTAACATAATCGGGTCCATCACCGAACCGGCCGGGCCGGTGTTGTCCACCGTATAGATGATCCCGTTCACTTGCGCGGCGTTCAGCAGGATGGCGGCTCCGGCAATCGGGCTGGCGCCGACATCCCCGTCAATTATTCCGCCGCCGGTGGTGGTGATCCCAGCCCCGGACAAAAGCGTGAAATGGGCGGCTTCGCCCAGGACCACTGGCGCCGGGCCCGCGGCCATCACGGCTTGCGGCAGGATTACGCCGGCCGCCAGGGCCAGGCTCGTAAAAAATTGCGTTATTCGATTCGCGGTTGGATGGTTTGTTTTCATGGTGCGGTCTTTCTGCGATTGCTGCGTTACCCGATATGCCAGGCTTTGGATCGTGCCTGCTGCTCCATGCCGATCGGTCATTTTGCCCCCCTTGTTTATGGGTTTTGGTTTATAATCTCTTTGCTTGCGGTAGGGAGTCTATAAGCTGAACCGAATTCCGGCTATGGGGTATAACCCTGCCCCGACCGATTGTCATATATCGGGGCGGATCAGAAATATGCGCGCAGCCCAAGAAATTTCCAGATTGACCTTCCGCGCCGGCGTGGTTAGTCTTTGCCATGCAATGGGTGCGTGCTGGTCAGCGGAGCGGCCGTTTAAAAGTTGTATGGGTGTAAGATATCAAGGAGTCATCCGATGCAAAATGGCGGGAGCATGACGTGGGCGCGGGCAGGGATTGTTTGGGGCCGGTGGTTGCCGCTGGTTTGGCTTGCGGTTGCCGGGTTGACGGCGCAAGCCGAAATATCGGGCGATTACACTTACACGGTCAATCCCAACGGTACGGTCCGGATTGATTCCTACAGCGGCTCCGCCGGCGCGCTGGCCATCCCTTCCACCCTTGACACCCGGCCTGTCGTGGGCCTCGGCTATGCCGCGTTTGCCGGCT
>CAZYXU010000273.1:0-3864 GCA_964650945.1 uncultured Verrucomicrobiota bacterium | reverse complement strand
CGACACCCGACACGCGACACCCGACACGCGACACCCGACACGCGACACCCGACACCCGACACGCGACACGCTACACGCTACGAATAAGACACCAGGCGTTAGATTTTGGTTGAATATAAGGTTGAATGGGGATTTTGCAAAACACCAAAAAGGAGGACCATGCAAGCCGGGTTTTACGAGTCGGACATTACGCCGTTTTACGATACGCGCAGCGCCACGGCGTATGATTATGGGACCAAGCAGGGTGTGAACACGCCGTTTTCTTTTTCCGCCGGGGTGTTTGAGTCGGCCGGCCGCTGCGTGGCGCTGGTCGGGGCGGACCTGATCATCCTGGACCGCGCGTTGATCGATTTCGCCGAGGCCGAGTTGAAGAAACTCATGCCGCTGGATATGCTGCTGGCCGGCGCCTCCCATACCCATGCCAATCCTGTTTCCACCGATTGGATGATGCTGTCGGAATCCGAAGTCATGGAGATGGAGGATATCAAACCCGAAGTCCGGGCGCGGGTGGCGCGGGAAATCGGGCGACTGGATCAAGATTACCGGACACTCCTGCGCAAACGGCTGGTGGATGCCGTCTGGAACGCCTGGCTGCGTCGCCAGCCGGTCCGATTGGTGACGGGCGCCGCGCGGGTTGACAACGTGGCCTATAACCGGCGGCAGAAAATGAAAAACGGCCTGACCGTGACGCATGGCGGCAAGGGCAATCCGGACATTGTCGGGAATGCCGGTCCGGTGGACACTGAACTCACGGCGTTGGGCGCGATCAATGCCGCCGGTGAGATGCTCGGCGCGGTGGTGAATTTCGCCTGCCACGGGACCGTGTCCAGCGAGGATAAATATTCCGCCGACTGGCCGTACTACATGCGCGAGACCGTCAAGCGCAACATCAATCCCCGCATGGGGGTGGTATTTCTTAACGGTTGCTGCGGAGATGTCACGCAAATCGATAATCTTGATCCGGCGCCGGAACCGCGCACGGAGCGGCGCGCCCTGGTGCTCGGCGAGCGGGTGGGCTTTGGCGCGGTGGAGGCGCTGCGTGCGCCGGAACCGGAGCATTTCGAAATGCTGGCGTTCCGCCGGGAATGGTTGTCGTTGCATTACCGCTCCATATCGCCAGAACGATATCAACGCGCCCTGGCGGATGTGAATGAAAAATATGACCTCAGCAAGGACCGCTGGTTGATCGGTTATTACGCGCGTGACACGGTGTTGCTGGTTAACAAGATGCGTAAGAACCCGCTTTTCAATTGCGAGCTGAACGCGGTTCAGATCGGTAATATGATCCTGCTGACATCGCCCGGCGAGGTGTTTGCGCAGATGGCGCTGGATGTCAAGGCCGCGGCCGGACAATTTCCATGTGCCATGGTGGCGGAATTAACCAACGGACATGCCGGTTACATCCCCACGCCGGACGCCTTTGGGCCGGGTGGCGGCGGTTATGAGCCGCGGTTTGGCGGCGGCAGTTTTCTGGAGACCGGCGCGTTTGAAAAAATCCGCGACAAGTTCGTCGAAATGCTGTCCGGATTCAAGCCGGAGTGTCCGCCCGCCAAACCCGGTAAAATCGGCAAGCCCTGGATGGCATACACGCCGGCGGAATTATAACCGGAAACACGCGACGCATTAAATTGCTGTAATCAGGAGGCTGAAAGATGCGCAACAATCCAAGTACGGCGGCAAAAAAAAATCTGGCAATCTTGCTGACCATGGCGGCGGCCGGGGTGGCCGCCGGCGCGGTGTTTCCCTTGGACGATGCCGGCGCGGCAGCCTGGCGGCGCGAAGTGCTGCCCTTGCCGCATGAGTTAACCATTGCCAAAATTCAAAAACTTTCCCCCGCAGATGTCGGCATCCGCGGCCGGCCCGGCGCCGCCGGATTGGAAGCCGCGGCTGTTTCGAATGTTGCGGCATTATTTCGGGAGAAGACGGGGGTGGCGCCCGAGGGCCAAACCTTTGAAATCCTGATCGGTTTGATGGATGCGCAAGGCCAGGTGGCCGGTCTGGAGGCGCCGGAGGGCGCCCGGCTGAAAACCCTGCCGAATTGCGATCAGGCCTACCTCATTCAGCCGGTCGGCGAAAACAAGCTGATCGTGGCGGCCCTGGATGAGCGCGGATTGTATTACGGAACGCGCACGCTCGCGCAATGGCTGGAATTGCATTTAAGTCAAGATGTTGCGGAAATTCCGCTGGCAGTCGTGGTGGACTGGCCGGATTTGGAGGAGCGCGGATTCTGGCACATGCCCGCCAGCCTGATCCCCTGGCTGGCTTCGATGAAAATGAACCGGTTCTTCCTGCAAGTCGGTTTTTCGGTTGATGCAACCGGGATTCATCCGGATGCGCCGGTTGATTTCGCGCGCCAGCATGGGGCGGAATGGCTGTCGCCGTTTGAGCATGCCCGGCAATATGCCGCGGAATTGGTGCGCGGCACATCGCATTATGATTACTGGGAGAGAAGCAAGCCGGGTTATACGCAATTCTATCCTAACCTGCCCGGCCAGGGTGAATCGGCGAAAAATCCGGCTTCCTTCGAAGCCGGCGGCGACCAGCGGGTGCCGTGCGCTTCCAATCCCGACCTGGTGAAAATTCTCACGGTGGTGATGTCCAACCTGGCGGCGCAAAAGGCTTCGGAAGTGATGATCTGGATGAGCGAATATCCGGCTGCGCATTGCGCTTGCGCTGAATGTGTCAAAACCGGGCAATATGTGGCGGAAGTTAAGGCCGCGTTAGCCGCCTGGGAAGAGTCCAAAAAAACTTACCCGGCCTTGAAACTCAGCGTCTTTTTCGGCCGCGGCGGCCTGGCCAGCGCCCGCTATCCGCTGCCGCACAATTATCCGGATGATGAGATTGCCAGGATCATGGCAATGTTGCCCCCCGATGTAACCATGCGTCCCTCCATGGGGTGCGACGGGAAGGATGGCCGGCTGATGGCGGATTGCGCCGCCCAGGGCAAGCGGATTGCCCGGATGAATGTGGTGGTGTTGACGGCGTCATTCGCGGCCGATGATATCCGGCGGCGTATGGAACGCATCGTTGCCGACAAATACATCGGCGCCTGGCAATTTACGCCCGGCGGGTACGCCAGCGCTGAAAGCTTGAAAAAAGGCTATAATTATCGCCTGTCCGCGCTGGCGGAATATTCCTGGAATGCACGGGGGCGGACGGCGCAGGAATTTGCGGAAGCCTGGGCCTGCCGGCAAGGCATCGCCGCGCCGCAAAAATTTCTCGCCTGGGTGGCGGCCATGGATCTGCCGCAAGCCAACCGGCTGCAAGCCTGCTGGCCCCAGTGCGGGAATTCGTGGTTTAATAACCTGGCGCAAATGGCGGCGGCGGGCAAATGGGACGATACGCAGTTCAAACCGGATGAAATTGATCCGGGGTTGCAACGGGCTGAACGGGCGCTGGCGCTGGCGGAGGAAATAGGCGCGCCGGACCTGGCGGTGCGGGCCCGACTGCTGCTGGCCTATTGCCGCCTGGAGCAGGCGGGCTACCGCCTGATTGCGGAATTGCAGGATCGGGCCCGGACAGACGCGCCGCGGAAAACGGCGGCGGATGAAGCCTTTGCCAGGCTGAAAGACGCCTTTAATCTTTATGTGCAAGCGCGGATCGACGCCCTGGCCGGGATTGCGTCGGATTACCAATCGGGCGTTGCCAAAAAACAAGGCGCCGAGTTGAGCGGTGAATTGGACCGGGTGCGTGAAGCATTGGGAGTTTGACTGGTCTTGCTTCCGCCCGGCAGCGCTGCTCAGCCGGCGCCCGGCGCCTTGGGCAAGGCGCCGTCTTTGACAGCCATGGCGGAATATGTTGCAATGCCCAGGCTGGACTTGCGAAAATTGGCGGTTAACAAAAAATTCGGAGGTGTGCGATGCG
>CAZYXU010000272.1:0-3883 GCA_964650945.1 uncultured Verrucomicrobiota bacterium | reverse complement strand
GTCGATCAGGCTTTGCAGGTTTTGCAGCAGGGCGCCGATCAGCATGGGCATCGCCAGCCGGCGGATGGCGGTAAAAATTCCGACTTCCGTCAGCGCCGGATGCGGCTTTTGGGGTGCAATAGTCATTGGTAATATTGAAGGCGCCGTCCGCCGCCATTTATGGCCGGACATTTATAGCCGAAAACGGTCTGTCCTGAAAGCATTTTTGCGCCTGGCCGTAAACATCGGATAGCGGCGGAAAAAGGTTGACAATCCCCGCGGCTTGGGGCATGGTGCTTGAATATTCGGCAACCAAAAAAGAGGAGCTGACAGACATGCAGAATGGCGTGGAAGTATTTCAATGCGGCGGGATGGAAGTGACGGTGACGAAGGATGAAGCGGCCATGGGCCGGCTGACGGCGGAGCATATCATCGGGGTGCTGAAAGCCAAGCACGAGGCCGGCGTGACCGCCGCCCTGTGGCTGATGGCCGCGCCCAGCGCCTTCGCCTTTTACCGGGAATTGATCGCCGCCGCCGGCCGCGACCCCGGGTTGCGCGCCCTGCTGCCGCAAACCCATTTTTTCCAGTTTGACGACTACCCCATCGGCCGCCAAAGCCCGAAATTCGCGGCCACCTTCCGGCGCCTGCTGGAAGAGCACCTGTTCGAGCCGCTGGCGGCGGTTTGCGGCCCCCTGGCCCATCTGCATCCCCTGGAACTGACCGGCACGGATGCCGACCGCCGGGTGCGGGACGACTACCGCGACGCGGTGCTGGCGCTGAAGCGGGCGGGTGTGTATTTCATCCAGTTGAAGGGCATCGGTATGGACGGCCATTGGGGATTCCATGGCGCGGAAACGCCGCTGGACCTGCCGCCCGGGATGATCACCGTGCCCATGCAGTCCCAGAATGTCCGCCAGCAGATGCTGGATTGGCCGCAATTTTTCCCCACGCCCGCGGATGTGCCGGAGACGGCCTGCACGTTCAACGTCGCCATGTTCCTGCTGGCGGATGAAATCGTAGACAATGTTCCGCAGGCCAGCAAGGCCTATGCGGTGCTGGCCACCTACGGCACGGAGGCCGTTATCAACGCCGTGCCGTCCTCCGCCGTCAAGCGCCACCCCCGGGCGCGGGCGTACCTGACCCGCGCCGCGGCCGCGGCGCTCCTGGATTTCCGCCGCGCGCGGCAGGCCGACCCGCGGGCGCGCTTGAGCGCCCGGACCCTGGAAAAACTGCGGGGCCTGTGGCGGGATGCGGCGGCGCCGGACATGGAAGCCCGGAACATTGCCCTGATGGAAGAGGGCTTGCGGCAATTGGGAATGATTTAAGGCCCCGCTATGTCCGAGCCGGGAACCAGTATGGAGTTGGAGGTGCTTTACCGCATCTCCCAGGCGATCGCCCACCAGCACGACCTGCCCGCCCTGCTCCGGGAAGTGCTGGACATCATGGAAACCCGCATGGGCATGCTGCGCGGCACCCTGACCCTGCGCCGGCCCGGGACGGATGTGTTCGTGATCGAAGCTGCGCACGGCATGAAGCCCGAAGAGCTGGAGCGCGGCCAGTACGCCCTGGGCGAGGGCATCACCGGCCGGGTGGCGCGCACCGCCCGTCCGATCATCGTGCCGGACATCAGCCGTGAGCCGGATTTCCTGAACCTGACCGGCGCGCGCAAAAACGCCCGGCTGGCTTTCATCTGCGTGCCGATCATCCGCCGGCGCGAGGTCATCGGCACCATCAGCATTGACCGCCGGCCGGCGGATGAGCAGGCCCTGCGCCACGACTTGCGTTTTCTGGAGCTGGTGGCCGGGGTGCTGGCCGAAGCGGTGGCGGGCATCCGCGAGCAGAAGCAGGAGCGCGAAAGCCTGCTGGCGGAAAACCTGCGCCTGCGCCGGCAACTGGACGACCGTTACCGCCCCGCCAACATCGTCGGCAAGTGTAATTGCATGCGCGCGGTGTACGAGCAGATTGCCCAGGTGGCCGACAGCGCGGCCACGGTGTTGATCCGCGGCGAATCCGGCACCGGCAAGGAACTGGTGGCGCGCGCGATCCATGTCGGCAGTTCCCGGCGGCAGGCGCCGTTCATCAGCGTCAATTGCGCGGCCCTGCCGGAAAACCTGATTGAAAGCGAGTTGTTCGGCCATGAAAAGGGCGCGTTCACCGGCGCGGCGCAGCAGCGCCGCGGCCGCTTCGAACTGGCCAATGGCGGCACGCTGTTCCTCGATGAAATCGGCGACATCTCCCCCGCGGTCCAGGTGCGCCTGCTGCGCGTGCTGCAGGAGCGGGAGTTCGAGCGCGTGGGCGGCGACCAGACCATCAAGGTCAAGGTGCGCATCATCGCCGCCACCAGCAAGGACCTGGAAGGCGCCATCAAGGCCGGCCGGTTCCGCGACGACTTGTATTACCGCCTGAACGTCTTCCCCATCCACCTGCCGCCGCTGCGCGAACGCCGCTCGGACATCATCCTGCTGGCCGACCATTTTCTGCAGAAATACAACGAAATCTACGGCAAGTCCATCAAGCGCATCTCCACTCCCGCCATCAACATGATGATGATCTACCACTGGCCGGGCAACGTGCGGGAACTGGAAAATTGCGTCGAGCGCGCCGTGCTTTCCAGCACGGACGATGTCATCCACGGCTACAACCTGCCGCCCTCGCTGCAGACCAGCGAGGAAACCGACACCGCCATCCTGCCGGAAGCCGGCGCCAGCCTGCGTGTGCTGCTGGAATCATACGAACGCGAATTGCTGGTGGATGCCCTGAAAAAATACCGCGGCAACGCCGCCGCGGCCGCCCGCCATTTGCGCGCCACGCCGCGCATCGTCAATTATCGCATCAAGCAACTGGGCATCACCCCGCGGCACTACCGCTGACGCGGCGCGGCTGGTTGCGCCCGGTTGGCCCGCCGGCGGCCGGCGGCGGAATCATTGCAGCGCCTCGGCGATGTTGAGGACGATGTCCTTGATTTTGCGGTAGCTGGTGAGCATGTCGGTGAAGACCAGGCTGCTCAAGGGGGTGGCGGACTGGGTCGAGATCCGGGCCAGATGTTTGTCGCGGCAGGTTTTCATGTAGCGCGTGATGGCTTCGCCCTGGCTGTGCGCCTTGCTCAGGATGTCGGGGTTGTGGTTCACGAAAGCTTCGCTGATCAGGGCGGTGTATTGCGCCACCATGTCGTGCAGATGCAGGATTTCCTGCAGGCCGTCTTCCGACATCGGCAGGCCGGCGTTCAAGCGTTTCAAATGCAGTTTCAGAATGGCGGCCAGGTAATCGCTGATGGATTCGTATTCATCCGCGATCTGCAGTTGCCGCCGGGCCTCGAGCACCACATTATGCGGCACGTTGCCGTTCAGCATGCGGCAGATGAATTCCGTGATCTCGCGCTGAATGACATCCAGCACTTCTTCACGGTGGAAAACCTTTTTCTCCAATTCCTCGTCGCGGTCGGCGTTGCGCACCAGGAGTTGCCGCACCCAGTCCTGCATTTTCAGAACGTGGTCCTTCATGCGGATGATTTCCTCCAGCGATTGCTGGATGTCCAGCGCCGGGGTTTGCAGCAGGCGCACGTCCAGGTAGGTCAGGCGCGGGGTCTCCTTGATCGGCCGGTCCGGGATCAGCCGGCAGATGCCCTTGACGACCAGCGGCATCAGCGGCAGGAAAATGATGGTATTGGCGATGTTGAACCCGCTGTGCGTCATGGCGATGCCCAGGCGCGCGTAAGGGAAACTGACCGATCCGTTGGCCGTGAGTGCCATGCCCGGATCGGTGCCCGCCAACCATTGAATGAACTGGAGATACCAGTGAAAAATCGTGGTGATCCACAGCACTCCCAGAACATTGAAGACCGAGTGGAAAACGGCAGCCCGCCGGGCGTTGGTCACCGCGCCGATCGAGGCCAGCAGCGCGGTGA
>CAZYXU010000271.1:0-3902 GCA_964650945.1 uncultured Verrucomicrobiota bacterium | reverse complement strand
TTGTCGAAACGGCTTGTCGAAACGGCTTGTCGAAACGGCCTGTCGAAACGGCCTGGCGAAGGGGGTCGAAAAGACAAGGCAAGTTTGGGGTGGTCCCGCGCTGCGCGGGATAAAAAGCCGGCAAACCCGTCCGCAGGGGCGCGCCGCGCGCCAGACGCCCCAAAGAACGCCTGTGCGGCTCGCACTCGCCGCCGCCTATCCGTGTCCGCCAAAGCCTTGGCGGCGGCGGAAAACGGAATTCACTACGCATTCCCACGGGGATTGCCCGCCCCCCGCGCGTCAATACAGCATTACGTCTCACCCGCAAAAACCCCTACGGAAGTGAAATGCGCCCTCGCGCGGCTTTTGCCGCCGGTTTGCCTTGACACCGGCGGCGGGCGCGGTATCATGCCTGACGCCTTTGTTGAAAAATTTGAAGGAGCATGCATATGGCCAAGCGCATACAAGCAAAACGGAAACAACCGCAGTCGCGCCGGAATGGGTTCGTCCGCATCGCCGTGGTCGGCACCGGCGGCATGGGCCGGGGGCATTGCCGCTCCATTCAGAAGGTGCCCCACGCGCGCCTGACGGCGGTCTGCGACAGCAATCTGCCTTCCGCCGAGGAAGTCGGCCGGGAGTGGGGCGTGCCGTTTTTCGGGGACCACCGGGAATTGATCAAGGCCGGCGTGTGCGATCTGGTGCTGATCGCCACCCCGCATCCCTTTCACATGGGCGTGGCGGTGGACTGCATGCGGGCCGGCCTGCATGTGATTTCGGAAAAACCGCTGACCGAATGCATTGCCACCGCCGAAAAAATGACGCAGGCGGCCAAACGCCACCGGGTGGTTTTCACCGTGATGTTCCAATTGCGCTTCAGCCCCAACATGGTCAAGGCCCGGGAGTTGATTGACGGCGGCCACATCGGCGCCATCAACCGCACGATGCTGGTGGATTTGCAGTACCGCTCCCAGAGCTATTACGACGCCGGCAAGTGGCGCGCCACCTGGCGGGGCGAGGGCGGCGGGGTGATGATGAATCAATCGCCGCACATGATTGACATGTTTATCCAGTTGGCCGGCATGCCCAGCCGGGTGCTGGGCATCACCTCCACCCGCATGCATCAGATCGAGGTGGAGGACCAGGCCGAGGCGCTGTTGCGTTATCCCAACGGCGGCGTGGGCTATCTCTATTGCACGACTTGCGAAACCGCGCCCGGCCAGACCATCGAAATCTGCGGCGACAAGGGCAAGCTGCTCCTGCGCGACGGCAAGTTGTCGTTTTATCAGTACCACCCGGCCTTGAGCGAGCATGTCCGGAAAAACACCGAGATGTGGAGCAGCCCGCAGGTGTGGGAAGTGCCGGTGGCCACGCAATTGGCACAAGTCACTTACAGCGACTACGAGGACCCGGACCACGCACCGCAACATGCTGCCAGTCATGCGCAAGTGATCAAGAACACGGTGGACCATATTCTTTTCGGCGTAAAATTGATTACCCCGGGCGAAAGCGGGTTGGGATCGCTGGAGTTGGCCAATGCCATTACCCTGTCGTCGCATGCGGGGGGGTGGATCGATTTGCCGGTCAGCCGCCCCCGGTATGCCGCCTTGCTGGAGAAGCTGCGCCGGGAATCCAAGGGCGAGAAAAAAATCGTGCGCGAGCAGCGGGTGACCGATCCGCGGATCATGTTCAAGTAACGGCGTTTTATGGCCGCTTTCCAACCCGGAATTGATGTCTTGCTGGGACGCCATCGCCGCTGGCTGGCCGGCGCGCGGGCGGGGTTGGTCAGCCACCTGGCGGCGGTGGATGCACGGGGGGCGCCTGCAGCGGAACGGTTGCGGCAATGCCGCGGTTGCCGCCTGGCGGCCCTGTTCGGGCCCGAACATGGATTCGCGGGCGCCGCGGGCGCGGGCGCGCGGGTAGGGCATCAGCGCCATCCGGAATGGGGCATCCCGATCTATTCCCTTTACGGCGCAACCCGGCGGCCGGCGCCGGAGGTTTTCCGGGGGCTGGACTTGCTGGTTTTTGATTTGCAGGATTTGGGCGCGCGGCCTTATACCTATGTTTCCACTTTGCGCTATGTGTTGGAAGCCGCCGCCGCCGCCGCTAAACCGGTGATTGTCGCCGACCGGCCGATCCCTTTGCCGCGGGTGACGGACGGGCCGCTGCTGGATGAAGCGCTGACCAGCTTTGTCGGCGCCATCCCGGCCCCGATGGCTTATGGCATGACGCCGGGCGAAACGGCCTTGTGGCTGCGGCGCAAGCTGAAGCTGGATGTGGATGTGCGCGTGGCGCCCATGGCCGGTTACCGCCGGCAGGCCGGGCGCGATGCGGATTGGCCGCCCTGGCTGCCGCCTTCGCCCGGGATCCGCGCCTGGGAGACGGGCCGGTGTTATCTGGCCACGGTATTCAGCGAAGCGCTGCCGGCGGTGGATATCGGCCGGGGGACCAACCTGGCCTTCCAGGTCTTCGGCGCCGCCTGGATGCAGGCGCCGCCGGTGTTGGATTGGTTGCGCCGGCAGGATTTGCCCGGGGTGAAATTTTACCGCCACCCGTACCAGCCGGCCGGCGGCGGCCGCCTGCTGGATGGCGTGCGTCTGACGGTTGACGATCCGGCCGGTTTCCGGCCGGTGACGGCCAGCCTGGCGATCATTGATTGTTTGCAGAAACTGTACGGGATCGGTAAAATCTGGCGTACGGCGCGCGCCCGGCCGGAATTTTTCGACCAGCTTTACGGCGATACGCGGACGCGCCGGGAATTGCAAGCCGGCGCCGGCTGGCGGGAAATCAGAGCCGGCTGGCGCGGCGCCTTGCGGCGGTTTAATGCCGAGCGCCGGGAAGTTTTGCTGTATTAACTGAATTTTGCACTGCGGGACGGAGCATCATGCAATCGAAAAATCAATTTCGCGGGATCACCTGCGCCGGCAACTGGATCGTGGATCATGTCAAAATGCTTGACCATTTGCCGGGCCGCGGCATGCTGGGCAGCATCCAGTCCGAGACCCTTGGCACCGGCGGCGCGCCGTTCAACGTGCTGATGGACTTGGGCCGACTCGGCGCGGACTTCCCGCTGGCCGGCATCGGCGTGGTGGGGGCGGATGCCGGCCGCGATTTCGTGCTGCGCAATTGCGCGGCCTTCAAGATTGATTGCGCCGGCATACGCGCGCTGCCGGATGCCGCGACCTCCTATACCGACGTCATGACGGAAATCGGCTCCGGTGAGCGTGTGTTTTACCATTGCCGCGGCGCCAATGCCCGGTTTAATCCGGAACACGTCCCGGTGGCGCGCCTGTCCTGCCGCATCTTCCACCTGGGTTATCTGCTCCTGCTGGATGCAATGGATGAGCCGGACCCGCAATGCGGCACCGTGGCCGCCCGCCTGTTGCGGCAAGTCCAGGCGGCGGGCATCAAAACCAGCGTGGATGTGGTCAGCGAGGAGAGCGACCGCTTTGCCCGGATTGTGCCGGCCGCCCTGCCGTATACCGATTACCTTATTCTGAACGAAATCGAGGCCGGCCGGACGGTGGGCATATCCATCCGCCGCGCCGACGGCGGTTTGGACGGCGCGGCCTTGCAGGCGGCGGTGGAAAAACTCCTGGAGATGGGCAGCATGGAACTGGTGGTGGTGCATATGCCCGAGGGCGCTTATTTGCAGACGCGCGCCGGCCGGCGGATGGCGCGCGGCGCGCTGACTTTGCCGGCCAACTATATCAAGGGCGCCGTGGGCGCCGGCGACGCCTTTTGCGCCGGCATGCTCTATGCCATCCACGAGGGTTGGGATTACGCCGTCGGCATGCAGTTGGGCGCCTGCGCCGCCGCCGCTTCCCTGGCGCATCCCGGCGCCACCGATGGCATGCTGCCGCTGCCGGAAACCTTGCGGCTGGCCGAGCGCTTCGGCGAGCGCCCGCCGCCGGTGGATGTGTGAT
>CAZYXU010000270.1:0-3953 GCA_964650945.1 uncultured Verrucomicrobiota bacterium | reverse complement strand
ATCGGAATTGGGGATTGCCCGCTCTTCCGCGGGCCGGATCCTGGCGGATATGGAGAAGCGGGGTTTGATCAAGCGCCAGGGTTATGGGAAGCGCGGGTATTATGTTCTAACGTCGCCACCCGCGCCGCCAGACGCCAAATAACCTGCGCCCGGATTCTACCCAAAATCTACCCAGAATCTACCCAAATCCTACCCAAAATCTACCCACGGGTTGGGTAGATTTTTTTTTAATTTTCAGCGCAGGCGGGTGAAATGCACGCGCTGGAGTTCCAGGTCGGTCCGGCCGGTGAACAGCAATTCCAGGTGGAACGGCAGGTTGTCGGGAAGCTCGAATTCGGCGGCGGCGGGGTAGCCGGCAAATACCGGCGTCCAGCGGATCGGGTCGGAAGAACGCTGCCGGATATTGAACTGGCCGGCCGGCGTGCCGGGCGCGGCGGGCGCGGTGTATTCCACCTCCACCCGGTAGCCGCCGGCGGGCAGGGGCAATTTCGGGCCGTAGAAAATCAGGGCCTGGGGATCCAGGCCGCGGCGCAGCACCACGCTGTCGGCGGCCGGGTCAATATAGCCGGCATGGAAAAAGCAAGGCGCCGGCACGCTGATCTTGTCGCCCACGCCGGGTTCGGCATCCCAACGTCCGGCGGTGAGCAGGGCCAGGTCAACTTCCAGCGCGCCGCCCTGCCATTCGATTTTCAAGCCCACCGGCGCGTAACCCTCCAGCACGTCCGCCGGCACGGCATACCAGCGCCAGGCGGCGTCCTGGATGACCACGTCGTCCAGCGGCACGGCGGTCTCGTGGATGATCAGTTCGGATTGCAGGACGCCATGTCCGCGGGCGCGCACCAGCCAGCGCAGGTCCGGCGCGCTCCAGGTCCAGATGGGCGGGGTCTGCAGGCGTGCGCCTTCCGCGGAAAGTTCCAGGGCTGCGCCATTGCCGGCGTCGGCATATTCCCGCGCGCGGGTGTTGACATGGCGCATTTTTTCAGCTTCCCAGCGGCGCGCACTGCCGAAAACATCCCAATGGCCGAAGGCCGCCTCGCCGGCCGCCGACGCGGCCGCCGGGGACGGGCGGAGGATAAAGGCCCAGACCGACTGATCCTGCTTCAGCAATTCCAATTGGGGATTCTGCAATAGGTTTTTAATGGTGAATCCCACGGGGAACGGGCTGACCTTCTCCGGGAACAGGTCTTCGTGCACGATCAGGTATTCCACGCCCATGCCGGCCAGATGGTCCGCCTGCGCCGGGGTTATCCAGCCCTGGTTGGCGCTCACCAGTCGTTCAAAGACGTTGGTCAGATAATTCTGCCGCACGAACGGCCGGTAGCCGTTTACCATGCGGATATGATGGTTGGCGGCATAAAACTGGTAGATTGAGGTGTAGTGGGAATCGCCCGGCCAGAGCGGCAGCACCAGCGCGCGCGCCGGCCGGCCGGCGCGCGCGGCATGTTCCGCCACCGCGGCATAGGCGTCCTGGCGGGGCGCCAGCAGGGAGATGGTGAGGTTGATGCGGCGGCCTTGTTCCCAGGCGGCGGCGGCCAGCAGCAGGATGAACACCGCCAGACCCCAGCGGCGGGCCGGCCGGGCCGCCGCTGGTTCGCCCCCAAAAACCAGCGCGCCGCCGGCCAGGGCGACCGCCGCAGCCAACAGGCTGGGCATCAATACGAAAATCTTCGCGGGTTGGCGGATCATGCGGTAGGGCGGGATGAGTTTCCGGAAGAATTCCAGGACCGCGCCGTCGCCGGGCCCGTATACACCCAGCGCCAAAATGCAGGTCAGAACCATGGCGGCGCAGATCAGCAGCCAGGTCAAAGGCCGCCGCCAATCCGCGCGCCAGGCGGCGGGCCGGCGCAGGTATAAAGCCAGCCCTCCCAGTGCCAGCAGGCTGGGCAGGGCGAATCCGATGAACACATGTTCCGCCAGTCCGGTGGCGTGCCAGTCAAACAAACCCCGTGCCGGCGGGGAATACAGTTTGATTTCCTTCAGGGTGCGCGCGGTTACCACGGCGGCTGCCGGCGGGGCGCCGGTGACGTGGATGATGACCCATTTCAGGAATGGATCGAAGGCCAGGGCCAGCACGGTGAAAATCGCCAGCGGCAGCAATGCCAGAAAAATTTGCAGGTAATCCCGGGGGCGGCGCCAGGAAAAATCATCATCCAGGAGCAGGGCCATGAGACACCAGCCGGGGATGGCCAGCACGCTGAAGAAAAATACGTGCGTATCGCACCAGCAGGCCAGCAGCACGCCCAGTCCGGCCAGCAGGCCGCCGGCGATGCTGCTGCGGCGCACGGCCAGGTCAATCCCCAGCCAGATGGCCGGCGGCCAGGCCATGGCAAACCCGGCCGGGCTGCCGCCGAACAGGTTGATCCAGCGGAAAGGCAGGCACAGGCCGGCCAGCGCCGCCAGACCGGCGATCCAGCAGTTGCCGGTGAACCGCCGCGCCAGCAGCCAGGTGAACAGCAAGGTCAGCCAGATGGAGATGAATGATGCCAGGTTCCAGCCGAACGCCGGCCCGGCCAGCGCCGCGCCGGCGGCGTGGATCAGGGAGAAGGGGACGTAATACGAGCCGGGCATGAAGCGCTCGCGGTCGTCGCCGGTGTTGAATTCATAGAGGTTGTAAAACGGCTTGGTATGGCCGGCGAGCATGTCGCCGGCCAGCCAGAAATGGTAAAGCAATTGTAAGTGGTCGCCGGGGACGGCGGGCTGGACGCTGGATGGGGCGGGGTGGGCGGCGGCGGGGATGCCGCGGGTGAAGTGCAGCGGCAGCGGCCAGCTCAGCCAGGCATAGGTGAGGAAGCCGGCCAGCAGCGTCCAGCATGGAATGTAACGGGCTTTCATGGCGTATCCCAATGATAGCGGTGCAGACTGCAAAAGCGCGCCAGCTTGCGCGGCATGCGGCCGGCATAATGGCCGGCAATGGTGCCGGCGGTCTTGGCCATGGTGTAAAGGATGTAGTAGGGCAGGTACCAGGGGTGGCGGCGGATGATGAACCAGGTTTCCTGCCGCAAGTACCGCAGACCCAGCGAAGCGCTGGCTTGCATATCGTGTTCCGGGAAAATCTGCGTCAGGGAATAGACGCTGTCAAAATACCGGCGGAAGGCCAGGTTGAGGGAGTAGCGGTGGGAATGCACCACCACCGAGGCGGGTTGGTAGACAATCGCATGGCCCGCGGCCAGCAGGTCGCGCGCCAGTTGCTGGTCCTCGCTCATGATCAGCGTTTCATCGAAAGGATGCGCCGGCAGGCAACTGCGCCGGATGGCGGCGCTGACGTTGGAAAAAAACACCGTGCGGCCGAACGCCGGCGCGGTTTGGGCGTCGGCCTGCCACCGCCGGGGGGCGCCGGGCGGGAAATGGTAATTCAGGAAAAAATTCTCCGTGGGCGGGGCGTCCGGGCGCGGCACCTGCCGGGAAAACACCGCGGCCACCGCCGGGTCGGCCAGCGGCGCCAGCAATGCCGCCAGCCATTGGTTGTCCTGCGGCAGGGCGTCCTGGGTCAGCAGCACGACGATGTCGCCGCCCGCGGTCTGGATGCCGAGATTGCGGGCGCGGCCGTGCGAGAAATTCTCGATCGGGACTATGCGCACATTCGCGCGGGCGGACGCGATCGCCCGTGAGTCATCCGTTGACCCGGAATCCACCAGGATGATTTCCGCGGGCGGCGCGGGTTGCTGTGCCGCCAGCCGGTCGAGCAGGGCGGGCAGGTAAGGCGCGGCATTGATGATCGGGATGACCACGCTGACCGCCGGCGCGGCCGGCATTGCTGGATGGTTGGAGTCGGGCATGCGCGGTTGTATAAAGTATTATTGAATAATTGCTTGCGATGTTTGCGGCGCAACGCGCCATCCGTAAGGCGGCCTGCGGAAACAAGCGCAATATATACCAACATTTTCCCTGACGCAACTGTTTACCTGAATTTTGCATGAATATTGGCGTTGAAATGATTTGAAGTAATCACAGAG
>CAZYXU010000269.1:0-4072 GCA_964650945.1 uncultured Verrucomicrobiota bacterium | reverse complement strand
TCGGAAACCAATTCCCGCAGGTTTTCCGGAACCAGCGGCCGGTCCAGCGGCGCTTGCAGCGGCGCGCCCGCCGGGTCGCCGGCGAAGCGGATGCCAACCTTGCGGACTTCCGCAGCGCCGGCCAGCGCCGGGGCATCGCCCGCGTTGAGATGGGTTTTGCCGGAGGAAACGGAGGCGGCCGGATCAGGCAAATCCGGCAACACGACTTCCGCCGGGGCGTCGGATTCACGGACATCGCCGCGCCGCAGGATCAGCGCGGCATGGTAAAACAAGCCGAATTTGGCCGGATCGTTAAACGTGTCAAACACTCCGCCGCGGTACGGAACGCCGGCCAGGGCATCGGAGGTGATGGGCGCGGCAATCTGGTCCACATGCTCCCGGCAATCGTAGCGGTAGGTGTGAATGGCGGCGCCCGCCCAGCCCTGCAAGGCGGCGGCGGCGGCGAGGTAGAGCGGGCTTTCGGCGCGCCATTCGTTGGGCCAGGGATCATCCCACTCCGAAACGAAGAAAGGCCGGTCCAGGAACCGGCAGAAAGTCAGCCCGCGAAACCACGGGTCGCGCTCGCCCAGCATGCTGCGGTTTTTGAAGCGCTTTTCGGCCGGCCGCCAGACACCCCATTCATACCAGTAGGTATGGCCATCAGTGAAGTCCGCCGCCCGCTGGGCGGCCATCAAAGGCGCGCCGCCGGCCGCCCAATTGGTGCCGGCGATGGGAATCCGCACGCCCAACCCGCGCAAATGCCGGATCATGCCGGCATAATATTCCTTTTGCACCTCGCTTATAAAAGCCAGGACGCCGGGCTCGCCGGAAGCGAAATCAACCGGCGGCGCCACCGGGATCAAACCGCGGTTGGCCGCCCAGTCGCGGTAGCGGTCTTCCAACCGCGTGCGATAAGGCTCGATCAGATGCTGCATGTGACCGCGGCTGAACATCTCGTTTTCGTTGGCGATTTCCGTCATGACGATGGCGGGATCGTCCTTGAAAGCCAGGCCGGTATGGGGATTGACGTGGGTCCAGATTTGCTCATTGAACTCGCGCTGGAGTTCGATCAGGCGCGGATCGAAATTGGAATACGGGCGGGCGGCCGGCGGCAGTTGGTCGGCCGCCGCCACGCCGTCGCCGCTGCGGAAAGTGCGATAGGTCAGCAGGTCCAGATAAATGTAGATTCCCTGGCCTTTCAGACAACGGACCAGGTAATCCAGGCGGTCGAGGCTTTCCGGATCGAGTCGCCGGGTATTTTCCAGGCGGGCGCCCTTGGTGAACTGGAAGATATTCGGCGTGGACCAGTCGCCGTCCAACTGGTGGAAGCGGACCAGGTTGACGCCGAACCGCGCCAGGCGCTGCGCCACGATTTCGCTGTGGGCATGGGAAGGAAAATTGGCGGCGCTGTTGAAATTAACCCCCCAGAACCGGCCCGGCGCGCCGTCCTCGAACAGAAATTTGCCGCCGCGGACCTGTAAAAAACCATGCCGTCCAGCGGGCTTTTCGCCGGCGAACACGAACGACAAATCCACGGGCGCATCGTCCCAGGGCAGGCTGTAGGCAATTACACGGCGGGCAGAAGTTTGCATGCGGCGCTCCTGATTACTGTACACGGACCAGAGAGTTCGGAAAACGGAATATTCTCACACAAAGCCACAACGACACCAAGAACAAAACCGGCTGATTGGTTGGGATTTTTGGACAAACGGCTAACCACCGGATGCCTTATCCGCCGGTCAGACGGCGGGCGGCAGGTCCGGGGGCAAGTTAAACTGTTCCGCCAGCCACTGGTAAGCCGTCCGCATGGCGTCCGGCGGCGGCCGATGCCCGGCGGCATGATGGATGAAACCCACGGCATCCCCTTGCCCATAAATCTGGTATGCCGGGCGGGCGGCGGACAAATACTGGCGGCTTTCCGGCTTGTCGAATTCGCCGCCGACCAGCAGAAAAGCCCGGGGCGCCATCAATGCCAGCAGGTGGTGGTTGCCCCAACGGAATCCCGGCGTCCGTACCTGCGGGCCGTAATACCAGCGCGCATCCCAGTTGCTGAAATCCCACCCCATGCCGAAGTCCGAACCGATCACCGCCTTGACCCGCTCATCCAGGGCGCCGGCGGTGAATGCCATTTTTCCGCCCAGCGAATGCCCGACGACCGCAATGCGGTTGGCATCCATGCGCGGCTGCGCCAGCAAAAGGTCCACCGCCCGGATGACGTCGGCGGTCAGTTTGCCGATGCCGGTCCAGCGGGGGTGATCCGCCAGCAATTTATCCGCCGCGGCCTGCCACCAGGCAAATCCCTGGTTGGGTTGCGGTTCCGGCACGGTATTAAACGGGAAGGCTTCGCAGCACACCACCACATACCCCTGTTCCGCCAGGCAGCGGCCGAATTGCATGTGTGGCATTTCGGGGATGGACGCTTTGAGCTTCAAATCATAACCCATCATCGCATCCGGGTGGTAAAACGGCACAACCGCCCCCGGCCGGCAAGCATAACGCTCCGTTTTCGGTTCCAGCACGACGGCGGTTTGGCAGGCGCCCGGACCGGTCTGCTGCCGGTAAACCTTGCCGGTGTAGGCGGGCGCTTCAAAGGTCTCCAGCAGGGTGTCGTGCCGGTCATACCAACTGTATTCCGGCCGGCCCATGATGGCGCCCCACGCCTCGCGGATGGAGGCGCGCGCGCAGTTCCAATCGCGGATATCGGCGGGCATGCCGCCGGGGTAAATCGGCGCCAGGTTTTGCGGGGACCCCATGTCCGCCGCCGCCCAATCCGCCAGCCGCGCCGTGTTAGTATCGTTCATTTTCCTCCGGAATCCGCGCACTCCCGCCACCTTCGGCGGGCCCGCAGAAATTTCAACATAATTCGACGCCAATAATGAATATATCATACTCCTTCCCCGCCCCAAGTCAAGATGCCGCGCAGTGCCCGCCATGGGCCAGGATAAAAATTGTCTTACACCCCGCCGCCAGCCATCGGGATTCCGGGCGCGTATTGGGGTCCGGACGGCAGTTCCGGCGTGACATATCGCGGCCTTCGTGTTATGAATTCTACCATGAATACACGTGAACGGTTCGTGAAAACGCTCCTGGGCGAGAAAGTTGACCGCGTCCCTTTCATGAAAGTCTTCGGCGGCGCCAACGCCATCCTGCCCGGTTGGGAAAAGGAATATCCCGGCATCGGCCAGTGCATCGATCGACTGCTTGGATTCGAAGGCGTCCACCGCGGCTGGGGCGTCACCAAGGTAAACATGGACCCCGCCAACCTCGGCCAGCCGGTAGTGCTCCAGGAGTCCGGCGACATCAAGGTACAGCGCCGGGGCGACGGCACGGTTGAGCAGGTGCACAAGGGCGGCGATTACCGCCGCCATACGCTGGAGTGGCCTGTCAAGACCATGGCCGACTGGGAGGCCTACAAATCCCGGCACCTCGACGCGGACGACCCGTCCCGCTTCCCGGCGGACTGGCCCCAGCGCGTCCAGGAATACCGGCGCCGGGATTATCCCCTGCAACTTACCCACCGCGGGGTGTATGGTTTCGCGCGCGAGCGCATGGGGGACGAGAACCTGGCCCTGGCCTTCTACGATGCGCCGGAACTGGTGCACGCCTTGATGGAAGACTACACCGAAATGGCCATCCGGATTTGGGAGAAACAGGTTGCCGATGTGGCATTCGACCTGATCGAATGCTGGGAGGACATGGCGTCGAAGAACGGCGCGCTGATCTCGCCCAAAATGTTCCGCGAATTCATGGCGCCGTGTTACCGGCGCATCGCGGATTTCGCCCGGCAACATTCCATCAAAGTTATCCTGGTTGATTCGGATGGCTTGGTCGAAGAACTCACCGGCCTGATGCTCGAAGCCGGCGTGACGGCGCTCTACCCCTACGAGGTGATGGCCGGCAATGACGTCGCCCGGGTGCTCGACCGGTATCCGCAAGTCGGAGCGATCGGCGGCTTGCGGAAGGAAGCGATGTACGAGGGGCGGGCGGCGATTGACCGGGAAATGGAAAAGGCGCGGCGGCTCATCCAAAAAGGCCGCTACATTCCCGGCCCGGACCATTTTGTCCTCGAACTGGCCAGTTTCGCCAACTACCG
>CAZYXU010000268.1:0-4096 GCA_964650945.1 uncultured Verrucomicrobiota bacterium | reverse complement strand
CGGCGCGGGCATCTATTTTTACTCTCGCGATACCGTCAAGGGGCCGGTGGTCAATTGCATATTTTACGGCAACCTGGCTTCGAGCGGGTCGAATTATTATATCGGCGCCTCGGCTTCGCCGGCTTTTGCCAATTGCTGCGCCATGCCGGTCCTGGATGGCGGGCTGAACGGCAATATAGCCGCGGACCCGGACTTCCGCGAGCCGGACGCGGACGATTACCGTCTCGCCGCCGCGTCGCCCTGCATTAACACGGGCACGAATCAGGATTGGATGGCGGCGGCCGTGGATCTGGATGGGCGCCAGCGCCTGGATCGTTTTTCGCGGCTCGTGGACATCGGCGCTTATGAATATGTGCCGCGCGGCGCAATCATTTCATGCCGTTAAAGCGCGATCTTTCCTGATTTTGTCTGCCGCCGATAACCATCCTGTCTTTGCCGCCCCTAAAAAACATCCCGCCGCGGTTTTTTATTGAAAGATGCGGGCGAACCGGATTAAATACCGGATACGCTGGCGGGTGCGGGGATGTTCCCGGAGACTGCCGGCACGGGAACGGTCATGCACAAGAAATGTCTCTTCATCATCAACGGCCTGGGCATGGGCAATTCCACCCGCTGCCACGCCATCATCGAGCAGTTGCGCCGGCAGCGTGCGGATGTCGAAATCCATGTGCTCACTTCCGGCAACGGCCTGGAATATTTCCGCGACAACCCGGAAATTACCTCGCTGCATGCGATGGAGAATTTCTTCTATTCGGTCAAAAACAACCAGATCAGCGCCTGGCGGACTTTCCTGTCGCTGGGCCGCCTGGTCCGGCTGGCCTGGCGTAAAAACCGCCAGGTGGAGGAAATCCTCCGGCGCGTTCAGCCGCGGGTGGTGATCACCGATTCGGAATACACCATCGCGCCGGTGAAGCGGCGCGGCATTCCCGTGCTGGCCTTGAACAATTCCGATGTGGTGGTGACGGAATATTTCCGGCGCAAAGCCAAACCCTGGTCCATCGCCGGCCAGTTCTGGCTGGTGGAGTTTATGGATTATTTGTTCCACCGCTTCCTGGTGGACGCGGTGATCAGTCCGGCGCCGACGCGCCTTCCGGCGCGCCATCCGCGCATCCGGCGCGTGGGCCTGATTATCCGCGACGAGGTGCGGAAAATGGCGCCGGCGGCCGCGCCCTTTCGCCATCCCCGCGCGCTGCGCGCCTTGCTTTGCATGCTCAGCGGTTCCACGCTGGGTACGAAAAAAAATCTGCTGTTCCATGATTTGCCCTTCCAGGTGGCGGTGATCGGGCGCACCGGGCCGAGCGACGCAAGGGTTTGCTATCACGGCCGGCTGATGCGCAATACCCCGCACCTGGCGCAGGCCGACCTGCTGGTGGTCAATGGCGGGTTCAGCGCCGTCAGCGAAGCCCTGGCGCTGAATAAACCCACGCTGGTGATCCCCGTGCCGCGGCATGCGGAGCAATATGTCAACGCCATGCTGGTGCGGGATTTGGGCCGCGGCGACCTGACCACGGAAAATACGGTGATTGAACGTTTGAAGGAACTTTACGAGACCGATGCCTGGAGCGGATTCGAACCGTATGCCGGCGAACTCTGCCTGGATGGCGCGCAGGAAGCCGCGGCAATCATCATGGACTACCTATGATCATTTGCGCCGATGATTTTGGCCTGCGGCCGGAACATGATGCAGCCATCCTGGAATTGGCGCGCGCCGGGCGCATTTCCGCCGTCAGCGTCATGCTGGCCATGCCCCGGGGCGCGCCGTGCCTGGCGCCGGCCTTGCGCGAACTGGCGGCGCACTTGGATATCGGCTTGCACCTGGTGTTGACCGCCGAAGGCGCGCCGCGCTCGGGCGCGACGCGCACGCTGCTGGCGCGCAACGGCGGCTTCCGCGGGTTGGGCGAATTGGCGCGCCGGGCTTATTGCGGTCAAATCCGGCTGGCGGACGCGCAGGCGGAAATCCAGGCGCAAATCGAGGCTTTCCAGGAATGCTTCGGCCGCGCACCCGACCACCTGGACGGACATCTGCACGTGCAGCAACTCCCCGTCGTCCGGACGGCGGTGGTCGCCGCCGCCGCGGAATTGTGCCGGCAGGCGCCCTGCTATGTGCGCCATGCCTGGCTGCCGCTGCCGGAGATGCTGCGGGGATTGCGCCGGCGCGGCGGCCTGAAAAGGGCGGCGATCGCCGGCCCCGCCGGGCCGCTCCGCCGCCTCCTCTTGCGCCGCGCGGTGCCGACCAATCCGCGGTTTTTCGGCGTTTACGATTACCGGCGCTGGGAGTTGTTTCCCCGGTATTTCGCGCGATTTCTCGCGGAGGCGCGCCGGCCAAATGACATCATCATGACCCATCCCGGGCGGGGCGAGCCCTGGCGTAGCCTGGAGTTTGCGACGCTGCGGGATGCCGAAGCGCTCCGGCCTAATCGCTTCCGTCACGCCGCGCCAGCATGATGCCGGCATGGCGCCAGGCGGGGATTGTGCCGGCGGCGCCGGGCGCCATCAACACGTACCGGGCCGGCGGGCTGGCGGGGTCGGTGCGGCCTTGCATCCGGGCTTCTTTCTCGCGGGCCCGGACATACATGGCGATGGCCGCGGCGTCATGCTTGCGGTGCGCGGCCAGGAATTCCGCGTCTTCCACGGCAATCGCCCGGCGCGCGCCAGCATCGGCCTTGAGCGTGTCATACACCGCGGCGAGCTGCCGGAAACTGGGGATGAACTTGGCATCGCCGGCGATCAAGCCGCCCTGGTAATGGAAGAATGCGAACAGAAAATACACATTGAATGCAATCGTGATGGCGGCGGCCCAAAGGAGCAGCCTTTGCCGGCGCCCGCCGGCCGGGCGCCGCGTCAGGCAGACGGCGGGAATCATCATCAGGATCGGTAATTGGAAGATGGCGTAACGGCTGGAATAGTTCTGGCCGGACAGCAGAAAGACCAGCAACGGGATGACCAGCAATGCGGTCATGCAGACCGGCGCCGGATCGCGCGCAAATGCCGCGCGCGGATTGCCGCGCGTGCCGCGCCAGGGCGCCGCCGCCGCGCGCGCGAATTCCCAGATGTACACCAGCGCTACCGCGGTGCCCAGCGCCTTGAAGGCGAACATTACGAGATACGATCCGCAGACCGCGTCGCCCATGGCCAGATAGTCGCTGAAATCCGGCAGGGTCCAGCGCTTGCACCAGCTCATCAGCAGACTGAATGGCGTGGTGATGGCTTTCAGGCAGCCAAAACTGAACTCGTCGCCGCCGCCGCCAAACATCATCCGGGTATTGGCCCAGCCGCGGGCGGCGTCGCCCTGCAGGTATGGCCCGTAAAGCAGCAACCCGGCCAGCAGACCCGACAGCAGGGCCGGCCAATGCAAACGCTTGCGCGTCAGGGCGAGCGCCGCCAGCGCGCCGCAGAGCATGGCGAAGGCGGAAGCATGGAATTGCAGCGCCATCAAGGGGAGCAGTCCGACCCAGAAAACCTGCGGCGAACGGTCGCGGGTGACGGCGTCCCATAATGCCAGAAAGGTCAGGCTGCCGAAAAACGCCATGACCTCCGGGTTGTAGGCCCCCACCGCGTAATAGACCGCCCAGGGCTGGGTGGCCATGAATAATGCCGACCAGAGGCCGCCGCGCTCTCCCCATAGCTGCCGCCCCAGCATGTACACCAGCACGATGGCGGCGACATTCAGCAGCAGCATCGCGGCCGCCACTGCGTGCGGGCCGCCGCCCAGGCGCATGGCATTCAACCAGAAGACCGTCCAAAGCGCGCCCGGGGTGTGGGAGTTGGCGGTGAATTTGGCCTGGCTGAGATAGCGGGCTTCATCCAAGCCCATGGCGTAATCCAGCGCGCGCTCGTAGGCCAGGATTTCGTCGCCAAATGCGAAATAAGCGAAGGCGCCTCCCTGCCAGTACGCCGCCAGCCGCAGGGCTAAACCCAGCATGGTGATCAGGATGAGCCAGAGTGTGGGATGTTTGACGATTTCGCGCATGTTGTGCCGGACAAAAAAAGCGGCGCCGTTGCACGGATTACGGTTGTTGTAATAGAATTGACAGCTTAGCAACCGGCAGCTAAGTTGTTCAAGTTAAATATGAATCACTGGCGTCCCATAAGGGAC
>CAZYXU010000267.1:0-4107 GCA_964650945.1 uncultured Verrucomicrobiota bacterium | reverse complement strand
CTGAAGAACCACACACGAGGATTTTGCCATGGGATCGGGCCGCGCCAATGATGAACTGACTTATTCCGCCAAGAAACCGCGTGAAAAACGCCGCCGCGAAAAACTTCAGCGCAACCGCCTGCTGGCCTTGGGCGTACCGGAAACCAAGGTCAAAAAGCTGAACACCAAGCAAGTCCGCGAAATGCTTAAACGGCCGGCGGCCGTGAAAAAACAGATGGCCGCCGCCAAGCCGGCCTGATTCCCTGGAAACACCCTGTGGAACCAGAACGGCCAGCGGCGTCCGCGGAAAATCCGGCGGTCCGGCCGCCCGCCGCGCCGGGCCAGTCCGGAAGCCGCGCAATCTGGCCGGACATCCCCAAGCCTTTTCTGGAACACCTGGAGGATTTGCGCCGGACCATCCTGGCAGCCGCGGGCCTGCTGGCGCTGGGCATGGCCGCCGCCCTGCCATTGGCGCCGTTGCTTTTAAAGATTCTGCGCGCGCCGCTGTCCGGCATCACCGACCGGCCGGCAGAATTTCTGCGGTCGCTGGAAATCGCCGGCGGTTTTTCCATCGCCCTGCAGCTCACCTTCTGGGCCGGATTGCTCCTGGCCACGCCTTTTATCATCCTGGTCCTGGCGCGTTTCATCTTCCCCGCCCTGCGCGCCGTGGAACGCAAGGCGGCCGCCGGCGCCCTGGCGCTGACGGTCATCCTGTTCATCGGCGGCGCGGCGATGGGATACCTGCTCGTCCTGCCGACGGCCCTGCGCCTGATGCTGGGGTTGCACACGTGGCTGGGCATCCGCGCGGAATGGACGATCACCAGCTACGTGGCCTTCACCGTCCAATTGCTGCTGGGCTTCGGCCTGGCCTTTGAATTGCCCGTGCTGCTGCTGGCACTGGGCTGGCTGGGAGTGGTTTCCAGCGCCATGCTGGTGAAATACCGGCGGCATGCAATTGTCGCAATTTTCATCCTGGCCATGGTGCTGACGCCGCCCGACGTGTTTTCCCAGGTGCTGATGGCCATCCCCATGATGCTGCTGTACGAATTGTGCGTCTGGATCATCCGCGCTTGGGAAAACAAACGCGTGCAGCGCAGCCAGGGCACCGGCGATTGAATACCCCGGCATAAATGACGAGGGAGACGAAATGGAAAAATTCATACGGCCGGACTGGGACCCCTACTTCATGGAGATCGCCAACGTCGTCAAGCGGCGGGGCAATTGCCGCCGGCGCCAGGTGGCGGCGGTGATCGTCAAAAACCACCGCATCATTTCGACCGGCTACAACGGCACCCCGCCCGGCATCCGCAATTGCTGCGAAGGGGGCTGCCCGCGCTGCGCCGCGGCGGATGTGCCTTCCGGCGCCAAACTGGATGAATGCATCTGCGCCCATGCCGAGGAAAACGCCATCGTGCAGGCTGCCTATTACGGGGTGGCGTTGCAGGGCGCGACACTCTACTGCACTATCAGCCCCTGCCTGGCCTGCGCCCGGATGATCATCACCGCCGGCATCACGGCGGTAATCTTCGACCAGGAATACCATTTTACGGAACAGGCGGCGGCGCTGCTGCGGGAAGCCGGCGTCAACTGCCGCCAGTTCCGCCCTTAAAACCGTAATTCCACCTGCGCCCGGCCGGTGAACGGCTTGACCGCCACCGTCTCCGTTGCCGGGTCGTATGTTCCGCCCGCCCAGGCCACGGCCCGCCGGCCTTGCGGGTGCGGCAGGCGCACGGACAGGGCGGCCGGCAGGCATTCCGATTCCACCCGGATTTCCGCGGTGATCCGGTTGCGCTGCAAATCCGATTCAACGTTCACCCAAAGCGGTCCGAAATACGATTTCACGCCGTCCAGCCGGATGGCTTTGCCATGTTCCATCCAGGCGCGCGGAATGGCGCTGAGCAGGCGCAAATCATTGCCGGATTCCAGCCAGAGCATCCAGCGGGTTTGCATTAAAAACCAGCCTTCTTCGTGGGTCTTGTGCTCGCTGGCATGGTGATAATGCTCCCAAAAGGTGTAAGTCTCCTGATCCTGCAGGGCGGTAATCTGGTTGTAATAGGTTTTCAAAAACGCCGTGACTTCGCCGCGCCGGATATGAGCGTAATCATGGCGGCAATAATAAGGCTGGCTCAGCGCGGCGTTATCCAGGGTCACCGGATATTGATTGGTCTTGATCATGAATTCCGCGCCGATCTCACGCGGATCGAGCACTTCGCTGAAAATCAACCAAAGCGGCCCGGCAAGGCAACTGCGTGAAGCAAACGCGCCATGCGAAAACCACTTGCCGCCATCGGCGTAAAAGCTTATACCGCCGGTATATTCCACCCAGGGCGGCATGAGCGGCGCCCAGGCGCCGTCCGGCAGCGGCATGAGCGGTGCGCGCGCCTGGGCGTAATAGAATCCGGCCCGGATATCCTTCAGATATTCCGGCAACTCCGCCGCGAGCATTTTGGCATATTCCGGATCAACCGCGCGGCACATCTCGGCCGTGCGTTGCAATCCAAGGTATGTGCCGGCATTCAGGAAAAACGAATGGTAAAAATCGTTGCAATCGGCGACCTTGCCGTTGACCATGCCGTAATATCCATGTTCCCGGCATGCATCAGTCTGATTGCGCGCGCGCCACTCCAGCAGATAATCAGCCGCTTTTTTGATGTTCGGCATCACTCGCTTGAGCCAGGCAATGTCGCGGGTATACCGGAAATGCTCGCCGGCAGTCCAGAGCAACGGGCCGGTTTCGCTTTCATAACGGGCGAAATTCTGGATGAACCCGCTGGGTTGCTGGCGGGCGAAAAAGAAATCAATGCAGCGTTCGGCCAGTTTGTGCCAGCCCATCGAGTCAAAATACTGGATGATTGGCGCGCTTTCCGTGCCGATGGGCGAATACCAGCCGATGGTGGCCAGCGCCGGGCCGTCCGGCTCGCGGCCCAAAGTCACCAGGTCGCAATGCAACAGCCCCGCCTGGATATTTTCATGGATCGGCTTTTCCGGAAGGCTGATTTTGGCCGCCGAATCCAGGCGCGCACGCCAATATTCCCGGCAGGCATCCAGATGCGCGTTAAAATCAAGCCGCATCAGTTCCCGCGCGCGGGCCTTGTCAACCGGCGAATGCGGCGCCAGGATATCGAAGCTGACCGTTTCCCCCGGCTGCAGCAATACGGCCATTTCCGGTTCCGGCATGGGCTGGTTATCCATCCGATTGATGGCATATACCCTGCCGTAATCTTCCAGCGATGAAAGACCGGAATTAAATTCCACCTTTAATTGATTTTTTAATTCCTCCGGGAACTTCAGGGGAGCGCTCTTGAATCCTGTGATATATGCTGTTTTGAACCAGACATACCGGGGGACTTTGCCGGTATTAACGGCCGCCACTCTCAGGCAGCAGACGACTTCCTGCTCGCGCCCCCGCATCTCGGCTTGCAGCTTTTCCTGCATGGCGGTTTTCTGTTCAACCGTCAGCATATTGCCGCCGGTATTGGCATAGCAAGCTTCCCAGTCCGAACCGCGGACGGCGGCGGTTGTCAACGGTGTTTTTTCCAGCGTGGCAAACATGGTCAGATTATAACACACGTCCTGTTCGGTCTGGGTGGAATGCAGTATCGGCAAGACATTGTCTTCCAGCCACCGGGAGATTTGTGGGCGGCAGGATGATCCCTGCCCTATTACAAAATTGATTTGATACGACAGGTTGGGCACACGCGCCATTTCCGGCCCCTGCATGAAGGGCAGATGCTGGGAAACAGTGTGATAGCAAGGCTGGATTTGTCCCCAATACTGGTAATTTTCCTGGTATCCAACGCGGAACATGCGCATGTCGCGCCCCAACCCCAACCAGGTCTGGCAATATTGTTTGCGGTTGCACGCGGCGGCATTAGCATACGATTCCTCCGGAATATCCGTCGTAAGTCTGAAATATTCATCCATTAATTCATCCGGAACCTTCATGCATTTTTCAAACATAACACCCGGTTCTTCGTTGATCCCGATGTAATTTCCGCTTGATTTACTCATTTTTTCATTTCCGTCCAATCCCGGGAGTAAAGGGAAAGTGATCACCGTCTGCGGGTCCATGCCGTAGTCTTTCTGCAGTTCTCGTCCCACAAGCAGATTGAAGGTCTGGTCGGATCC
>CAZYXU010000266.1:0-4124 GCA_964650945.1 uncultured Verrucomicrobiota bacterium | reverse complement strand
CGTTCGGGTGACCTATTCATGAAGAATTAAAATCTTCATGAATAGGTCAGGTTAGCTCGTTAAGTGATCCGGTTCCACGGCAATCTTCCGCCACAACAACTCCAGCATCTTGCGCAAGGCGGGCATGGCTTGGGCGGCTTGGGCGGTGACTTCGGCATGGGATAGCGCGTTCGCCTGCAATCCGGCGGCCGGATTGGTGATGCAGGAAATCCCCAATACCCGCAAACCCAGCGCATGCGCCAGCATCGCTTCAGGGACGGTGGACATCCCGGCGGCATCCGCGCCCCACGCGCGGTACATCCGGATTTCCGCGGGTGTCTCGTAGCTGGGCCCGCTCACGGCCAGGTAAATCCCGGTGGCCGCCGCCAGGTTGCCCTGCGCGGCGGCCGCCCGCGCGAGGACGCGCAGCCGCCCGTCATACACCGCGGATTGGTCGGTGAAAAAGGGCGAGCATTCCTCGGGGCGTCGGGCCGACAAAGGGTTGACGCCCATGGCGTTGATATGATCTTCGATGATCATCAGGGCGCCCGGCGGCAGGTCGGCGCGGATGCCGCCGGCGGCGTTGGTCAGCACCAGGTATTGGACTCCCATTTGCCGGCAAATCCGCACGGGCAAGAGCACCGGATCCCATCCCGCATTTTCATACCAATGGCGGCGGCCCTGGAAGACCAGCGTTTCCACGCCGGCGCATTCTCCCCAGATCAGGCGGCCATCATGGCCGCTGACGGTGGCGGCGCCTAAACCGGGGATGGCGCTATAGGCGAGTTTGCCGCGGCTTTTGAAAATTTCAGCAGCCGCTCCCCAACCTGACCCCAGGATCAGCGCGGCCTGCGGCCGCGCGCCGGGGAAGGCTTTTGATATGACATGGTGCGGGTTGTCATGCATATTATTAATTAAGTGTTCGGTGTTCAGTGTTCGGTGTACGGTAGTTGGCACGCTTTGATGTTATGCTGTTGCCGTCATTCTGAATCCTGAATACAGAATTCTTTCCCAACGCAATTTTAAAAATTCGCTCATCTATATCCAGTCGTTAATCAAGGCCGGCTGCTTGGGCGGCGATTCCGCCAGTTCAAAAGCCTGTTTGGCCAGCGGCGCTGCGGCGTCCAACCGTGCCTGGCTGGACGCATGCAGCATCGCCAACGGCGCGCCGGCTTCCACCGGCTCGCCGATTTTTTTGATGCCGGTGATCCCCGCCGCGGGATCAACGGCATCCGTCACGCGCGTCCGTCCGGCGCCCAGCGCCACGCAAGCCTTGCCAATCAGTCCGGCATCCACGCCGCTGATGAAACCGGAAACAGGCGCGGGGATGGGTTTTTGCATGGCGGCCCTGGGTAATTCCGGGGGCGCGTCGTTCTTTTCGAATATCCGGGGGTTGCCGCCCTGAAGTTCCACCATGGCGGTGAATTTTTCAAATGCGGCGCCGGATGCCAGTAAAGCGGCGGCCTGGGCGCGGGCAGCGGCGGTGTTGTCAAACAATTTCCCCATGCACAACATGCGCGCGCATAATTCCAATGTCAGGTTTTTTACATCGTCCGGGCCCTGGCCGCGCAGCACGGCTGCGGCTTCCGCCACTTCCGGCGCATTGCCGGCGGACTGGCCCAGCGGTTGATTCATGTCCGTCAGGAGCGCCTGGCAGGGCAAACCGAGTTGACGGGCGGTTTCCACCAGGCGCGCCGCCAGTTCGCGGGCGGCCGTATATTCAACCATGAAGGCGCCCCGGCCGAATTTGACGTCCAGAACCAGGCCGTTCAACCCCGCCGCCAGTTTTTTGCTCAAGATGCTTGCGATAATCAGGGGAATGGAAGGCACCGTGCCGGTCACATCCCGCAGGGCGTATAGACGCTTGTCGGCCGGGGCAATTTCCGCGGATTGGCCGATGATGGAACAGCCGCACCGGCGCAATACATTTTTAAATTCGGCGGCATCCAGGTTGGTGCGGTAACCGGGGATGGATTCCAGCTTGTCAATCGTGCCGCCGGTGGCGCCCAGCCCGCGCCCGGCGATCATGGGGACTGCCAGACCGGCGGCCGCCGCGAGGGGCGCCAGGACCAGCGAAATTTTATCGCCGACGCCGCCGGTGGAGTGCTTGTCAATTTTGGGCGCGGGGATGTCGGAGAAATCCATCGTCGCGCCGGTTTGCTGCATGCAGGCGGTCATGACGGCCGTCTCGGCGGCCGTCATGCCGCGGAAATAAATGGCCATGGCCAGCGCCGCCATCTGGTAATCCGGCACCGTGTCGCCGGCATAGCCCTGGATCATGCCGCGGATTTCCTCCGCCGCCAGTTCCTGTCCGTCGCGCTTTTTTTCAATGATCCATTGAGGCAGCATGGCGATTTTGCGACGCGGACAAACCCGCGATTGATGTTGATAAATACGCCTTCGTTTGCGTGTGCTTGTAACCATACAAGACGATTTATGGCTATACAAGATAAAATATATTCCGAACTGGCACATTGCGTCTTTCATCGCGCGGGTAGGGGCATCGGCATTGCATTTACCGGCGCTTTTGCTATGTTCCATCCATAACTTAACTCTAAACCGTGCAAAATCCAGGCAAAAAATCATTCCGCAACCATCCCGCGCCATTGCGCGTCGCCGTCATCGGCGGCGGCGCGGCGGGATTTTTCGGTGCAATCGCCTGTGCGGCCGACCGGACGGATGCGGACGTGCATATCTATGAAAAAGCCGCCGTCTGCCTGGACAAGGTCGCCGTTGCCGGGGGCGGGCGGTGCAATGCGACGCACGCCTGTTTCAATCCCCGGGAACTGGCAGCGCATTACCCGCGCGGCGCGCGCGAGCTGCTGGGCGCCTTCCATCGCTTCCAGCCGGAAGATACGGTGCGCTGGTTCGCCGGACACGGCGTCCGGCTCATTGCGGAACCTGATGGCTGCATGTTTCCGGACACCAACCAGTCCGCCACCATCGTCAATTGCCTGCTGGAAACTGCCGCGGCTGCAGGGGTGTCGCTGCACACGGGCTGCGGCGTGATCGCGTTGCGGCGCCGGCCCGCCGGCGGCTTCAGCCTGTCGTTCGCCGCCGCGCCCGACGAAAATTATGATGCCGTGCTGCTGGCTACCGGCGGGAATCCGCAGGCCGGTGGCTATGCTCTGGCGGCGGGCCTCGGCCATGCCATTGCCGCCCCCGTCCCGTCTTTGTTCGCGGTGCAAGTCCGGGATGCCGCGTTGACGGCGCTGGCCGGCATTGTGGTGCCGGATGCGGCCGTGGCGGCGCTCAAGATCCGGCAGACCGGCCCGCTGCTCATCACCCACGAGGGACTGAGCGGGCCGGCAATCTTGAAACTGTCTGCCTGGGGCGCGCGCGCCTTGCATGACGCCGATTATCGCGCCGAACTGCGCGTCAACTGGACGCCGGAGTTTTCGCCCGAGCAATTGCGGAGCGAACTGCGCCGCCGCCGCGCGGACCACGGGCGCGGGCGGGTAGCGAACCAGCCGTTGGCATCGCTGCAAAAAAGGCTGTGGATATATTTGATGGAGCGCGCCGGCATTCCCGCGAGCCGCATCTGGGCGGAAATGACCCGGGCCGAGGCGGACAATTTGATCCAGGCGCTTAATGCCTGCGGGTTGACGATTTCCGGCCGGAGCCTGAATAAGGCGGAGTTCGTCACTTGCGGCGGCGTTCGCCTGTCGGAAGTGGACTTCCGGTCGATGCAAAGCCGGATCTGTCCCGGCCTGTATCTCGCGGGGGAGGTGCTGGATATTGACGGACTTACCGGCGGATTTAACCTCCAGGCCGCCTGGACTACCGGCTGGCTTGCCGGCCAGGCGTTGAAGCAGTGACAAGACGTTATGCTTCACGCCGGATGGCTGAGCAAGTTTGCGATTAGCGTCACCACCGGTCATCGGTTGTTTGCTGCAGGCATAGGTCAGTATTTTTAGTTAAATAGTAAATCTTTATTGCATGCGTGTTTTGAGCGCATATATGTTTGGGAAGCAGATCCCTCTGCAATATTGCCGGTAATTCCGGCGGGGTGCTGTCAGCACCCAAGCCGGAATTGATGCCCCGCGCGGTGAATTCCGTTGCCCGAAGGGATTTAAAAAAGCAAGGCAAGTTTGGGGTGGATGCGGGTGCGAGCCGCACGGGCGTGCGCCGGTGGGCGGGGCTAA
>CAZYXU010000265.1:0-4137 GCA_964650945.1 uncultured Verrucomicrobiota bacterium | reverse complement strand
TGCTTCTTGTGGCTAATTTCTGCTTCTGTCCTAACGCAAACACTGCAAACCCCGGCACAACGTGTCCTTCCCCGCTGCCATTCTGCGCGATGCATGCCGGCGCTACCCTGCCATAAACTGATCGGCGATTGCCGATTACCGCTCCGCGCCGATCGCTTTTATGAAAAAAAGCGCCGCCCCCAAGGCGGCTTCTTCCGGGTGCCGGGCCAGGGAACAGGGCCGCTGAAACATCCCGGCAATGATCCGGCAAAACACCGTGTTTTTACGCGCGGCATTGCCGCTGGCAATCATCCGCCGGACATGGGCATGCATCCCCGCCCTGCCCAGCGCGGCCAGTTCTCCAACCACGCCTTCCGCAACGGCGCGCGCCAGGTTGGCGGTGTTAAAATTGGCACAGGATATGCCGTTAATAGCGCCCTTTGATTGCGGCTGATAACGGGCGCCGGCAAAGCTGGACGCGGCCGTTATTCCACCCGCGCCCGGCGCCGCGCGCAGGGCCAAACGGTTCAAGCGCCGGTACATTTCCGCATCGGATACTTGCGCATCCGCCAGCGCCATGGCGGTTTCCTGCATGAACCGGCATAATTGCGCCCAGGCCAGGCCGCCGCACAAACTCGCGCCGACCAGGATAAATCCGCCGCCCGGCAGCGGACGGGTTTCCAGGCCGGGAACCCGGCGGAAACGGCGGATGGGAATTGAAACCTGCCCGCCGGTGCCGAGATTGACCACCGCCGTTTCCAGGTCAAATCCGGCGGCGCCCATAACGCTCGCCTGGTTGTCGCCGATCGGCACGGCCACGGGAATGTTTGCCGATAATCCCAACCGCGCCGCCAGCTTGCCGGCCAGGCCTCCCAGCGGCTGCGTCTCCGGGATGACGGGCGGCAGGCAGGCGCGGGGAATCCCCAGGCCGGCCAGGGCAGGCTGATGCCATTGCCGGCGGCAAAGATCCCAAAGTCCCCAACTGGCCGCCATGCCGCCGCCCGTCGCCGCCACGCCGGTCAGGATACCCGCAACATAATCGGCAATGCTCAACGCCACCGCCGATCGCGGCAGGCGTTTTTGCGCGGCCAACCAGAAGAGCGTGGCGCCGCCATAACCGGCTTGCAACTCGCACCCGGCCGGCGCCAGGTCAACCGCCCGCAAACGCGCCCGCGCCCGCAACAGACTGCCGGCCCCCGATCCGGGCAGGACGCGCTGATCGCGCCAGGTGATCAGCGGGGTCAGCGGCCGGAACCCGCGGTCCGCCAGCAGGATGCCGTGCATTTGACCCGTCAGAGCAATGGCGCGCACTTTTTGCCCCGCCGGACCGAGCGCGGCAACAACGGCCCGGAGCAACCGGATGGCGTCCGCCGCAATCCGGGCGGGCGCCTGTTCATGCCAGCCGGCGTGCGCGGGGGGGAGGTCGGCACGATTGGGCATGGACTCCACCGCCAGCACGCGCCCCCGGCGCGCATCGCAGGCCATGGCGCAAAGCTTGGAAGTACCGAGGTCGAGGGAGAGGATGATGGACATGGATGGTTGTCAAACAGGTTCAATGGTTAACGGGTTCAGCGGTTGAAGGTTGAGGGTTTGTCATGTTCACGAACAACGATCACCGGCAGCCGCCCAATTCCCCTGCCCGCCGATCACTGTTGACTGATCACTGCTCACCGTCCCCGCCGGGCCTCATCCAGCACGATGCGATACTGGCTGACGGGCATGTAATCGGGGAGCGAATTGCCGGTGCCCAACAGCCAATGCCCATCGGCGAAGCAGACCTCCATGGTCTGGCGGACATACGCGCGCAATGCCGATTCCGGCAGACGGCAGACCCGGTCAACATCCAGCCCGCCCACCGGAGTCACCCGCTGGCCGTATTTTCTTTTGAATTCCGCGACCGGCATAATATTCTCCTCGAAGGAGTGTTTGCCGTCAATCCGGCAGACGTCGATCAAATCGTCATATACCGCCGCCAGATTACCGCAGGAGTGAAAGATAAAAGGTTTGCCCGCCTGGTGCGCCGCCGCGGCCATGCGCGTATAAATCGGAAACAGGTATTGCCGGAGATGCGCCGGGCTGAGGAAGGTTGAGGTCTTGAAGCCCAGGTCGTCACCCTGCCGGATGGCCCCGCAGGCCGCCATCCCTGCCAACTGCCGGACGGCGCTGACATGGAGCCGGCCCAGGCGTTCGAAAACCCAGCCGACCAATTCCTGATCGTCCGCGAGCAGGTAGGCCAGGCCGACGGCGCCCAGCATCAAGGCCGCCCACTCGTAAGGGCCGGCACAGACGCCGCCCACGATTTTCATGCCCGGCGGCAGCAGGCCGGCGACGATTTCAAAGGGCCGGAAATCCAGGGGCGCCTGTTCATCCGGCCAGGGATACTTTTCGTAATCCTCACGGCCGCGGATGACCACCTGGGCCTCGCTGCTTTCGGAATGGCCGCCAAAAAAGCTGTGGTTGCCGGCCAGGGGACAATGCAGGGGAATTTCCATGGGCACGCAATCGAAGCCCATATCGCGCCAGAATCGGACGTAATATTCCCAGTAACGGATGGGATCGGAGGTCAACTGCGCCACAGTGATGCCCAGTCCGGCGGCAATAAATCCGTCCGCGGCCACGTGCTCGTAAAACGGCAGGTAATCGGGCCGGCCACCCCGCCCGAGGGCCTTTAGGAACTGCTGAAAATCGGGCGGCCGTTTGCCTGTGCCCATGCCGTTCATCTCCTTACCCCGCAAAAAGAGCTTCACGGCAGACCGGTATGTCCGGAGCCGCACGAAGAAATCCGGTCGCGCACATTCATCTTAACAGGAATAATGAGCCGGAAGAATAATATTCATAACAACCCATATCCACGCGGCGGGTGAACCGGTCCAGCCGGGCATGCCCATCCAAATCCACGGCAGCGGCCATCCACTCCAGATTCTCCCCGGTGTTGATGCATGGCGAATCGGAAGCCAGACGGTAATTGCCGCCCGCCAAATCCAAAAACAGGGGCTCGGCCGTGGTATTGCCCGGGCCGCGGATATCCACCGAGGGCGCTGTGCAGGTGTTGTAAAAAGCTGAAGTGCCGGGCGTTCCAATGGAATAATTGCTGAAAACGGACGCGCCCGCGTTGTTATAAATAATGCAATTTTCCACGAGGGATGTTACCGGCGGCGAAATATACAACCCGCCGCCGTTGCCGCGGGCATAGTTGCTGACCACGGTGCAATTCTGGATGGAGGTATTCGTGCCGGTATAAACATAAATCGCGCCATACGACCCGGTAGAGGAATTGCCGGCGATCAGCGAGCCGCGCAGGACAATGTTAGTCGCGGACCACATGGTGATTCCGGCGCCGCTGGTGGAAATGTTGTCGGTAATCCGGCAGTTTTCCACCAGCCCCCGGATGTTGACATACACTCCGCCCGCGCCGCGGTTATTGCCGGCGCCATGCCCGATATTCCCGGCAATGTCGCAATCTGCCAGCGTGCCGCCATCGCGGATATACGCGCCACCGGCAACATTGATGAAATTGCTGTAAATCCGGCAATGCGTCACCCGCGAGCCATTGTATATATAAACCCCGCCGCCGCCCGTGGTGCTGCTGCTGCTGCTGAAAGAAGAAGTATTGCAACTCACGGTGCAATGCGCAACGGTGACGGCAGCCCCGCTTAGGTAAACCCCGGCGCCGCTGCTGGTGTTGGAATTCATGGAAATATCCGAATGGGTCAGAATGCCGCTGCCGACAATATAGATGCCGCCGGCATAACCGCTCGCCAAGTTAAAGCGGATCGCGGTATTGGTGATCAAGCCGTCATAATTCATACTTATTCCGCCAACCGCCGAGACCGAAACGTTGGAGAATATTTCACAGGCATCCATGATGCCGCCCACCATGCGCACGCCCCCGGCGGTATTCAGCGAGCGGTTCCCGGCCACCAGGCAGTTGTAGACCGACCCGGAAGTCATCATCACCCCGCCGCCCATGTATTGCGCGGTGCAGTTCAAGATGGCGCAGTTGGTCAGCGTGCCGTACCGGAGCCAGACGGCGCCGCCGGCCTGGCCCGTATCCAGCCCGCTGCCCGCGGCGTAACCGTTGGTCATGGTTATCCCGTCCAGGACGGCATTGGAGTGGTCAATGTAAAAACAGCGGTTGGTCAGCGGTTCGCCGGCGAC
>CAZYXU010000264.1:1521-4144 GCA_964650945.1 uncultured Verrucomicrobiota bacterium | reverse complement strand
CATACAGCCGCTCGGAATAAGCGATGGGCACCGTCCGGTCTTTTTCGCCGTGAATGATCAAGACCGGCATGCGCGCCAGCATGGGGATATAATTCATCGCCGACCGCTCGCGATAGGCGCCGCCATCCGGCGGCGGCGAGCCGCCGAAAGCCGGCTCGAGGAATTTATGGAATTTGCCATCCTTATGAAGCCGCTCCCAGTCGGAGACGCCAAAGACATCGCAGACGCCGATCACCTCGCCGGGATGGCGCCCGGCGTAAGCCAGGGCGGCGCCCCCGCCCATGGACGACCCCATGAGCAGCAGCCGGCGTTCGTCCATCCGGTGGGATTTTTGCAGGGAGCGGATCAGGGCGCCGATGATTTCCTCGGCCTGCGCGTTGAACCAGTTGTTGGCGCCGTAATCGGGCGCGGCCAGGAGATAGCCTTGCTTTTGGACCAGTGCGCGGAACGGCCGGTACGACTCGCTTAAAATGTTATTGCGCAGGTGCGATCCCCCGCGGCCGTGCAGGAAGACAATGGCCGGCCAGCGGCGGTCCGGTACGGCGGCATAATCCGCCGGCAGTTGCAGCCAGGCCAGGCGTCCGTCGAATTCATAAACCGCGCCGGAGGCCGCCGCATTGGTGTCCGCGGCGGCGACAATGGCCGCGGAAGCGCGCAGGTCTGCCTGGCCGGCCGCCGCGTGTTCCGCGGCCGGCAGCCGGCCCGCAGTCAGCGCGCCCAGGGCCCAGGCGATCAGGAAATATTGCCGGGTATTTTTCATGATAATCCGGATGCCGAACGCCGTTCGGCTACTACACGACTTCGCTGAGCTATGTCGTGCAAGCATTTCTGGATGTAGTAGCGTCACGGGGTGACGCATCTGTTCCGCTTTATTTTGAGCCCCTTTGTAAGTAAAAGCCTGACTATGTGCCTTTGCCCCTTTATTCCCGTTCATCTTGCATAAACTAGCTCATCTTGTCTGAATTTGCCACCAGCCAGGCGCCCACCGATTCCGGGGCCAGCGTGACTTCCACCCCGCCCGCGCCGGCCCGCGCGGGATTATCCCCCGCCAGGTCGTCCGGCTCGACCAGGCTGCATCCCCGCAGGATCAAAGTCCGCGCGGCAAGGTTGTAATTAAAAACCATGACCAGGCGCCGGCCCTCAAGCTGCAAGACGCGGGTGACGATCCCGGCGCGGTCGCCTTCCACCGGCAGCGCATGGGTCAAGCCGGCCTGCCGGAAAAAAAGCCAGTCGAAGAATTGCAGGTTGGCCGCGGTCGGCGCATCATGGTAAACCTGGCCGGGGTAGGATTGGATCAGGATGGCGCGGCCGCGGCCGACCTGGTTTTGGGTGACTGCCGGCTGGCCATTCGATTTCCAGGCGGCCAGGAGCGCGGCGGAAATTAAGTCCGACTCCGGGACAACATTCGGCAGGCAGATGGCATCGGTGCAGCCCGGTCCGGTCAGCGTGTCCGGCGACCCCGGCAAAACCCGGTATTGTTCGCGGACGCCGAACAGGGCATCGAGTCCGTAGCCCGGCACCACGGCCGAGACCCAGGTGTTTTCCTCGCGGAGCCCGGGCGACGCCTCGGCGATCAACGTGCCGCCCTGTTCGACATAGGCGCGCAGGATGGGAATCAGGCGTTTTTCCAGCAGGATGGGGCAGGGCAGGTAAACCGCCTTGTAGCGGCGGATGGCCGCAAGGTCGTGGCTGGAAACAAAATCCGCGGGCAAATCCAGCGCCCAGGCCGCGCGGTATGCGCCCTTCAGGCAGGATTTGTAGGTGTAATCCGGATCGGACAAGGTCGGCTGGCTGTAATTCACCGCGAAATTCTGGCGCGTGGTGTGTTCCAGACGCGAGATCAGGTCGCTGGACCGGTCGTAAACGATCGCCAAATCCGCCGGCAAGACCGTGGCGCGCCCGAAAATGTCCGGCCGGCGTTTCAGCCGCGCGCCGATGCGTTTGGCCTCCTCCGCGCGATCGGTCATGGCGCCGCTGATTTTCACCAATCCATATCCATCGGACTCGTTGCCGAACCGTTCGTTCTTATACTGCCAGAAACAAATGCCGCGGGCGCCGCGGCTGACCGATGTCCAGACATTGAACCGCAATTCCGACGGTTTCGGCCGCGGCTGCCAACTGGCGCGGCAGGCGTAAAGCTCATGAATCCAGTAGTAGGGTGAAATGGACCGGATCCAGTCGTTGATCATGTCGCCTGTATAAGGCTGGGGACCGTGAATGCCACGGGTAGCCAGCGAGGAGCCGTAAAAATCCACCGACTGCGCGTTGAGCCAGTCGTCGGATGAATCGCAGAGGACATCCTGGATCAGCGAACAGCAACCCACATGCGTCATGACCGGATGTTGCCGGTCCAGCCCGCGCACCAGGTCGCTCATCCAGCGCAGCCGGTCGGCCACCATCGCCATCATGAATTGCCGCCAGACGAACATGTCGGCGTAATCCCGGGTGGAGGTAGGCGGCGGGATATGTTCAAATTCATCCCACGCCTTGCCGAAAAAGTCGTTGAATTTTTCCACCGTGCCGTATTGTTCCCGCAACCAGGCCTGGTAACGGCGGTTGCTGTGCGCGCAGGCGCATTCCCCCGCCGGCCGGCAGCGCGGCTCGTTCCACAGGTTCCAGAATA
>CAZYXU010000264.1:0-1421 GCA_964650945.1 uncultured Verrucomicrobiota bacterium | reverse complement strand
ATTTTCTGGTCATCCGGCCGGGGCCGCGCCATTAAGTCCAGGGCCTTTTCCCCCATCGCCTCGAAATCCACCGCCACGGTGCTGAAATCGCCTTCCTGGCTGAGCGCCGGGATGATGTGGTCGTACCCCGCCACCTGCACCCGCGCCGCCGCGCCGGATTGCCGCAGATAATCGCCGGCCCCGGCGGCCATGATGTCGTTGACGCAGAAAATGGCCGTGATGCCCCGGCGCGCCGCCAGCATGGTTTGCGCCAGCTCCGCGCCCAGGCGGCGCAAATCCTGGCCCGCCGCCAGCGGGTGCAGGCAGGTCAAACGCGGGTCGGCCGGCCGGCCATGATCCAGCAAACACTGCCGGTACCCCTCCGCCCGCTGCCGGAAATTGGGCATATCCAGCCCCAGCAGCGCGATACGGCGGTGGCCGCGCCGGAGCAGGTGCTCGGTCATCTGGTAGGCGCCGCCCCGGTCGTCGTTGAACACCCCGTAAACATTGGCCGGAGTTTGCGCGAAATCCGCCAGCCAGTAATTAATGTAAACCCAGCGCATGTCCGGGAAACGCGCGGCCAGTTCCCGGCCGGCGTCCAGCGACTCCCAGTGCAGCATCGCCACGCCCTTGACCGCGAGGACCGCCTGGCGCCGGTAAAATTCCAGGCTGGCGTCGGCATCCTGCGCGAGGAAAAACAGGTCCAGCCCGCGCGTCGCCGCGCGCTGGGCGATCCCGCGGTAAATCGCGGCCTGCACCAGGTCGCGTTCGAAGGAACTCAGGCCGCGCGCGTGATAAATGGCCGCCAGCGCCTTCGGGGCGGCGGCCGCCGGCAGGCCGAAAAACGCGCCTTTCTTCGGGCGCCGGACGCAGATGCCGCGCCGGACTAATTCCTTCAGGGCGCGATCGGCGGTGTTCAGGCTGACGCCGGCCATGCCGGCCAGCGAACGCAAATCCGGGAGACGGGCGCCGCGGCAGGCGCCGCTGGCGTGCAGATGCCGGTCAATCTGCGCCGCCACCTGGGCGTAAATCGGCAGCGACGACGATTCCTCGATTTGGAATTGAATCTTCATTCTGCTGATTCTACTGATTATACATTTTTCAAAAAAAGGTCAAGCATATAATTTGCGGGGTTCCCGGCGTCAGCTGGCGCCGCTGCAATCCGGCCATCCGGAATTTACCACAAAGGACAGGCGGAAATCGGATATTGAACACGAAGGGAACGAAGGAAACAAAGATAAGTTTTGGGTTGGTTCAGATTGGCAAAGGCAGGGCGGGCAGTGCTGCCCGCGCCGCCCTCGCTTGGCCGCCTTTTCCCGCGCCGAAGTCCGGCGTAGATGTCAACGCCGGTTTGAAATGACTCTTCTTTCGCCAGTTTAAAAATGCCCCTTTTCTTCATCCTGTTCCATGCGAACCGCAGAACCGCAGATTGACGAACCGCA
>CAZYXU010000263.1:0-4152 GCA_964650945.1 uncultured Verrucomicrobiota bacterium | reverse complement strand
ACATTCCCGGCCCGGACCATTTTGTCCTCGAACTGGCCAGTTTCGCCAACTACCGTTATTTTATGGAAAGCCTGCGGGAAATCATCATGACCACGGAACCTGGCAGCGCATAAATCCAACCGCGCTCACGACGGGCGCCAGCCCGGAATTCGCTTACCAGACCGCCAACCCTAAAGAACTTCTCGAAACCTGTAAAAATCATCCAGACCAGTTCTACCCATTATGCAAATTGACTTATCCCGGCAATCCAACCTCTTGCATGGCATCGCCCGCGTGGTCCGCCAGGGCGAGGCCTGGCATCCCGCCCGCATGACCGCCGCGCTGGAGAAAAATTACGGCGGCACCGAGGCGTATCTGATCCGCGCCGCTTGTACGGCCGGCGTCCGGCTGGCATTGCAAACCGACGCGCCGGTCCTGAACATCGGCCTGCAATACCGCCGCTCCTGCCGCAATCTTTCGCAATGCGACGTTTTGATTGACGGCCGGCCGGCCGCTCCTCTCCTGCCCGCGCCGGCTGACGCGGATTTTACCGCCGCCGTGCCGCTGCCAGGCGGCGGACCGCATGTCGTGGAAATCTACCTGCCGCATTGCCGGGAAGTCCTGATTTCCCGCCTGGAAATACCGGATGGCGCCACCGCCGCGCCGCGGCCGCGGCCTCCTAACCGCTGGCTGGCAGTGGGCGACTCCATCACCCAGGGCATGACCGCCACCTCCCCCGCCCTGACCTGGACGGCGCGCGTCGCCCGGCAATTGGGCTGGGACCTGCACAACATCGCGGTGGGCGGCGCCATCGCGCAGGCGGCGGTTGGCCGGCTGGCCTTGGACCTGGCATGGAATATTGCCACCGTGGCCTTCGGGGTCAACGATTTCAACCAGGACCGCCCGCCGGACGTGGTGCAAGCCGAGACCCGCGGTCTTTTGGAACGGCTGCTGCAGCGGCCCCAGGCCGCGCTTTACCTTCTGACGCCCGTCCCCTGGGCCGGCCGCACCACTCCCAATAACATCGGCCTGCACCTGGAAGATTACCGCCAGGCATTGCGGCAGGCCGCCGCCGGTTTGCCGCGGGTGGCAGTCATCGAAGGCGCGGAACTGCTGGACGACAATCCCGCGCTCTTCGCCGACAACGTTCATCCCAACGACACCGGCATGGCGCAATTCGCCGAGCGCCTGGCCGGCCGTCTGCCGCACGGCGCCACGCCGGCGGCCGCAAAGCGGAATGACGCCGGCTGATCCGCCAGCCCGCGCGTCCGGCCGTCCTCAAATCCGGATTTCACGCTTGCCAACAGCCGGGGTGTGATTTTGGCGCGAAATAATATCCAGGCGTCAACGGAGACCTTTTAGTAAATCGTTGACAAAAACTTTGCCGACCTTTCCTAACGAGGAAAATTCTGTCATCCTGGGACGGGTCGAAAAAATCAAAAGCTTGATTTTGCGCAGCGCCGCCCATACCATGGTTGAGCATTGCTGTTTTTCGCGGCGAAACTCCTCTTGCGGGCGCAACGCACCCTTGTGAATGTCAGGACCATGCTCGACTGGAAAATCATCAACGGCACGATCATTGACGGCGACGGCCATCCGCCCAAACCGGCGGACCTGGGCGTGCGGGGCGACCGCATCGCGGTTATCGGCGATTTGGCCAATACCGCGGCCAGGAATACTTTTGACGCCCGCGGCGGATATGTCTGCCCGGGCTTCATTGACGCCCACTCGCATTCCGACGCCTTCCTGCTGATCGAGCCAACCGCCCCCAGCAAGCTTTACCAGGGCGTCACCACCGAAATCGTCGGCAATTGCGGCGCCTCGGCGGCGCCCATCAAACAATGGGAATACCTCTCGCCCGACTGGGCGTCCATGACCTACCCGTTTGGCCGTTGGCAAACCTTCGCCGAGTACGTCAGCCGCCTCGAACAATCCCACCCGGCCGTCAATGCCGCTCTGCTGGTCGGCCACGGCAAACTGCGCCAATGGGTCATGGGCAACGCACCCCGCCCCGCCGTCCCGGCTGAGATTCAGGACATGTGCGCCTTGCTGCGGGAATGTCTACAGGCCGGCGCCATCGGCATGAGCACCGGCTTGATTTACGCGCCAGGCCGTTTCGCCGAGGATACCGAAGTGGAGGAGCTGGCGCGGACCCTCGCCGCCCACGGCGCCATTTATACCACGCATATGCGCAGCGAAGGCGCCGGACTGCTGGATTGCCTTGACGAAAACATCGATCTCGCCCGGCGCACCGGCGTGCGCGTGCAAATCTCCCATCTCAAAACCTCCGGCAAAAAACACTGGCATTTGCTGGATGCGGCCCTGGCCAAACTGCGCGCGGCGCGCGAAGCCGGGCTTGAAATCGCCGCCGACCGCTACCCCTACACCGCCGGACACACGGATTTGGACGTCATTCTGCCCGCCTGGGCGGCGGGCGGCGGGCGCGACATTGTGCTGCAACGCCTGCAAACGCCCGCCGACCGGCAGCGCATCCTGGCGGAACTGCGGGCGGAGCGCCCCCCGGCCGACTGGGGCCACGTGATTGTCGCCGCCACCGCCAACCCCGACTTCCGCGGACGGCCCCTGCTGGAAATCGCCGCAGTCATGGGCGCCGACCCGGTCGAAGCGGCCCTGCGTTTGATCGAGAGCGACCGGCTCCAAACGGGCGCCTTTTTTGCCGGCATGAGCGAGGACAACCTGTGGCGCATCCTGGCCGAACCTTACATCATGCTGGGATCGGACGCTTCCCTCCGCTCCCCCACCGGCCCGCTGGGGGCCAACCATTATCACCCGCGCGCTTACGGCACATTCCCGAAATTTTTGAAGGCGGCGCTGGCCGGCCAAACCGTCCCCTTGCCGGAAGCCGTGCGCAAAATCACGTCGCTGCCGGCCCGGCATTTCAAATTGCCCGGACGCGGTTGGCTGACGCCGGGATACCACGCCGACATCACCGTTTTCGATCCCGGCACGCTGGACGACCCGGCCGATTATCGCCGCCCGCATCAATTCGCGCGGGGCATCCGGATGGTGATGGTGAACGGGGCCGTCACGCTCGATCCCGGCGGGATAACGGCGGAACGCCGCGGGCGGATTCTGACACGGACATCCTGAATCAGCCGACCAGCGGCAGACGGCGATAACGGGCGCGGCGGCGCAAGAACCGTTCCTGGCCTTCGCGCTCCAGCATCAGGGCTTCGTATTCCGCGAAATTGCCCTCGAACCAGCGCACCTGGCCGTCGCCTTCAAACACCAGCAGATGCGTACAGATGCGGTTCAGGAAAAAGCGGTCGTGCGAGATCACCATCGCGCAGGCGGGAAATGCCAGCAGCGCCTCCTCCAGCACCCGCAAGGTCGCCACATCCAGATCGTTGGTCGGCTCGTCCAGCAAAAGCAGGTTGCCGCCGGTTTTCAGGAGTTTGGCCAGATGCACGCGGTTGCGCTCGCCGCCGGACAACGTCCCGACTTTTTTCTGCTGCTGCGCGCCCCGGAAGTTGAACCGCGCCACGTAGGCGCGGGCGTTGATTTGCTGCTCGCCCAACTGCAGGATGTCGCTGCCCCCGGTGATTTCCTCAAAAATGGTGTGATTGCCATCCAGGGCGTCCCGATGCTGGTCCACGTACGAGAGCATGACGGTGGGCCCCAGCTCGACCTGGCCGGAGTCGGGCTGCTCCTGGCCCGTAATCATCCGCAACAGGGTCGTCTTGCCGGTGCCGTTGGGGCCGATCACGCCGACGATCGCCCCGCGGGGGACGTTGAACGAGCAGTCGTCCAGCAAGGTCAACACCTCGCCGTTCTGGCGGAAGGCCTTGCACACGTTATCGAGCAAGAGCACCCGCTCGCCCAAGCGCGGCCCGGGCGCAATCTGGATGATCGTCTCGCTCTTGGAATCGATTTCCTGGGCGGCCAGTTGCTCGTAGGCCTTGATGCGGGCCTCGTTCTTCTGGAGCCGTCCCTGGTGCGAGTTGCGGATCCAGTCCAGTTCGCGTTCGAGGGTCTTTTGCCGCTGGGTCTCCTTCTTCTCCATGACCCGCAACAATTCGGCCTTCTGCTCCAGCCAGGACGAGTAGTTCCCCTCGAACGGCAGTCCGCGGGTGTTCTCCAACTCCAGGATCCACTTGGTGATGTTGTCCAGGAAGTAGCGGTCGTGGGTGACGATGATGACCGTGCCGGGAT
>CAZYXU010000262.1:0-4196 GCA_964650945.1 uncultured Verrucomicrobiota bacterium | reverse complement strand
ACCCATCGCTTCGTCCGCGCGGCAATCAACGCCGCCTCCAGCACCCGCTGGGTCTGGTAGGCGTCGGCGAAGTCCGGCAGCGGCACCACGGGCTTGCGCCCCGCCAGCACGGACAGGATATCGTAGGCCATGTTGGTAAACCCGTGTTCGTAACCGATGATATGGACGTCCGGCCACCAGAACCCGGCATAAGGATGGCTGCCGGCGTTGGTGCAGAAAATGCGGGTCCACCCCTGCAACGGGCGGGGCGCGGTGGCGTCGAAATATTCCAGCGTGTTCATATCCTCGAAATTGAAACGCAATGAACCTTTCGTGCCGTCAATCTCAAACCCATGGCGGTTGAAATTGCCCGTGGCCTGGCGCGCGGCTTCAAAACTGGCCACCGCGCCGCCGCTGAACCGCGCCAGGAACAGGACGCAATCGTCCACCGTCACCCGCCCTTTGCCGCGCCGGGCATTCAAACCGGCGGCAATGCCGCCGGCTGCCGCGCCGGCCATCAAACTGCGTTCCTTGACAAACGTTTCGGCAATCGCGCCGCAGATTTCCGTGATTTCCTCGCCGGTGACAAACCGGGTCATGTCCACAATATGCGCATTCAAGTCGCCATGCGCCCCGGACCCCGCCAGTTTCCGGTCGAACCGCCAGGCCAGCGGCACGGATTCGTCGCCCCAGGATTGCAGGTAACAGGCCCGCACGTGGCGGATGCGGCCGACCTTGCCCTGGCGCACCAGTTGATGCGCGAAGGCCACTGCCGGGCAGCGCCGGTAATTGTACCAGACAAACGTGCGGCCGGGCGCGCGCCGCGCCAGCGCCAGCATCTCCCGGGCATCTTTCAATGTCCCGGCCAGCGGCTTCTCGCAGGCCACGTGCTTGCCGGCCAGCAAGGCGGCGCGCGCCATCGGCAAATGCAGGTAATTCGGCGTGCCGATATCCACCAGGTCCACGTGCGGATCCCGGCAGACCGCCTTCCAGTCGGTGGAGTGATGCTGCCAGCCCCACTGCCCGGCAAACGCCGGCAGAGTGTCGGCATGCGCGGCGCAGATGGTGTGCTGCACCGCCCGGCGCGGCGGGTTGCAGAACCGGTTGACCTGGCTCCAGGCATTGGAATGCGCCCGGCCCATGAATGCCTGCCCGATCAGCGCCACCTTGATCGTTTTCGCCGCTTTCGCCGTTTTCGCCGCCATGATATGAATTCCTCCGGATGGTTGATTTTTATCGTTCCGCATATGCTTATCAAACGCGCCCGTTCAGCGCAATCTCGCGCAACTCCGGAAAGGCCGCCGTGCGCAGGTTGGCGAAACAGAAATGGCCGTAGCCCGGAAACAAATGTTTTTTAATGCCCGGATACACGGCCTGAATCCGCCGGACGGACTCCGCGATGTCCGCACCGTCATTGTCGGAAAAAACCAGGTGCATTTCCGTCCGGGCGGACAAGGCGGGGTCCAACTCAAACCTGAAAAACTCCGGACATTTGCGCCCCTGCGGATCCAGCCAGGGCGCCACCAGCACCAGCCGCCGGATCGGAACGGGGTTTTCCGCCAGCCAGCGCAGGAGAAAGCCGCCGCCGCAACTGTGTCCGACCAGCAGTGATTCCGGTCCAAGTTCGTGTCGCTGAAATTCGCGGGCCCAGTCGTGATAGACCGGCTGATAGGCCAGCGGCATGGTGGGAGTCTGCGCGGCATAGCCGGCCATCAGCAATTGTTTCAGCAGCCAGGGCAGCCAATGGCTGTTGATGGAAGAAGGATAGCGCTCGTCCAGATACTCCTCTTGCGAACACGTGCCATGAATGATCAATGCGGTCGCCACATCACCCTCCCAATAAAAACAGCGCAATCCCGGCGGCCACGGAAGCATTCAATGACGTCGTCTTGCCCCGTTGCGGAATGCCGACCACATACTGCGCCTGGTTCAAAATATATTGCCCCACGGCATGATGCTCGCCGCCGATTACCAGCAAAATCTTCTCCAGCCGCGCGCCGGCGATCCGGGTCAAATCGTCACGGCCTTTGCTGTCCAGCGCCAGCAACTGGAATCCCGCGGCCAGCGCCTGGCGGACGTAACCATTGGCCGTGCATTCCCGGCAAATATTCAAATGCTCCGTAGCGCCCGCGGAGGCTTTGACCACGGAAGCGTAAATTTCCGGCACCCCCTTGTTCGCCAAGAGCACATTCGACCAGCCGAAAACCTCGGCGCTGCGCAAAATCGCGCCGACATTCTGCGGGTCTTCCACGTTGTCCAGCAGCAGCAGGCGCCGCGCAGCCAGCAAGTCGGTCAGCGGCGCATAGGGATATGGCGCCGTTTCCAGCGCCACGCCCTGATGTTCCGGGCTCCGGCAATGCCGCGCCACCACTTCCCGGTTCACCCGTTCCACCGGCGCGCCGGCGGCAGCCAGCATCTCCGCGAGCTTGCGCAGCCGGGGACTGTCCGCCGCGCCGGCGGCCAGCCAGGCCCGGCGCACTGGCCGTCGGCCGGCGCGCAAAACTTCAAACGCGGGATTGATCCCGTAAATTATATCAGACTGGTCTTTGCAGATACTATTCAAAACTTTTTTCCGGCAATGATTCTGCCATTAATGATTTTGCCATATCCGGAATCAACCGAATTTTATCCCCGCGGCTTCCCGCCGCCGCCCGCGCCCAGCGCCGCCGCCAGCTCGCGCACCAGGCCGGCCAGACGGCGCTCACGGGCCGCCGCCACCAGCGCGCTGCCCACCACCACCGCATCGGCATGCCGCGCGATCTGCCGGACCTGCGCGGCGGAACTCACGCCAAACCCTACCGCCACCGGCAGGCGCGTGCATCCGCTCAACTGCCGCAGGTGGCGGATGGCAGCCGGTGTGAGCTTGGATTTCCCGCCGGTGACGCCCTTGACGAGGATGTAATAAACGAAGCCGTCGGCGCCGGCCAGGATGCGCCGCATGCGCTCCGGCGGCGTGGTTGGGGCGATCAACTGGATGAACTGCAACCCCGCCGGCCGCATCCACTGCCGCAATTCCTCCGACTCTTCAAACGGCAAATCCACCACCAGCAGGCCATCCACGCCGGCGGACGCGGCATCCCGGCAAAGTTTTTCGTAGCCGTAGGCCAGCAGGGGGTTGGCGTAACTGAAGAGAATCATGGGCGCGGCCGGGAAGCCGCGGCGCAGCCGCTTGACCATGGCCAGGATGCGCCGCAGATTGGCGCCGGCATCCAGCGCCCGGCGTCCGGCGGCCTGGATCACCGGCCCGTCCGCCGTGGGATCGGAAAACGGCACGCCAATCTCCAGGATGTCCACGCCATGGCGCAAGGCGATACGCATGTTGCGCTCGGATTGCGCGAGGTTGGGGTCGCCGGCGGAAAGATATCCCACCAGCGCCTTGCGGTTGTCTTTGTGCAACCGCGCAAAACATTCAAGCAAGCGATTCATGTTGATGCAATTCCAGGTTAACCGGGCCGGCGCGTTTCCGCCGCCACGTGATCCAAATCCTTGTCGCCGCGGCCGGACAGGCAGATTACCAGCACCCCGCGGCGCCCGAGGCGGCGGGCGCGCGGACGCGCCGCCGCCAGGGCATGGCTGGATTCCAGGGCCGGCAGAATGCCCTCCAGGCGCGTCAGTTCATAAAAAGCCCGCAGGGCCTCCCGATCCTCGATGCTGACGTATTTTACCCGGCCGCAATCCGCCCATGCGGCATGGGCCGGACCGACCCCGGGATAATCCAGGCCGGCGCTGATGGAATGCGCGTTGCTGATCTGGCCGTCGGCATCCTGCAGGACGTAACTCTTGTTGCCGTGCAGAATGCCCACCCGCCCGGCGCCGATGCTGGCGGCATGGCGGCCGCTGGCGATGCCGCATCCGGCCGCCTCCACCCCCAGCAAGGCCACCCCGTCATCCTCCAGGAACGCGTCAAACATCCCCGCCGCATTGCTGCCGCCGCCGACGCAGGCGACCACCAGGTCCGGCAGGCGGCCGGCCTGTTTCAGCGCCTGCGCGCGCGTTTCCCGGCCGATGACGCTTTGGAAATCCTGCACCAGCATGGGATACGGATGCGGCCCGGCGACGGTGCCGATCACATAAAACGTGTCATCCACCCGCGCCACCCAGGCGCGCAAGGCTTCGCTCATGGCGTCCTTGAGCGTGGCGGTGCCGGCGGTCACCGGATGCACGCGCGCGCCGAGAAATTCCATGCGGCGCACATTCGGCGCCTGGCGCCGGATATC
>CAZYXU010000261.1:0-4228 GCA_964650945.1 uncultured Verrucomicrobiota bacterium | reverse complement strand
CTGTTTCTGGCCGCCGGCTCCTCCGGCAAGACGCTGCAATCCACGGACGGCGAGATCTGGAGCTTGCGTTACACCGGCATTTCCACGTGGTATTACGGCGCAGCGATCAACGACACCTGCATGCTGGCCGCCGGCGCCAACGGCATCATCGCAACTTCCACCGACGGAATAACCTGGACCCGGGCGGGCGATAGTTACGCGGACAATCTTGAGGACATTGACTATGGCGCCGGCCGGTTCGTCGCCGTGGGCTGGCCCAACGGCGTCATCATGTCGTCGCCCGACGGCGCGGCCTGGGATGAGCAGGAATCCGGCACATCCGCATCGCTTTCCGGCCTGGTCTACGGCAACGGCCTGTTTGTCGCCTGCGGCTCCAGCGCCGCCATTCTGACTTCGCCGGATGGCGTCAACTGGACGCCCAGCGCGATGGGCGCCGCGCGCGTAACCGCATACACCTTCTCCTGCATCACATACGGCAATGGCCTCTACATCGCCGCGGGATCTTCCGGCAAGACGCTGGTATCATCCAACGGCGTTGATTGGAACCTGATTTACACGGGCTATGGCGCCTGGTATTACGGCATTGTTTACGCCCTGGAAAAATTCGTGGCGGTGGGCTCCGGCGGCTATATCGTAACCTCCACCAACAACGGCGAAACCTGGTCGGACGCATCGCCGCCGGCGCTGGGCGGCGCCCGCCCGCTCCTGCTGGACTGGCATGACATCGCTTTCGGCAATGATTTGTTCGTGGCCGTGGGCGATAATGGCCGGATCGTCACCTCGCCGGACGCGGAAATCTGGACGGACCAGGATTCCGGCACTTCCCAACCGCTCAACGGCGTGCGCTACCAGAACGGCTTCTTCGTGGCCATCGGCGGGAATGGCACAATCCTGACCTCGCCCGACGGCATGGCCTGGAGCAACCGCGACTCCGGGGTGTCCGCCACGCTGGAAGGCATCGCCTACGGCAACGGCACATTCGTGGTAACCGGCAACGGCCGCATCATCCTGCAATCATCCACGGATGTGCCGCCCAGCGGCGACTTTGACGGCGATGGCCAGGGCGACATTTCCGAATATCGGGCCGGCCGCGGCTGGTACTTCTGGCTGTCATCCCAGGGCTACCAGAGCGTCGGCCCGTTTGACACCGGGGTGCGCGACGCCACGCCGGTGGGCGCCGACTTTGACGGCGACGGCAAGTCCGACCTGGGCCTGTTCCGGGCAACGGCTGGGGAATGGTACGTGCTGTTTTCCAGCCAGGATTATGCCATGGGCGGCCCATTCGCCTTGAATATGCCGGCCGGCACACCCCTGGCGGCGGACTTCGACGGCGACGGCAAAGCTGACCCCGCCATCTTCCAGGCATCCAGCGGCGCCTGGATGGCTGCCATGTCGGCCGATGGGTACCGCATCGCGGGGCCGGTGGTGTTGAGTGTCCCGGGCGGCACGCCCCTGGCGGCGGACTTCGATGGCGATGGCCGGGCCGATCCGGCCATGTTCCAGGCGGCAACCGGACAATGGACCGTCTGGCAGTCCGGATCAAATTACCAGCCGCTGACTACCCCGCGGCCGCTGAGCGTAACCGGCGGCGTGCCCATGGCATCCGATTATGACCGCGACGGTCGGGCCGACCCCGCCATGTATCAGCCGGGCACGGGTATGATTTACGCCTGGCTTTCCAGCGCGAGCTATGCGCAGGCCGGCCCGTACGGTCCTTTCGCAGCGCCGTAAATTCAGACTTGACTATTAACTACTGGATTCTGAATACTGCTTTCAAAAGCTGACTTTTGAAAGCAACTCAGACTATGTCTATTAATTTACTCGGACCGGCAGATTTGAAACAGCCGGCAATAATCGGATGCCTCGGCGCGGCCCTGGCCATGGCTTGGGCCGCGGGCGTTTTCATGGCCGGGCCGGCGCAGGCCGATGGGGGGCCGGTCGAATACAAGCATTACTGGAAATCGGTGACGCCGCCGCCGCCCGCCGCGCCGCCGGCGGGAGTCAAGCCCGATTTATTTCTGACTTCCGCCGATCTGTCGGGATTAATGATTCTGAACGAAGCCCTTTCGTGGAATGTGCCATGGGGCGGCGGCGGGCAAAAATCTTTCCGGCTGACGCACGCGGATTATAAGGAAATTTTCGGGTTCCATGAACGCGGCCCGCTCCACCGCACCCCTACCTTTTATGGCGAACCACGCTGGCGGCTGCGCGCTCCGGACGACCGCGAAATTGTTCCCAATTTCATCCATATCACACATACGGTTCAACCGCGTTTCCAGACATTGGAAGGCGGCCATAAATTCGACATGCTCACCCGCGGGCAGAACTCCCTGGGTTCCCTGGCGCCGGACGCTCTCCGGGTTACATTCCAGGAACTGGGATTGGGAGATAAATTGACCGGCACCGTCTGGTATGCCAATGACGGCAACCGCATCCGGGGCGGCGCTTTCTGCGCCAGCGAAGACTACTATCTGGAACTGGACCTGACTGCCACCACGGCCGCCTTCCAGTCCCGGGATCATGGCCGGGACACCGACTTCTCCAAGGTGGACTTGACCGAGATAACCTTCGACCAATTCAAGCAGATCGCCGCCGCCGCCGCAAAAAAACTCGCCGGCCGCCCGGGCGTCAAGCCGCCGGTCTCCGATTATCCGCGGATTATCGAATTGCTGAAGGAGTACCGCCCCCTGCTGTTCCGGGACCTGCCTGACGATTTAATTGCCGCCGCACTGCGCGCCAAGGAAAAGACCGTCAGCGGCGACCCGGGCCCGACCGCGAATTTGCGGGATATGGCGCGCCGGGTGGATCGGGCGCTGGCGTTTATGTCGGAGCCGGTGGCCGGCGGCGCCAAGCCCAACCCGCTGATCACCCCGCAAACCAAGATCAAGGACGCGCAGGATGTAATCTGGGAGATCACCGACGCCATCAAGGATGCGCTGCCCGATGCCGCCGGGAAATTGATCGGCTGGGTGGGGTTCTTCAAAGCCGCCGGCGAAAAAATGGTCGAAATCCGCGATGCGGTGACGCTGCCGGCGCAGGCGGAGGCCATCTACGCCCAATACCGGGAAGGGCGCGGCCCGGGCACGGATGAGGATGCCTACAGCGTCTATGACCGGGTCATGGGCTCCGCCCGGCACGCCCAGATGGTGCGGTCGGCGCCGGAATTCAAGAACATGAGCGAGAGCCAATTCACCGCCGTGTTCCGTTCCCGCCTTGAGGCGCGCTACCAGATGGAACTGCTGGAATCCGCCCGTGCCGATCTCGCGGCGCGCAACCGCCAGGTGATTGAAGCCATCGTTGCCGGCGCCGACAGTAAAATCAACGCCGTCCATCGCGCCTGCGAGGAACTCGCGCGTTAGGCGCCAAGGCGGTCAAGGGCCTGACCGCCCTGCCAAAAACAGCACGTCGGGCGCCAGCCGGCCCATCAACCCCCGCGGCGGCGCAGCGCACCCAGAATTTCGCGCGCTTCACGGCAACGGCAGGCGTAGGCCGCGCCCAGATACACCAGCGCGCCCCCGGCAATGGCGGCGACCAGGGCCAGCACGGCGCCCAACTTGTGCGGCCAACCGGCCAGGACGCAGGCCGCCAGCAGGCGATTTTGGATGAATAGCGCCGCCAGGACCATGATGGCGGTCGGCGCCAGCATGCGCAGAGCGGCCAGGGCGATGGCGCGCCAGCCCGGCGAACCATCATGCCGGTGGATCAAAATCGCCAGCGCAATCACATGGGCCGCGGACGCCAGCACCGTGGCGACGGCGATGCCGGCATGGCGCAGCGGCCACATCAGGATCAGATTCAGCGCCAGGTTAAGGATGGTGCAAGCGATCCCCACCTTAACGGGCGTGCGCATGTCCTGCCGGGCGTAAAACACCGGCACCAGCACCTTCAACAGGCTGAAGACCACCACGCCCGGCGCGTAACAGGCCAGCGCCAACGCCGTCATGCGCGCGGTATGGGCGTTGAAATCGCCATACTGGTATACCACCCCCACGATCGGTCCGGCCAGGAACAGCATCCCGGCCGCCGCCGGCAGCGTGATGAACAATATCTGCCGCATGGCATAATTCAAGGTCGCGCGAATGCGCTCCGGCCGGGCCTGGGCGGCATGGATTGAAAGCGTGGGTAGCAGCACGGTGCCCAGGGCGGTGGCGAAAATACCCAGGGGCAGGTAAATCAGGCGCTCGGCATAATAGAGATAGGACGGGCTGCCCTGGCCGATCCAGACGGC
>CAZYXU010000260.1:0-4240 GCA_964650945.1 uncultured Verrucomicrobiota bacterium | reverse complement strand
ACGATTATCAATGCCGGGGGGGTTAATCGCGGGTTTTTTGTCAGCAACGCCAACGCCATCGTGGATGGATTCATGGTCACCAACGCGGCGACAAGCGCCGCAACGATTTATCACGGTGTGATGCGGAACTGCGATCTGGCATTTAACGCGGGGCGCGGGGCACTTGTCGGGTTGAACGGGCTTCTGGAAGACAGTTGCGTGCGTGAAAATAGCATTGCCTCTCATGGCAGCGGTGTGTACTTGTCCGCCGGAACGGTGCGCCGGTGCGCCATCATCGGCAATATTGGCAGCAACAACTATGGCGGCGGCGTTTATGTTATTGCGGGGGGGAAACTGCTGGATAGCAGCATCATCAGCAACCAGTGCATTGGCACCGCGAGCGGCTGGGGCGGCGGCGTGATGGTGAGTTCGTTGGGAATTGTCTCCAATTGTCTGATTCAAGCTAATCGGAGTTTCACCCACAGCGCGGGGGTTTATTTATCGGCGGGCAGCGGCGGCAATATCGTTGTGGATCGGTGCGTGATTGTTGACAATGTGCTGACCGGACTTGACAACAGCGGCGGAGCTTATTTGAATGGCGGCGTGTTGCGCAATTCGCTGATCGCCCGCAATTACGCCCAGCGCTATGGTGGCGGAGTTTATTTAACCACCGCGTCCAATCTGCTTGAGAATTGCACGATTGTTTCCAATTACGCCTCCCAGCGCGGCGGTGGCATAAATAACGCTAACACTATGTGCACCAATGTGTTATTAATGAATAACATCATTTATTACAATGTCTCGCCTGGTGGAAGCAATTTGTCTTACTATACCACGGTAAATTGGACCAACAACTGCACGGCGCCGTCGGTGAATGACTACGGCGCCGGCAACATCACCGATGAACCGGCCTTCGTAAGTTTTGCTCCGGATATGGATGCGGCCGATTATAATTTTCGGCTGCCCCCCAATTCCCCCTGTATCAACGCCGGGACGAATCAGCCCTCGATGTCGGCGGTCGTGGACCTGGACGGGCGGACGCGGATTGACCGGTTCTCCCGCCTGGTGGATATGGGCTGTTACGAATATGTCGCCGCGGGCGCTGTTTTTGGAGTGCGCTGACCGGATTGATCAAAACCTGAATTTTGCACCGCGCCAAAATCGCGCGGCCGGCCGCCGGCTGTGTCCGACATAGCCCTGAGCTTTGTCGAATGGGCGAATATTGGCGTTTCTGGAAAATATGCTCGCGTAACCATATGGGTGACAGTAGTTAACCGTGCAAAAAATTAATTTGCGCGCTCTTTGATTACTTCAAATCATTTCAACGCCAATATTCGTGCAAAATTCAGGTAAAACATATGCATGCCAACATGGGGGTGTTCAAGCCGGACTGGCGGGAAGCTCAGGAGCGGATGACAGCCTGGTGGCAGGGCCGGCCGGTTGACCGGGTGCCGGCGTCCGTGACGGCCCCGATCAAGCCGGCCCAACCGCGGGTTGCGCAGATCTGGAACAAGGTGCCGGAAAAATATACCGATCCGGAGACGGTCTTCCATAATCTCGAATGCCGCCTGGAACGGACGTTTTGGGGCGGCGAGGCGTTTCCCTCCCACTTTGTGTATGCCGGGCCCATGTTCTGCGTCACCTACCTGGGGGCCGAGCCGGTGTTTGCGGATAATACGACCTGGTATGAACCCTGCTGCCGCAACGTCCGGGAATTGCAGGCGTTGCGCTTCAATCCGGAAAACCGCTGGTGGCAACTTTCCAAGCACTTGACCCGGCTCTCCCTGGAGCGGTCGCAAGGCCGCTATCTTACCCAGTGGAATGGGGAATTGATGGCGGTGATGGACGTGATCGCCGCCCTGCTCGGCACGGAGCGCGCACTCACGGCCATGCTGGAGGAGCCTGACGCCGTGCTGGAAGTGCGCGACCGCATGATGGCATGGTCGCGGCAGACTTATGACGAGGGGTACGCGATCCTGAAGGACCGGCAGGCGGGGGGGATTGACTGGATGAGCGTCTGGGCGCCCGGCCGCGTGATTTCCTCCCAATGCGACATGTCCGTAATGATCTCCCCGGCCATGTTTCGGGACTTTGTGGCGCCGGAACTCGCCGACATCTACGAACATGTGGATTACGGCATTTACCATCTCGACGGCCCGGAGCAAATCCGGCACCTGGACCTGCTGCTGGGCATCGAGGCCCTGGACTTGATCCAATGGATGCCGGGATCCAGGCTCAGCCAGCCGGATTTCGGCAATCCGTTAAACTGGCTTGAATTTATCCGGCGCGTCCAGGAAGGCGGGAAGAAAATCCTGATTTATTGCCGGCCCGGACAGGTCAAACCGCTGCTGAACAAAGTGGCGCGCGATCGTATTTATCTGACTATCTATTGCCCGGATCAGGCCGAGGCGGAGAAGGTTTTGCGGGAACTCGACCAGATCGGCGTGTAAGGCATGACTGCGTTTCACCACCGGATGGACCATGAAGCCAAGCAGTCCTTTCAGGGAAATTGAACATACGGTGGACTTTTGCGTGGTGGGCGGCGGGCTGGCCGGCCTGCTGGCGGCCGTTAGCGCCGCGCGCCATGGCGCGCGGGTGGTTTTGATGCATGACCGGCCGGTGCTGGGCGGGAATGCCTCCTCGGAAATCCGGATGTGGGTCAGCGGCGCGCGCGGCGCGAATGTCCGGGAGACCGGCATCCTGGAGGAAATCGCGCTGGAAAACCTGTATCGCAACCCCTGGCGCATTTATTCCATCTGGGACAGCATCCTCTATGAGCAGGCGCGCTTCCAGCCCAACCTGACCCTGCTGTTGAATTGTTCCTGCAACGGCGCGGAGCTGGACGGTCCGGCCATCAAAAGCGTCCGGGGCTGGCAGTTGACCACGCAGACCTGGCATGTGGTTACGGCAAAGGTTTTTGCCGATTGCTCGGGGGACAGCGTCCTGGCGCCGCTGACGGGCGCCGCGCACCGCTGGGGCCGGGAATCCGCCGCGGAATTCGGCGAGGATATCGCCCCGGCGCAGGCGGACAACAAGACCATGGGGATGAGCTGCCTGATCCAGGCTCGCGAAATGGCTTCCCCGCGGACATTCATTCCCCCCGCCTGGGCCTGCCGGTTCCGGCCGGAAGATTTGCCATATAAAATTAAAGACATCGGCCCGCTGGAAAATTTCTGGTACCTGGAACTGGGCGGCGAGCAGGATACGATCCATGACACCGAAACCCTCAGGGACGAATTGCTGAAAGTCGCGTTTGGTTTCTGGGATTACATCAAGAACAGCGGACAATGCCAGGCCGACAACTGGGAACTCGACTGGGTAGGATTCCTCCCCGGGAAACGCGAAAGCCGCCGGTATGTCGGCGACCATCTCCTGACTCAGCACGATGTGCGCCAGGGGGGGGCATTTGACGATATCGTGGCATATGGCGGCTGGCCCATGGACGACCATCATCCTGCCGGGTTCCGCCATGTGACGGGCGAGGGGACGAACATCTTCCACCCGGCGCCGTCGCCTTATGGCATCCCGTACCGCTGCCTGTATTCCAAAAACATCGTCAACCTCGGATTTGCCGGGCGGAATATCAGCGTGACCCATGCCGCCATGAGTTCCACCCGGGTCATGGCTACCTGCGCCCTCCTGGGTCAGGCGCTGGGCACGGCGGCGGCCATCGCGGTTGCCGAAGGCCTGTCTCTAAGGGACGTTGGCTTGAAGCGCATCCGCCACCTGCAGCAGACATTGATGCGGGATGACTGCTGGTTGCCGGGACTGGTCCGGGACATTCCGGATTTGACCGCCCGGGCCAGGCTGACTGCCTCCGCGGGGAATCCTGAGCCGCTCCGCAACGGGGTGGACCGGCCGGCCGGCGGGCGGGAAAACGCCTGGTGCGGCAAAATCGGCGACTGGGTTCAGTACGAATTTGGGTCAACGGCGGATATCCGGGAACTGCGGTTGGTTTTCGACAGCGACCTCAACCGCCGGACCGTTTCCTATGATATTCCCGTGCCCTACCATACGAACATGTTGAGCAATATCCATCTGCATGCCGGGCCGCTGCGCGTGCCGGATGCGCTGGTCCGGCGCTTCCGGGTGGAGTACCGGGATGAGGCGGGGCAATGGCGGCCCTTGGCGCTGGTGGAAAATAATTATCAACGGTGCGTGCGGCTGGCCGTCAGCGCCGCCGCCCAGGCCGTGCGTTTTACTCCGGAAAGTGCCTGGGGCGGCGATGCCGCGCGGGTGTTTGCCTGGGAAGTCAGGTGAG
>CAZYXU010000259.1:1430-4243 GCA_964650945.1 uncultured Verrucomicrobiota bacterium | reverse complement strand
TTGCCGGATTTTACGGAACAAGGTGGTTTTATGCACGCCCAGTTCGCGGGCGGCGGCCAGGCGATTGAAATGGTTGCGCTCCAGTGCCGCGCGGATGGCCTGCGCCTCGGCGGCATGTTTCTGCTCGGCCATGGCGGCGCCCGCGGCCGGCGCGGCCCCGTCGGCCGCGCTCCGCGCCGCGAGTTCCGGCGGCAAATGCCGCGGTTCGATTTTGCCGGCGCCGCACAGCACCAAGGCGCGCTCAATGATGTTTTCCAATTCCCGCACATTGCCCGGATAATCATGCGCCATTAAAATCGCCATGACTTCCGGCGTCACGCCGGCAACGGTCTTGCCATCCCGGCGGTTCAACCGCGCGATGAAATTTTCCACCAGCAGCGGCAAATCCTCCTTGCGCCGGCGCAACGGCGGCAAATCCAGGCTGATGACATTCAGCCGGTAAAACAAATCCTCGCGGAAATGCCCCTTGCGGATTTGCGCCGGCAGATCGCGATGCGTGGCGGCAATCACCCGGACATTGGCGTTAATGGACCGGATTCCGCCCAGCGGCTCAAAGGTTTTTTCCTGCAATACGCGCAGCAGCCGGACCTGTAACGCCGGGCTGATGTCGCCGATTTCATCCAAAAAGACCGTGCCGCCTTCGGCCAGGGCAAATCGCCCGGGCTTGTCCATGCCGGCGCCGGTAAAGGCACCCTTGACGTAACCAAAGAGTTCCGATTCCAGGAGCGTATCGGGCAAGGCGCCGCAGTTCACCGCCACAAACGGCCGGTCGCGGCGCGGACTTTCCGCATGGATGGCCCGGGCTAAAAGCTCCTTGCCCGTGCCGGTATCGCCCAGGATCAACACCGTCGCATCGCTGGCCGCCACCTGCGGCAAAATGTCGAAAATACGGCGCATGAGCGGACTGCAACTCACCAGGTCGCCCATGTGGAACCGGCCGGCCAACTCCTTGCGCAATTCCTCCACGAGGCTCAAATCGCGGAACGTTTCCGCGCCGCCGGTGATTTTGCCGCGGGCATCGCGCAGCAAAGCGGTGGAGACGGAAATGGGTATGCGCCGGCCGGCGGCGGTGACGATGAAGGCGGACTTGTTTACCACCGGCTTGCCGGTTTTGACGGTCTGCCGGAGCGCGCAATCCGCCTCGCACATATTGGAGCGGAACACCTCGGCGCACGGCCGCCCCAGAGCTTCGCGCCGCCGGATGCCGGTGATGATTTCCGCGGCGCGGTTGAACGAGGTGATGCGCCAATCGGCATCCACCGTGAACACACCGTCGGAAATGCTTTCCAAAATACTTTCCGCGCCGGCGCGGAGCAAATTTGAGCCAGGGACCATTTGCGCGCGTTTTTTCATTGCCCGGACACGATAAACGAGCCGGCAGACTGTGTCAAGTGCTACCCCGGGGTTGTGTGCCAAACCTCCACGGCTGCGTCATGCTTCCGGCTCACCAGGGACGGTTCGCCCCACCCAAGACAGATCTGGCCGATTCAGCTCCACGAATTGCCCGTCACGCTGAAGCGCATTCCGCTAAAATCTACCCAAAATCTACCCAAATCTACCCAGAATCTACCCAAATCTACCCAGAATCTACCCAAATGCGGCACATGCGTGGGTAGAAAGGCGGAAACCATCCCGACATCAACCGCCGCCGCAGATAAGCTACGGCGCGACATCCGGCGCGCACAAATCGCCTTGACTTACGGAATTTCTGTTGTTAGAAGCTAAACGCAATATGCGTAGTATTATCTGCCGACAAGCTTAATTTACATGACCATGAAACAGGAAGAAATCGCCGCGCTTCGCGCGCGCGGGGCTTTGATCCAAAAAAGCAAGGAACATTTTATTTTGCGCCTGCGCGTTACCGGCGGGCATGCCCCCGCCGCCCTCCTGCGCGCCGCCGCCAATCTTGCCGAACGCTTTGGCGACGGCGCCGTGCATTTATCCACCCGGCAAGCCATCGAACTCCATAACATCCCGGCGGATGCCGTGCCGGACGCCCTGGCATGCGCCAGGGAATTGGGACTGGAGAGCGCCGGCTCAGGCAACACCGTCCGCACCGTCGCGGCCTGCCCCGGCCATCCCGTCTGCCGCTTCAGCCTGGGCGACACCCAGGAACTGGCGCGGCAAATCCACGCCAAATATCAAGACTATCAGGGTTTGCCGACCAAGCTTAAGATTGCCGTAACCGGCTGCCCTAATTCCTGCGCCAAGCCGCAGACCAACGACATCGGGATCATGGCCAAGGGAAAGACCGGATATAATATTTTCATCGGCGGTTGTGTCGGCCGCCGGCCGCGCTGGGCCATACCATTGGAAACGCCGGCGCCCGACGCCGACGCGGTATTACGCTGCATCGGCGCCACCCTCGACTGGCTGGTTCGCCACGGCGAACCCAGGGAACGCCTGGCGGCCGTACTGGAACGTCTGGGCCCGCAAGGATTGATTGATGCAATCGCACGGGCCCTACCACGCAATGCGCCAGCATCAGCCCCCAGCGATGCGGCCGTTTGAATTTTATGTGGACAGTATCGCGTCTGAATACATGAATGTAACAAGACAATTAAGCCAATTTCAAAACTCACGTTTTGAAAGAATTCAGGAGTCAGAATTCAGAACGATAGCAAACAGCACTAGATCAACGCATTACGTTATTGTAAAATTCTGAATGCCGCACACTGAACACCGAACACTGGATACTTTTGAAAAAGACTCATTTAATCCCGATTATCCTGGCCGCACGGCTGTTCTGCGCCATCCCGGCAATCGCCTCAGATGCCGTAACGGTGACGTCTGATCCTGTTAAAGCATCCTTG
>CAZYXU010000259.1:0-1330 GCA_964650945.1 uncultured Verrucomicrobiota bacterium | reverse complement strand
GAACCTGCTGTCCGCCCCCAAGATTACCACCCGCTCCGGCCAAAACGCGGAGGTCAAGGTAGTGCGCGAGCTTATTTACCCCGCGGAATATCAAATTGAGACGTTTGTAAAGAATATGAAAACCGGGATGCTGCGTCCCCTGGCTTCCAACGAAACCGTAAAGCCTCCCGAAACGCTGGTCACCGCCCTCGGCATCCCGAAATTTGAAATGCGCGAAATGGGCGTTATCCTGAACGTCACCCCTTTACTGGAGTCGGACGGCAAAACCATTTCACTGGATATTGACGCTGAAATCTGCGAATTGGTTGAATGGATTGACTACGGCACAGGCAAACAACTGGTTGACGGTGATTTAGCGCCCATCCAAATGCGCCAGCCGCTCTTTCATAGCCGGAAAATAATCACCAATATCAGCATGCTGGATGGCCAGACGGCGGTCATGGGCGGACTGGTGACAACCGATAAAGAGGAGCATCTGGACCAGACGCCGTTTTTCGGCAGCATCCCGTTTTTGGGGCGTTTATTTCAACATAAAACCACCCAAATAGTTAATAAGAATTTACTGATATTAATCACCGCCAACATAAAGAACGGAAATTAACATGAATAGCTGGAAATTTTTTGCGGTAACGCTGGTCCTGGCCGGCGCCATGGTCCTTTCCGCCTTGGTACTCTCAAAATTCTTCCTCAAAATCCGGCATGAGCAATCCATTGCCGTCAAAGGCTACGCGGAACAGGATGTGGTTTCGGACTTCGGCCGGTTCGCCGGCCGGTTTCTCGCGCGCGGCAAAAGCCTGCCCGAAGCTTATGCCGGGCTGGCACGCGCCCGGGACGCGGTGACGGCCAGGCTCAAGGCGGCGGGATTCAACGAGGCGGAAATCGCCGTCGAAACGATTGATTCCGTCAAAGTCGCAAAACGCGACGCACAAGGCAAGGAAATGAACGAAGTGGAGTTCCACGATCTGGCGCAAACCGTCACCATCGAATCCACCAATGTCGCCCTGATCCGCGATGCCGCCAGGGCCCTCGGCGAATTGATCAAAGACGATATTGACCTGACGGTTTATGCCCCCTCGTTCTACATCACCGACCTGCAAGATATCAAGATCAAGCTGCTGGCCAAGGCAACGGCGGACGGCTATCGCCGGGCAATTACCCTGGCGGAAAACAGCGGCGGCCAGGTCGGCGCGCTCACTTCGGCCGGCCAGGGTGTCTTCCAGATCACTACCCGCAACTCCACCGAGACTTCCGGCTACGGAGTGTATGACGAATCCACGATTGATAAAACCGTCAAGGCCATTGTGAACCTGGAATATGAAATCAAACCACA
>CAZYXU010000258.1:394-4265 GCA_964650945.1 uncultured Verrucomicrobiota bacterium | reverse complement strand
AATTGTGCAACCAACGCATTCAGAAGGAACTGGGCGGGCAGGCGGTGCCGATGTTCCCGGCCGCGGAGTTCGACGCCATGGTGCGCCGCCTGAAGCCGGACGCGGTGGTCGTGACTTCGATGGATTGCACGCATGACGAGTACATCGTACGTGCGATGCGGCTGGGTTGCGACGTGATCTGCGAAAAGCCGATGACCATTGACGAACGCAAATGCCAGCGGATCGTGGACACGGTCAACCGCACGGGCCGGGATTTGAAGGTCACCTTCAACTGCCGGTACATGCCGCCGATGGTGCAGGTGAAGGACCTGCTGATGAAGGGCGCGGTCGGGCGGATTCTGTCGGCCGATGTCCAGTGGATGCTGGACGTCTGCCATGGCGCCAGTTACTTCCGGCGCTGGCACAGCGAGATGGCCAATTCCGGCGGGCTGCTGCTGCACAAGGCCACGCACCACCTCGACCTGGTGAACTGGTTCCTTTCAGCCAACCCGGTGGAGGTCTTCGCCATGGGCGGCCGCGGTTTTTACGGCGCCGGCAGCGTGTTGATCAAGCGCTACGGCCTGGAACGGCGCGGCGAAAACTGCCTGAAATGTCCTTGCGCGAAAAAATGCCCGTTTTACGTGGACTTGCTGAAATCGGCTCATTCCCGCCGGTTGTACGTGGATAATCAGAAGTACGACGGCTACGTGCCGGCGCGCTGCGTGTTCCATAAGCGGGTGGACATCATGGACACGATGAACTTGACGGTGAAGTACGACACCGGGGCGTTTCTGTCGTATTCCTTGAACGCGTTTTTGCCTTACGAGGGATTCCGTTTCGTGTTTAACGGCGACCGGGGCCGCCTGGAATTCGAGTCCATCGGCGCGCCGGCGACGCCGCAGGGCAAGGTATTCAACGCGGAAAAGATGCCGCACGGCATGCGGCTGCGGCTGTATCCGCATTTCCGGCCGGCGCGCGAAATACCCCAGGTGAAATTCTCGGGCGGACATTGGGGCGGCGACAGCCGGCTGATGCAGGACCTTTTCGGCGGCAAGCCGTGCGCGGACCGCTACCTGCGCGCCGCGGGCTATGCCAGCGGGGCGATGAGCATCCTTATCGGCGCGGCGGCCAACCGGAGCATTCGCACCGGCAAGCCCGTCAAAATCGCTTCCTTGGTTAAACGCTTGCCCCCGGCGCGTCTGCCGAAGATGAAAACGTAAATGTCCCTGGCTCCGCGCCAGCCTGAGCTTCCGCCGCATCGGGTGGAGCAGCGACGGTGATGTCGCGCCGCACCGTCAGGCGGCCGTATCGATGCTCGCCGGCGACCCATATCTGACGCGGGCCGGCTGTAGCCAGCAGCCGGCCTGGAATCCTCAGCCGGCCGCGCTCCCGGTCTGATTGGGAGACGAACAAAATGTGGCGGTCCGCCAGTTGGTCCGGGTTTACCAGGAAGACGTAAATAACTTGCATGTTCGCGGCGCTGAATTCAACCTCGCAATCCGCGCCGGCCGAAAATTCCGCCTGCGGCAGCCGCACGGCGATGTCGCATACCGAAAACTCGCAGGGTTGGCTCAAGCTGCCATCGGCCAGGACGCAGTGCGCGGTATAATCCCCGCATTCGTTCAATGCGCGTTCAAAAACGCCACGGCCGCCTGGGACCGCCAGTGTTTCGATCACGGCATCGCCGCGCTTGATCACCAGGCTGACAACGCCGCGGGAATCGCGGTCCATGACGTTGATGCGCACGGGCTGCCCCCGCTGATAGGGCACCCAGTCCCCGCGATCCAGGAGGAGCTCGCGGTTGATAACCGGGTTGGCGGAGTCTTCGGCATAGTTCGGAAACAGGAACGACTCGGCCCTGTTTTCACCGCGCCAGGCCGACAAGTCTGTAATACGATACAGCCGCCGGCCTGCGGTCGAAATGCGGCGGTCGAAAGCCGCCGCGGTATGATTAATGCTTCGCGTCGTCGCCGGCCAACTGTCCTCCACCCGGACATGGGTGACCGCGCCGTCCGCGTCCCGCACCAGGTCCGCCACCAGTTCGACGTGCGAGCCGGCGGTTTCCGGCGTATAAATGATATCGCCGACCGCGGCAGCCTGGGCCGACTGCGGCGCCACCAGGTCTATCCCGTCGCGATACGGCGGGGTGTGCAGGAGACTGACATACCAGAAGCCGCACTGCAGCGCGTAACTGGTAAACGATGAACAGACCTTGCCATAATAACAGCCGGCGTTTTCAACTTTACCGCCGAGATTCTCGGTGTACAAGATGCTGAGCGGATTTTCGACGGCGGCGAGGAAGGTTTTGAGAAATATATCGAACCCGATATAGCGGCCCACGGATTTCACGCTGGAATAGGGCGTGCCCGTGTACACCATCCCTGGCTGGAAAAACCTTTTCCCGCCTTTGACCGGCATGCCGCCGGCTGCCGGCGTCCACTGCACCTGTGACATGATCCGCGCGTAAGCGACCGACTGGGCGCGCCAGTCGCGCGCTAATGGCGGGTTTGGTTTCTGCATATGATGCTCCTCCGCGTACGCCGGCGCGTGAATTCCGGCGCCCAGCAAGACCGCGCCGGCAAACCAGGCATGTATAGTGCGGCTCTGATGCATCTGGGCCACCCTTAGTTCAGCCGGTGGCGGCGGCCTGGGAGCCGCCGGCCCACATTTCATGCAACATTTCGATGGCGGCTTCGGTCATCATCGTGCCGGCCTCGGCGATCAGTTGGCGTGAAATAAACGGCCATTCGCCGTATCCGCCGCGATGGGCCTGCTCCACCGGCGGGATGTAACCGATGGAATCGTTGGCGTACGCTACAATCAGGGTATGCCGGGCGGGCGAATAGCGCTTGATTTCCAGGCCGAGCGCGGTAAAAGCCTCGCCAGGCAAAGCTATAATCGCCGTGTCGCCCAGCCGGAAACACTGAACCGGCACATCCCTGCTGGCCGGCTCGGGATCCCATGCGTCATAACGGAGCGGCCAGGCTTTTTCAAGGTAATTTGGATTGGGTTTGCTGCGGATAGCCTCAATCATGCGGTCGGTTTCCGGAGTCTTTTTCAGACGCGGGATGGTGAGTTTTCGGAAACGATAATCGAGCGGCAGGCAGACCGCGGGAGTTTTCTCCCGCTCCAGGGCCAGCATGGCCGCGCCGGCAATCCCGCGCCCGACCCGGTCGCGCCCCCGGCAATCCACATCCCCGCACGTTCCCTGCAGGAACAAGCACGGCATATCCGCGCCATAGACCGCCGCCAGGGTTTTGACCATGTCGCCGGGCCATTCCGCCCAGATTTCTTCGCCTCCGCTATTCGGATGCGCCGCGAAATTGACGGCCAAGGCGCGGATTTGCTGGCGCGCGTCCCGGACGCAGAGCACCTGCACGGAAGTATCCAGTTGGCCGGCCGGACCGATGATGTCCGGGTCTCCCGGCTTGGGTTGCCGGTAAACATCGCGCCCATCCCGCGTGCGGCTTAATTTATTGACGGAATAGCCCGGCGCATCGGTTTCCCCAAGGTATAAGGTTGCTTCGAACATGGAAGCGCAGGCTTCCTGCGCGGCTTCGGCAATGGCCGTTGCGACAACTTCATTATACCCGGGCACGGGATCAACCGGATTTCCTTTGCGTTTGACCAGGGCCGGCCCGGTATGGGTATGCGTGCTTGTAATCAGGATCGCTTCCGGCGGAATGCCGCACTGGCGGGCGACGCGTTCACGGGCCGGCTCGCTGAATTCCGCGAAGGCGGCGACCAGGTCATTCGCGGCCAGCGCCAGGCGCCGGCCGCCGCTCTCGATCACCATGACTTTGGCATAAAGCTCGCTTTTGACCCCCTTGGCAAAGCGTTTGTGAAAGTAACCGCCCAGTTCAGAACCGAGCGGCGGGGTGATTTTGCGCTG
>CAZYXU010000258.1:0-384 GCA_964650945.1 uncultured Verrucomicrobiota bacterium | reverse complement strand
TTCCATCCTCCCCGTCTATTTGGCGGCTTGCCTGGCCTGCGCCGCTTTTTCCGCCACGATTTTTTCGATGCGCGCCGGATCGATTTCGCTGAGCTGATCCATCACCTTGCCATACGCTTCCGCCAGCAGACTGACGGTGGCGTCGTCATTCGGCGCGCGCAGCGGCATGTTCAGGCCTAAATGCGTCTGCGAATGGCGCAAGGCCATGGGATAATTTTCCGGAATATATTCCACATCTTTACCGGCATTGTCAACGCTCCACGGTACGCCGTGGCCGAAAGCGTTTTTGCGCCGGAACACCGTCATGGCGGGCAGAATGTATTTCTGCCAGACCACCGGCCGCACGCCCTCAAACCGCAACGCATGAAAAACGGCGTCGCGGAA
>CAZYXU010000257.1:0-4267 GCA_964650945.1 uncultured Verrucomicrobiota bacterium | reverse complement strand
GTGCGCAAGGGTCAGTAGAAATCGCGCTTGCGGGGTCATGGCTTTATCTCCAGCGGTGATCCGCCTTCCTCAACGACTCGCAAGGCCAGCTCGTCAATCAACAAGGCCTTTGCGCTGCCGGCAAGTTTGGGTGAAATCATCGCCCGCACCCGGTCAACACCCCGCCACCATTGCTCCGGATGAATCCATACTTTCAGTTCGGTCCATTCCCCATACGGCACATCCTGCGCCACCAACCCCAACCATTTGCCGCGCTTGGGATCGGCCTCCAAGCGTCCATCGGCCATGGCGCGCTGCATGGCGTCTTTATCAGGCACAAGCCCAAACAGGACACGAACCAAGCCCGTCTCATCCGCCGCTTTCCCATCCGCCGCCGCGGACGATTCTGCCTTGAACCAGCCCGTCAGTTCATAAGCTTTCAACGGATTCACCGTGACGACATCCGATTGGACCGAACCCGATTGGCCGCGCCAGCAGAAGGCATACTCGCCACCGCGCCCAGCCCCGCGCCGCACGCCCGGCTCGCCCAGCACCTGCATCTTTTGCAGGCCTGACCAGCCGTCCGCCGTCCCGGATTCCGCCCCGCCGTTGAACAGCAGGTTGCCCGGGTCAACGGCTACTTTTTTTTTACGAGGATGGAGTCGTCCTGGAACTCCGTCGCCGTCTCGCCGGCTTCCAATTGCAGGCCGTTGATCCAAGTCCCCTTGAGCGACCGCATGATGTACAGCCCAAAGTTCTTGCCATCGCCGGGCGGCAATTCAAAGCTGAATTGATAGCGGGCCCATTCCGGAGTTGGGCGAAACGATTTGGCTATATTCTTGGCGCTCAATATCGTTACGCTGACACTGGCATCCGGTTCCGCGGCTTTGGCATAGAACGAAAAGGTCACCGGGGTCGGCTTCGTGGTCAACGGCGCGCGATACACGCCATACATTCTCTTGGCCAGGCGCAGCGACGGGAAGCCTTCCCAAAGCATCCCGTCATCCACAAACCATCCCGAGCCTTTCTGTCCGTCGTCAATCGTGTTGTCGCCGGGCTTATAGAAATCCGGCACCCCGGGGTTGGTTTGTTGCCTGAAACATGGATTGGGCACGTAGTTCTTGCTCATCATCAACTGCGCCGCTATGGCGTCAATATCCACCCGCGGCGCATGCTCGTCGGGTAAAGCCGTCGGGGTCACCTCGACTGCCGCAACCCCCGGGGCCTTTTCCATTTTCAACCGATAGGCTCTGGTGCCATACCCCTCGATCTTGTCCTGAAAGATATCGCCCGACAGGTCCAGCTTGCCTGGCTCGCCATACAGGCGGTCCGCCTGGCGGACCCCGGGAATCCGGAATTGCGTCTGCGCCGCGTAGTCGAGGACATTAACCGCCAGCAGCAGGTAATCGCCGTCGGGATATTGGAAGACCGCTGCATTGATCATCGGAAACTTGCGTTCGAGCGGCGAAAATGCTTCCGTCGGATAACGAACCTCCTGCGAAATATCGCCGTTCAACAATGCGGGCGACAGCTCCTTGATCTGGGCGCAGGCCATCCGCAAACCGTCCCAGGCATCCGGGCCCACCACGTTAGACAAACCGAAATATAGAACCCCGCGCACGCCGTAGATAATCGCGCTGTAGGTTTGGCAAAGGATGTGCGCCTTGCTCATGCCGATCTGCTGCCGCGCGGGTTGGATCAGGTTTGCAAACGGCACAAACCACATGACTTTGCCGTCCTGCCGGCAGCGTTCGCGCAGCTCATACGCATAGTAAGCCGTGCCCAGTCCCGGATTGTTGTAGATGTGGCCGCCGGCATAAGCGTTGGGATAAACATCATACCCCAGGATCTCACCCCAGCGCGTCCAGTTGTCGCCGACAGGGATCTGGCGGGCGAACAACAGCATCAACGGCCGATAGGGGTCAATGGCGTTCACCGTCTTCCAATACCACTCGGCGATGGCAATCCGATAATCCTGCGGCGGAAGATTGGGTTCGTCCTGATTGTAATACGCGATAACATTTTTCCGTTCGCGCAGATAGGTAGTCTCTTCAACCGCCGCCGGCTCCAATTCCTCATACCAGCCCCGCCAGATCTTAAGCCGCTCCACCAACGGCATCGAATCCGCGCCTGTTGCAAAAGCCGGGTGCGTGCCGAATCTTTCACCCAAATCATCCGGCGCGGGGTATTTCCACGAGATGACATTCAATCCGTACCGGTCTGCCAATTCCACAAAGCGATCCAGATGCTCGGCGCCGGCCGTACGCACAACCGTATTCAATCCGATATCCTCGGCGAGGAACTTGAAGACCCGCTCCGCCGGGTCTTCCACGCCCTCCTGCGCCGGTTGCGGGTACAAAAAATGCGCGCAAAGACCCAGGCAGAAATAGGGCTGACCATCCTTGCGCATGATGCCCTTGATGTAATCAACCTTGACTTCATACCCCGGCCGCGGCGCCAGGCGCCGCGCCGTCAATTCGCGCACCGCCAATTCCCGGCCTGCGGACATCAGCCGGACTTTGACGGTATTCCCGCCCTCCTTCAGCCGGGCCAACGGAATTTCCGGGGTCATCATGGCTTGCAGCCCGCGTTGCTCAACCGCCGCCTCGCCGTTGACTTCCAACACCAGCGTCATATCCCGCAACAACGCCTCCGAAAGCCCGAACTCCAGGCGCACGGGCATCGGCTCGGTTGTCACGTAACTGAGCCCGACAAACGCCCGGCTGAGCACGCGCAACGACTGCGCATCCAGCTCGCTTTCCGTCAGCACGTTGGCGGGCCGGCCGCTTTCCACCAGTTGAACCGTTACCTGCCGTTCGCTGAAATCCTCGATCGGCACGTTCAGCGCCAATTCTTTGACCGCGCCGCCTTCCAGATTCACCGTCTGCGCATGGACCTCAACGGGACCCGTCCCGCGGTCTTCCACCACCCGCAACCCGGCCGCACCCCCCACCGGCGAACCGGTTTCCACAGTCAAGGCCACCCCATACGTCAGTTTGCCGTTCGCCTGACCATACCCCGTGGCGCGCGCCGCCCGGATTTGCGGCACAAACGGAATCTCCGGCTTGAACCCGCCCATCCCGCCAACCGCCGTGAAATTTCCGGCATCGGATCCGCTCCCTTGCCAGCCGGGGCGCAGCGCCTGGCCAACGCGCTGATCGGATTCGAATGCCTGCATGGCATCCAACTTGACCTCCATGAAGATGCGCACGAGGTTAACCTGCATGCCTTCAAGGTCTTCGGTTTCCATCACAAAAAGGGGAATCGCCATCTCGCCCGTCCAGCCCTCTTCGCCCACCCGCGTTGCCGAACGCCACGGCGCGCTCCAGGCATCCTCCCGCGTGCCGTCGGCCGCGAACCGCTTGTCATATTGGACGTTGGCAAAACTGAACACAAATTCATACACCGCTTTCGTCTTCGCATCAGGCCGGATGTACAGCGAGAAGGAATCATCCGTAAAAACCGGCCCGCCGCGCTGGAAAACACGCTGGCGCACATGGGGCATGCGCGGGTTCCGGCACTCCACGCCGACATACAACCATTGCGGGTCGCGCGCCAGCCTGATGGTGGTATCCGTGGAGGCCGCGCTGCTCCCGCGCGGATAGAGGCGTTCAACGGACGGCGCCGCCTGCCAGCAGGCGTCATCCAGCGCGCCGTCCAGTATCGGCGCCGCGCACACCGGGACATTGATGGACGGCGCCCCGTTCGTCTGAGCGGTTGCCCCGTGCCGTGCGCCGATAAACCCGAACACCGCCAGGAACACCCTTAACCAAACAAGCCTTGCATGTGATTTCATCTATCGGTTCCCTTTCGTTTGCCCGCCTGTTTGTTGTTCAAACTCCTTGCATGCGCCGCTTTTTTAGCCAAAATATTCTGAATTGAATCATGAATTCTTCCAAAACGGGGGGTTAATATTTGCACGGCGCAAATATACAATTACCAAGGCGAAATGCAATTTCAATCCGGGCGCATCTGCGAATAGGCGCAACGCGGAGATGCTCAACACAGAAACTGCCCGGCTCGGCAGGGACGCCTCGCCCCACCTTGCATGCCGGTTATTTATGATGGTCAAAAGATTGGGCACTTGACAATGACACCATAACAATTATAAAAACATCATCAATTCAGAACACCATCCGCAAATCACAGCAGAAGCTATCAGCAAAGAACTTTAGCCCATCCCGACCGCATCGGGGGTCGGTACATCTGGCTGGAAAGCCAACGCGTCCCGGTTGCATGGAGATGAAGGCTTATGGCATGGGGTATGCGAAACACCGTAATTTGTCTT
>CAZYXU010000256.1:0-4307 GCA_964650945.1 uncultured Verrucomicrobiota bacterium | reverse complement strand
TCCACCTGGCGGGTGAATTGATCCAGCCGGGCATGCCCGCCCAAATCCCTGACGCCAATCATCCAGGGCTGGTTGACGCCGGTGTTGATGCAGGGCGAATGGTCGGCCAGCTCAAAGTTGCCGGCCGCGGGATCGACAAACTCCGGGGCGTTGGTAAAATTGTTTTCTCCCAGGATGGCCGGGCTGCGTTGATATTCGATGCAGCAATTGGTGAAATTGGCGCTGCTGGACCAATTGGTGTAAGCGGTATAAGTCGGCGAGACATTGCCGTAAATAATCGTGTTGTAGGCGCCCACGGCATTGTAGACCCCGCCGCCATGATTGCCGGACCTGTTCAAGGTGAGCGTGCAATTCAATAACATGGTGTTGGTATTGCCGTTAATTCCTCCGCCAGTGCTGGCGGCGCATAGATTGGAGTAAATCAACAGGTTGCGGCATTCCACCGCAGCGCTGCCAAAGACGTAAATTGCCCCGCCTTCATTGGTTGAGGCATTGCCGTAAAAACGGCTGTCGCAAATGACATTACTCGATCCGGCCCGCACATGAACCGCCCCACCCTGGCCAACGGTGGAATTGCCGGTAAACAAACAGTTGGAAATCAGGGAGCTGTTGCCAATAAACAACGCGCCGCCCCGGCCATTCGTGCTGGAAGCATTGCCGGAAATGATGCAATTGCGCACAACCGCGCCGTATAACAACAAAGCGCCGGCGGAACTGGCTGTATTATAACCATTGGTCACCGTAAACCCGTCCAGCACGGCGCCGGCATTTAAAGTCAGCAAGTAGGCGCGGTTGCCATCCAGGAACGTCGTCTCCGGCCCATGCATACTCCGGATGACGACCGGTTTTTCGGCGGTAATGGAAAGATATTGGACAACATGCACGCCGTTGGACACCACGATTACGTCGTTGGACACGCAGGCGGCATAGGCCTGGGCAATGGTGGCGGCGGCATTGGTCCAAGCCGTATAGGGCGACAGCGGCGTTGAATTCGTGGCCACGTAGCGGGTGACGGCCGTGATGCGGCCGGCGCCCGTCAGCGCCAGAACCAGCGCCAGCGACATCGCTTTCCAGCGGTTGGGAAAAGCATAAAATTGTTTTTGCATCGTCCGCCCTCCTTGTGGTTGTTAATTTAACCTTTTAAGGGAACTCAATGCAACTTTTTTATGCTAAATCCAGCCGTATCAGGCGCAGGATATTATGTCTGCGACCTGCATAATTCTGAATACGGCGGGTTCCAGCGCCAACATTTTACAAGAAACTACAAATCAATGTGTTTTCCAATTGACACACAAAAGCTAGAGTCATATGCTTTTAAAAAATTCATATAGAGAAGAAAATCTGAAGCAGGATTCATAAAATTTTGATCGAGAAATAAATGAATGAAACGGGAATGCTGGTGGCGGTCGGCGCGGCAATGGCCTGCCTGCTCGCGCTTCCGGTGTCATTCCTCGCCAGGCTCGGGGCGCTCCCATTCTCTGCGCGGGTGCGAGGCCGGGTGAGACGCCATCCATTGCTGCACGCCCTCTGGTTTCTGGCGGCAGCGGCCGTCTTCCTGTTGTTTTGGGCGACCGGCTCGGACCAACCAAAGAGCAATAGATCATCGAACCAAGATTCGGGAGCGACTTCGGACCCCGCGCGCCCGTGTGGGACAGCGCGTTGTCCTGGTTTAGCCCCAGACCAAGCGGAAACGCCGCCGGCGCGCCGCCATGCCGGTATAAACGCAGAAACATAGGAGGCACTATGCAGTGGCATTATGCGAAGCAAGGCCGGCAATTCGGGCCGGTGGATGAGGACGAACTGCGCCGGTTGGCGCAACAGGGGCAGATCGCGCCGGACGATCTCGTCTGGAATCCCACCCTGGGCGACAAATGGGTGGCGGCAGCATCGGTTGAGAAACTTTTTGGGGCCGCGCCGAACCGGACGCCCCCCTACCCGGCCGCCGGCCCGCAAGCCGCCGCGGCGCCGCGCAGCCCGGGCGGCACGCACAACCGCGACCTGATGCGCCTGGCGCGGGAATCGCTGCGCGGACGCTGGGGGCTGGGCGTCGGGATGATGGTGCTGTATATGCTGATCACTGTCGGCGTAAGCTTCATCCCGCTGGTGGGTTCGGTCGCCAGCCTGCTTATCACCGGGCCGATGGCGGTGGGGCTCTGCCTGGTGTTTCTGACGATTGCCCGGCGGTCAGCGGCGGATATTGGCCAGATGTTCCACGGATTCTCCCGGTTCGGGACGGCCCTGGGGGCTTACCTCCTCATGATATTGTTCATCGTGCTATGGAGCCTGCTTCTGATTATTCCCGGGCTGATCGCCTCTTACGCCTACGCGATGACCTTTTTTGTCCTGGCCGACGATCCCGCGGCCGGCCCGCGCGAGGCCATTACCCGCAGCAAGGAGATGATGCGCGGGAATAAATGGAAGCTGTTCTGCTTGTTTTGGCGGTTCTTTTGGTGGGCGCTCCTCTGCGTCTTGACGCTGGGAATCGGCTATCTCTGGCTGGGCCCGTACATGCAGACCGCCCTCGCGCATTTCTACGAAGACGTGCGTCCGCAAAGTTGAAAAGGCATGCAACCAATGGCGACGATGACGACAGTGGCGGATTTGCTTGTCAGCCGGTTGGAACAGATCGGCGTCCGCCACGTGTTCGGGGTGCCAGGGGACTACGTCCTGGATTTCATGGATCGGATAGTCGCCAGCCCGCTGGCACTGATCAACACCTGCAATGAAATGAACGCGGGCTACGCCGCCGACGGCTACGCCCGCGTCCGGGGCATTTCCGCCGTAGTCGTCACTTACGGCGTGGGCGGACTGAGCTTGCTGAACGCCGTGGCCGGGGCATACGCCGAGCGCGTGCCGATGATCGTCATCAGCGGTGCGCCCCACTCCAGACTCCGCCACAACCGGGTGCTGATGCACCACCTGATTGACACCTACCAGACCCAGATCAACGCTTTCCGGCCGGTTACCGTGTGCGCGGAAATGCTGACTGACGCCGGCCGGGCCCCCGAGCAGATTGACCGGGCCGTGCAGACATGCCTGCGCACGAAGCGGCCGGTGTATCTCGAGATTCCCGTGGATCTCGTCGGCCAGCAGTGCGCGGCGCCCGCCGCCGCCCTCGATGGCGGCGATGATCGCAGTCAACCCGCGGCGCTCGCCGAGGCGGTGGCGGAGGCGGCGGCCATGCTGGCCGGCGCGCGGCGGCCCGCGGTATTCATCGGCATGGAAGTCAGGCGGTTCAAGCTGCTGCGGCAAGTGACGGCGCTGCTCGAGAAGGGCGGTTACCCGGTCGCCACCACCATCGGCGGCAAGACCGCCATCGCCGAAACGCACCCGCACTACGTCGGCGTGTACCAAGGCGGCTTCAGCGAAGGCCTCGCCCACGATACCATCGAGCAGGCCGACGCGCTCCTGTGCCTGGGCGCCTGGATGACCGACATGACCACCGGCGGCTTCACGGCGCACCTGGACCCCGACCGGATGATCAATGCCAATGCCGATCGGGTCCGGATTCGCCATCATTTTTACGAACAAGTATTGCTGGAGGACTTCATCGAGAAGCTCACCGCCGTGATTGCCGAAGCGGACGAATCCGCCCACCGGCACACGCTCCCGCCTTACATTTCCGGCGGCATACGCCAGCCCGCGCCGGCTAGTCCCCTGACTGTGGGCCGCTTCTTCCAGCGCCTCAGCGCCTTCCTCGACAACAGCATGATCGTCGTGAGCGACACGGGCGATGTGATGTTCGGCTCGACCGGCCTCCACCGTGAGGAACCGGAGAGCTATTTCGCGCAGGATTACTACCTGTCAATCGGCTACAGCCTGCCCGCGGCCCTGGGGCTGGGCCTGGCCGCTGGCGATAAGCGGCCGGTGGTGCTCATTGGCGACGGCGCGCTGCAGATGACCGCGCAGGAACTTTCGACCTTCTGCCGCTACGCCGTGAACGCGGTCGTTTTCGTGCTCAATAACAGCGGTTACGTCACCGAGCGCCTGATCCATGACGGACCTTATAACGAGATTGCCCCCTGGGCCTACCACCGGCTGCCCGCGGCGCTTGGCTGCCCGGACGGCATCCGCGCGCGCACCGAGGGCGAGTTGGAAACGGCGCTGGCGGCCGTCCGCCAGCGCCGCGACGAGACGGTGCTCGTGGAGGTTGTGGTCGGCCGCACCGACTCCTCCGTGACCCTGGCCAGGGTTGGCGAACAGATTCGCAATCTCTCGCGCACGGCGGGCAAAGCCATGCGGCCATGAGGCGCAACTCCGACGAACAACCATGCCGCCGCCGGCGCGCCGGCCGGACACGGGTTCAA
>CAZYXU010000255.1:0-4313 GCA_964650945.1 uncultured Verrucomicrobiota bacterium | reverse complement strand
AAGGCGGTTAAAAATCAGGACTCCGGAAGGCAGCAGAATTTAGCCACAAAAGGCACAAGTAGCACAAAAAATAAATTACCGGATCCCCCGTTGGCGACCTTGGCGTCATGCCGTGCCCTGCGAAGCCTTGACGAAGCAGGGGCGGTTCAATCTCCCTTTTCCCCCCTTGGCGGTTAAATCTCCTTCTTCCTAGAGTCCTGGCGGTTCGATCTTGCGCCCCTCAGTCGTAATGCAACGCGTATTTTTCCATGGCGTCCATCAGGGCTTTGACGTTGGCCAGCGGCACCCCGGGATACAGGCCGTAGATCATCAGCAGGCCGCCTTGCCGGGAGCCGATTTTTGTCACGGCGTCAAGGATCAGCGCGTCAATCTGCGCCGGCGTGCCGTGGGGCGTGATTTGCTGGCGGTCAATGTCCAGATCGACACACACGCGGCCCGCGAATTTTCCGGCGATCCAGTCAATGCCATTGACCAGGTCCTGCAGGTTGATGACGTCCACCCCGCCCTCGATCAGGTCGTCAACCAGCGTGTGCAGGTCGCCGTCCGAATGCATGTGAACGATGCAGCCGGCGTCCCGCGCCGGTTGCATGAGGCGGCGGTAAACCGGCTGGATATATTTGCGGAATAAATCGGGGGAAATCATCGGGCCGACCTGCATCCCGAGGTCTTCCGGGTAGCTCAGCATGTCGGGGCGCAGTTTCAACCAGTTCCGAACCACCTGCTGGTTAAAGTCGGCAACCATTCCGATCAGTTTGCGCAGGCGCGGCTCGTCGTCGGCCATGTCGCACAGCAGGTTTTCGTAGCCGCGGATATCCTGGAGGCGCAGGAACGTGTGGCCATGCGGCAGCCCGCCCTGGATGAGTTTTCCTTTTTGCCGCGCGTCCGCGACGGCGGCGCGGAGCTGCTCCCAGTTGACCGGGAACGTGCCGTCGGTCCGGTCCGGATCGGGCGGCTGGTATTGATCGAAAGCCGCCCAGTCGGCCAGCGGGTGCCGGTGGACGCTGCCCGTGATGCCGTCTTCCGTGGTTTCCCAAATGCAGCCCCAGGGATCGGGGTAGGGATGGTCTTTACGCTGGTTGAGTCCGTAATGCGGCTGGACGGCCGGGCGCCGGGTAAAATCCGGGAAAAGGAACGGATGCGCGGCCATCAGGTCCTGCAGGGCGTTGTGATCGTAATGCCGCCAGCAGGCCGGGTTGATGTGGAACGCCATCGGGATATATTCCGGTCTTTCGAACCGGATGGCCTTGAGGATATTATCGCGGGCGGTGGAATTTTGCGGTGGCATGCTGTCTAACTCCGATCATACATCGTGGCGCGTGTCTCTTGTCTTTCATTTTTCTTCGTGCCTACTGTCTTCGTGTGAAATCCTCTCGGCCTCCCTTGGCGGCCGTGGCGTCTTGGCGGTTGCTTTTTTCCTCTTCATTTTGCGGGCCTTCCCGCGCCATACACCACCCGCCGCTCACGGATATGGAAGCCGATCTGCTTCCTTGGCGGTTCGGGCGGAGCCATCAATTGCCGGATGGCGTCGAAAACCGCCTGGAACTGCGCGTCGTATTTCTGCTCCAATGCAGCCAGTTCCCGGGCGAGATCAGCGTGCGTCTCCAGCAGACGCCGTAATTGTACGAAGGCCCGCATGATGGCGATATTCACATGAATGGCCCGTTCGCTGTTCAGCACACTGGACAGCATAGCCACGCCCTGTTCCGTGAAGGCCATCGGAGCGTACTGCGTGCCGCCGCGCCGCTCTGGTTTTGAGGTCACAAATTGTGACCTCAAAGTTGCAACTTCCTGCGCCTCAAGCACAAACATGAAGTCGTCCGGAAACCGGCCCGCATTGCGTTTGACGGCCTGCTTCAACGCTTTTGTCGGCACGCCGTACAAGGCGGCCAAGTCGCGGTCGAGAATAACCTTCTGTCCGCGCAGCAGAATAATCGCCTGCTGTATGGCATCCTTTGGAATCGGCCTATGGTTCATAAGCTTTCCCATCCGAGCCTCCGCGTCTCCGCGTGAGATCACTCTTCCATCCCTTGGCGTTCTTGGCGTCTTGGCGGTTTCTCCCCCTTCCACTTGAACGGGCAGCAACTGCAACTTTCGACAAATCCCGTCATGTTTGGAATTAATAGGCTGCTCCAGTCACCCCCTTGCCAGTCAGAATCTTGTTCAACGATTCTGCGGATATTATCCATACTTCGCGGGTGTTCACAATGGTAAAATATTTTGCCCCGCGCCAAACTTGCGCGGTGCAAAATCAGATAATACAACCCGGTGGCCCTGCAGGGGGACTCGCTCCGACACTTACGGACAATTGACAATTTAATAAATTGTATCGATGCGGATTGCCCTTGATTTTGGGTGTAGCGGGTTGGTGGCATGCTGAATTTAATTGCAAACGTCGAGGGATGCAGATTATGAGTGAGTGTGCCACACTATGCTGGCATGGGCGGGAGCCATCTGAAAACCAATCTAGGCCCCAGGGGCATCCCCATGTCACCTTAGGCGGAACATCACGCCCTGATGCACGAACTCGTAGCATCCCATATCCACCCGGCGGGCAAGGCGATCGAGACGCAGACGCCCGTCCAGATCCATGGCCCCTGCCATCCACGGCTGGTTAAGCCCGGCGTCCACGCAGGGCGAGCCGGGCGTCAGGCGGTAATCGCCGTTGTTCTGGCCGGCAAACAGCGGCGCGCTGGCGACATTATTGCTTCCCGGCAGATCATTGGTCGGCGTGGTGCAGCCGTATGAGAACAGGTACCCCACCGCCGCCGAGCTCCGGGCCAAATTAGTGCCGCTGTCGCTGGTGTTCGGCGTTAAATTTGAGTAGCAGATCGTGTTGAGCACCAGGATGTTGGTTCCGGTGTTGAAATACAGCCCCCCTCCCGCGATGGCATTGTTGGAGGCGGTATTCAGCGCGATGGTGCAGTTCTCGACCGTCGTGGTGCCGGTAATATACACGCCGCCGCCTTTCCCGACACATGTGTTCCGGACAATCAGGCAGTTGCGCAATCCGGGAATACCCAGATAGTATATCAGTCGGGCGCCCCCGCCGTCGCTGGTTGCGGCGTAGTTGTTGCTGATGACGCAATTCTCCAAAACCAAAGCACAACTACATGCTGCTCCTCCGCCCGAGTAGCCCTGGTTTCCGTAGAAAAACGAGTTCACAACCTTGAACTCGTTTGAGTAGTTGCTGGACACATAGATGCCCCCGCCCAGACCGCCGGCCGTGTTATCGGAAACAACGACGTTTGAGATCATTCCGTCGTGCGACGAGCCCGCGAAGATACCGCCGCCGTCCTTGGGAGTCTGGTTGCGTGAGACGGCGCCACCCGTTAACTGCCAGGCTGGCGAGGAACCCAGTAGGTTGAAAAGATATATCCCGCCGCCCCCCTTTGCCGTACTCGTTGCAACATTGTCAACAATCGTGTTGCTGATCAGCGACAACCCGAGGGCAGCAAGCGCGTAGACGCCACCGCCGGCGTCCGCCGTGTTGTTGCTGACGGTACAGCCCGTCATGCGGCACTTGACATCGGAAAAATGCACACCGCCTCCTCCCGCGGACGTCGATTTGCTCGTATTGCCGGCAATCATACAATTCTTAAGTTGCGCGCCGACCGCGTACACTCCGCCGCCGGCGCTGGAGGCGGTCTGGGTCTGACTGTTGCCGATGATATCGCAATCCACCACGAGCACGTTGCTGCCGTAGGCGTAGATGCCGCCGCCATATCTTGAGGCCCGATTACCCGCAACCACGCAATTGGATAGCGTCCCGCCATGAGTAATGGAGAAACCAATACTCACGCCGCCGCCGTAACCCGCGGCGGCGCCGACTCCGGTGCCGGTGCCGGTGCCGTTCGTGAAAGTGAATCCCGCGACCAAGCCGTTCTGGAAGTGGATGCCGCGCGCCACGCCGTTCGCGTTGATGATCGTTCCGGTCCGGTCCAAGTTCCCGTTGTTCCAACTCCGCAGGATGATGTCCAGGTTGCTCCAGTTGATGCTGTTGGTCAGGACGTAGGTGGCGTTGGTCACCAGGATAACGTCTTGATTGCCATAAACGGCCTTAGTTATGGCATCCTGGATATTGGTGGCCGCACCCGCCCAATCCGGGAAATAACCGGCCGCATTGTTCGTGCCGGCCGGCGACACATACATCGTCCTGGCCGGCGCCATGGCCGCCAGCATGCTGATGAATCCAATCATGGCATAACAATAACAATGTTTCACAACAAGGCCTCCTTTGGTTGATCATCTGTCAAAAACTATATCAAATGCCAGTTCCGGCGCAATAACTAAACAGCCAAATCTTTTAACCAAAC
>CAZYXU010000254.1:0-4340 GCA_964650945.1 uncultured Verrucomicrobiota bacterium | reverse complement strand
TTTAAGGTTTAATGGTGTTAAGTGTTCGGTGTTCGGTGTTCGGTGTTCGGTGTTCGGTGACATTCTAAATTTGAATTCCTGAATTCCGGACTGTAGTAGCGCCACGGCGTGGCGCACTCCGCTTCCGATGCAGGCGGGATATAGCGCAGCAGATGCCGCACACCCTCCTACGCCAGGCTTCGGCGCGGCATGCCGTTCGGCTGCTACATTCCGGATGCCGAACGCCGTTCGGCTGCTACATTTTTCAAACAACCATTGAACCCTGAACACCGAACACTGAACACTTTCAAAACAGACTCATCCGTTACAGCCGCTGTTCTTTTTCCGCCGGGCGCAGCACGGTTTCGCCATCCATGTAGGACGCGAGCGCCGGAGGGAGCGCCACCGTGCCGTCGGCCTGCTGGCCGTTCTCCAGCAACGCCACCACCAGGCGCGCCAGGGCCACGCCGGAGCCGTTGAGGGTGTGGACGAATTCGACCTTGCCGGCGGCGTTGCGGCGCCGGATATTGGCGCGGCGGGCCTGGAAGGCCTCGAAGTTGCTGCACGAAGACACCTCCAGCCAGGCATTCTGGCCGGGCGCCCAGAGTTCGATATCGTAACACTTGGCGGCGGCGAAACTCAAGTCGCCGGTGCAGAGGGCCACCACGCGGTAGGGCAATTCCAGGCGCTGCAGCACATCCTCGGCATTGGCGGTCAGCGATTCCAATGCGGCGTAGGACTGGTCCGGGGCGACGAATTGCACCATCTCGACTTTGTCGAACTGGTGCACGCGGATCAAGCCGCGGGTTTCGCGCCCGGCGGCGCCGGCTTCGCGGCGGAAGCAGGGCGAATAGGCCACGAGGCGGATGGGCAGTTCGCGCTCGATGATTTCTTCGCGGTAAATGTTGGTCACCGGCACCTCGGCAGTCGGCGCCAGGTAAAGCTCGTCCGCCGGCATGTAGTACATGTCCTCAGCCATTTTGGGCAACTGGCCGGTGCCGGTCATGGCGGCGACATTGCAGAGGAATGGCGGGGAAACCTCCAGGTAGCCATGCTCGCGGGTATGCAAATCCAGCATGAACCGGATCAAGGCCCGTTCCAGGCGCGCGCCGCCGCCGACGAACAGCGGGAACCCCGCGCCGCTCAGCCGGGCGGCGCGGCCGAAATCCAGGATGCCCAGCTTTTCGCCGATTTCAAGGTGCGGCCGCGGAGCAAAGGCAAACTCGCGGGGCGCGCCCCACGCGCGCACCACCACGTTGCCGGAGGCATCCGCGCCCACCGGCACGCCGGCATGCGGGGTGTTGGGGATGGCCAGCAGGGCGGCGCGCAAATCCGTCTCCAATTGACGCAGCTTATCATCCATTTCCGCGATTTGCCGGCCCAGGGCCTTGACGGCCTGCTGGCTTTCGGCGGTGTCCTGCCCGGCTTTTTTCCGGCGGCCGATTTCCTCGGAGGCGACATTGCGCTGGCGCTTGAGTTCGGCCGCCGCGGTCACCAGCCCGCGCCGCTCTTCATCCAGGCGGCGCAACGGGCCCAGGAAATCCGCCGGCCCGCGTTTTTGCAGGGCCGCCTGCACGGCTTCGGCATTTTCTCGAATCAGTTTCAAATCCAGCATGATGATCCCCTTTGGCCTGCCGCATAATTTCCTTGAAAGCTGCCGGATAATATGGCATGAAGGGTGTAAATATGCAAGTCTGCAAGCGGATCGCTTATGGAACCAACCACCTATGATCTGAATCGCGCGGCGCACCTGGCGCGCTGCGAGGTCTTTTTCGACATGTGCGTTGCGCGTGTCCAGGACTGCATGCAGGAGCATGCGGAACGCCGGCGCAAGGCCCACGTGGAGACCACCATCTATTTCCTGCAGTCGGCCCTGGAACACGCCACCCTGGCGTCCAAATCGTCGCGCGCCAGCCCGCAGGAAAAAGCCTTCGTGCGGTTTTTGCAACTGGTGCTCTGCCACCTGCGGTCGGCGGGGGCGCTGATGGAAAACGAAGAGGAACTCAAGGACACCGGCAGCCAGTTGTGGCAGTTTTTAAGCCGAAAGGCGGGCGCGGCGGAAGCTTTGGGCTTTTCGCGCAGCAGCGAGCAGTTGCTGCAGGATGTGGCGCACCTGTTCGCCATGGCGCATGAGCCATTGCGCGACTTGCGCCAAGCCGTTACCGCGCAGATGGATGCGGACGATGCCGAACGCCACCGCGCGGCGCTCACCGGCCTGCGCGAGCATTACAAGGACATGGAGCATCATTGCCGGGCTCATTCCCGGCCGAATTTCCTGTTCAGCTCCTGAAGTGAAATATGGATCAGCGTTGGACGCCCATGCGGGCAGGTATAGGGCATGGCCGTCCGGATCAACTGCTCCAGCAGGGCGTCAAGCTGGATGAGATCCAGCGGCTGCGCCGCCTTCACCGCCGCATGGCAGGCGGCGCGCATGGCTTGTTCTTCCCGCGGCAGGCGATTGGCGCCAACCGGGCCGGCGGCGCCCGCATCATCCAGGTGCGCGGCGATTTCCGCCACCAGCGCGGCGGGCGCGCCGGATTCCAGGCAGGCGGGGACGGCGTCAACCACAAACGTATCGCCGCCAAATTCCGCAATGCCAAACCCCATCCGCCGCATTAGTTCCAGGTGGCGGCGGACACGCGCCGCGTCCGTGGGCGGCAAATCGAGGGTGACCGCCCCCAACAGGGCCTGCCCAACCACTTTCTGCTCATGGAATTCGCGCCGGAACCGCTCGTAAAGCACGCGTTCATGCGCAGCATGCGGGTCGAGCAGCGCCAGGCCATCCGCGGTCTCCAACACCGCGTAGCGGTTTCCCACAAATCCCAACAAACGATACCATGACCACGGCGCCATCGGCTCCCCCGGCACAGCCGCCGGCCGGCCGTCTGCGGACGGGGTGCCGTCTGCCGACGGGGTGCCGTCTGCCGACGGGGCGCCGTCTGCCGACGGGGTGCCGTCTGCGGACGTGAACGGTTTTGGCGGCGCGGATGCCGGCGGACCGGCGCGGATGCCGGGACAGGATGTGACGCCGCCAATCGCCGAGAGCGGCATGGCAATTGGGCGGGGCGGGGCGCCAGCCGGCGGCGTTCCAGACCAGGGGCGGGATTGCATGGCGCGCAAAAATTGGCCCATGGCCGGCAAATCCATGCCGGGCGCCGCCGGGCGGGACTCCGCCGCCGGGCGGGACTCCGCCGCCGGGCGGGGCTCCGCCGGCGGAACGGCCGGCGCGGCGGCGGCCTCGACTGCCAGGGCGCCGGCCAGCGCGGCGGCAACGCCGTTCCGCACCAGCCCGGCGTCGCGGAACCGCACTTCTTTCTTCGTGGGATGCACATTTACATCCACCATGCCGCAATCAATTTCGATGAACAAAAACAATACCGGATGGCGGTCGGGAGGCAAGACGCCATGGTAGCCGGCGCGGATGGCGGCATACAATACCGGCGCGCCGGCCGGGCGGCCGTTGATGTAAAGATACTGTTCGCCCCGGTCGCCGCGGCTCGCGGCGGGCAAACTGGCATAGCCCGTTACGGCCAAACCCGGCTGCCGATGGCAAACCTGCCGCAGATTTTCCGGCGGCAGCGCGGGAAACAGTTCGCGCAGCCGCTCCGCCAACCCCGCCTGCGCGGGCAGGTTGTACAGCCGGCGGCGGTCCACGGTCAGCGTGAAGCCCGTCCCCGGCCGCGCCAGCGCAGCGGTGATGAAGGTCTGGCGCACATGGTCGGATTCCGTCGGCGCGGAACGCAGAAACTTGCGGCGGGCGGGCACGTTAAAGAACAGGTTGCGCACGTCAATGGCCGTGCCCGGCGCGCAACCGGTTTCGCGCACATCCTGCATCTTGCCGGCCGACATGGTGATTTCCGTGCCGGCCAGTTCGTCGGGCGGCCGGGTGCACAGGCGGAACCGGGAAACGGCGGCAATGGCCGCCAGGGCCTCGCCGCGGAAGCCCAGGGTCCGGACGCGCTCGATGTCGTCCACGTCCTGGATTTTACTGGTGGCATGGCGTTCGATCGCCAGCAGGGCGTCATCCCGGCGCATGCCGCCGCCATTGTCGGCCACCCGCACCAGCGTCCGGCCGCCGTCGGCGATTTCAACGTCAATTTGCGTGGCGCCGGCGTCCAGGGCGTTTTCCAGCAACTCCTTCAGCACGGCAGCCGGACGTTCGACAACTTCGCCGGCGGCGATTTTGTTGATTACATGATCCGGCAGAACGTGAATATGCGCGGACGCGGTCATATGCGGAAAGTGTTCGGTGTTCAGTGTTCAGTGTTCGGTGTTATACGGGAAATTCTCACACGCAGACACCAAGGCGCCAAGGAAGAATCTCTCGCTCTTCGTGGCTTCGTGTCTTCGTGTGAGATTAT
>CAZYXU010000253.1:0-4350 GCA_964650945.1 uncultured Verrucomicrobiota bacterium | reverse complement strand
TCCGGCGAGCCCTGTGTCAACTGTTGCCGTGCCGGGCCGCCCAATGCATGCCGCGGCGCATGATGGTGACGACTGGCGGCGTAAAATCGGCCGCCACATGACCCAAGGAACAATAAAAAACGCGCCCATCGCCATAATGCCGTTTCCAGGCCACCGGCATGACCGTCCCGCCGATCCACGGCGCGTGCTGTCCGGTAAATTCCGTGGCCGCCAGCACATGGTTGCCGGGGTCCACATGCATGTAATATTGCTCCGAATGCATGGCAAAATCATCCAACCCGGCCATCACCGGATCGGCGCGGTCGGTAATCCGGACCGTGTAATCAATGATGCCGCCCGGATGCGCCACCCATTGCCCGCCGACCATAAACTGGTATTCGGTTTTGGCGCGGAAGGCGTCGCCCGCCCCGCCATGCCATCCGGCAAAGCCCGTGCCGCCTTTCACCGCTTGCAGCAGTCCCTGCAGTTGTTCCTTGGCGATTTCACCCATGGTCCAGCAAATTGAAATCAAGGCATATTGCCCCAACCGCTCCGCATCCGCCAACGGGTCCAGGGAATCAACCACATCCACGGCCATCCCGTCGCCGCGCAAGGCCGCGGCCATGATCTCCACCGTTTGTGCCGGTTCGTGTCCCTGCCAGCCGCCCTGGATCATCAGCGCTTTTATGTTTGGTTTCAATCCAGTTCTCCTTGCAACAAGCCTGCCGGTAGCGGCGCGGGCCGCTCGCAACTTGTGGTTAGGTTTATCTCCCGTTTTTCCGCCGCCGACTGCTCCAGGGCGCACATGATTTCAAGCACATGGAACGCCAGTGCTCCGTTGCAGCGATGCGGCCGGCCGGATTGGATGGCTTGCGCCATGTCGGCCAGGCCGATGCTGCGTGAATTTTCATGATTGCCGAACAGCAGCGGTACTTCGCTCCAATCCTGGCGGCGCCGGGCAAAACGCACCGGCCCGCCAAAGCTGTTGGGGTCCGGCAGCGACAGGCTGCCGAGTGTTCCGTGAAGTTCCAGGCAGGGGCAGGAATGTTTGGCCACGTCAAAACTCATGATCACGGTCACCAACGCGCCGCAATGGAACCGGACGACTCCGGCCACATGAGTATTGACCTCCACCGGCAGCCGCTCGCCCAACCGCGCTTCCGTGGTGCATGTCCGTTGCTCGAAGCCCCGGCCGGCCATGGCCGTTACCGCGCATGCCGGACCCAGGAGCATGACCAGGGCCGTCAGGTAATAGGGCCCCATGTCAAACAGCGCTCCGCCCCCTTTTTGATAATAAAACGCCGGGTTGGGATGCCAGTGCTCGTGCCCCGGCGCCATCATCACCGCCGTGCCGGAAATCGGCCGGCCGATCCAGCCGTCATCCAGGAGTTTGCGGCAGGTTTGCAGGCCGGCGCCGAGAAAGGTGTCCGGCGCGCAGCCGACGCGCAGGTTGCGTTCCTGCGCCAGCGCCAGCATCGGCCGCGCATCTTCCATGGAAAGCGCCAGCGGTTTTTCGCAATATACATGTTTCCCATGTTGCAGTGCCCGGGTGTTAATGACGACATGCGCCTGCGGGGTGGTCAGGTTCAGGATTACCGGCGCATCCGGCCGCCGGAGCAGTTCCTCAACCTCCAAAGCCTGGCAGCCATAAGTGTCCGCCGCCGCCCGCGCCGCCGCGGAATTCAAGTCGGCGCAATAGACATATTCCAGGTTACCGAACAATTTGCCGGCCTTGAAATACGCCGCGCTGATTTTGCCGCAACCAATAACCCCGACGCGTGTGCGATTCATATATTTCCTTTTATTTAAGATGTTTTCTTGCGTGCTCTGCGCCTCCGTGAAAAACCTTTTGGAGTCCGGGATATATCATGCGTTCAGGCGCGGTACGCCCAATTTGTCGGCCTGCTGGTTCAGCAGCTCCAGTAGTTTGGCGTCCAACGGCACGCCCCGGCGCCGGGCGCGGGCGATTGCGGCAAGAAAACGTTCGCCTGGCAGGCGGACTCCGTCCGACCCCGGTTGCGGGCGGCTGGTTTTGACCCAGCGCGCCAACCGGCGCATCTCGCGGCGGTAATGTTCCGGATCGCCGAACGCCGCCGGATCCAGCACCAGCAGATTGAAATTCTGGCGCTGCGGCGCCCTGGGGTTGTTGGTGCGTCCGCCGGCCATGGCCGCCAGAGCCTCGGCCCACAGGGCGAAGGCAAAACCCTTAAAACCGTTGGCCGTCCCGCCCATCAAGGCAATGGCGCCGCCGGCGGGCACGACGCGCGGGTCATCGGTCAGACGTCCGGCGTGGTCGAAGAAGCAGGGCGCGGCGGCGCGCTGATTAGCCCGAACCATCCGCATAGTCTGGCCCATGGACATGGCGGCGGTGGAAAAATCGGCCAGCACCAGCCGGCCGGCCGTGCCGGCGGGGAATCCCAGGCAAACAGGGTTGGTCGAGAGTCGCGCGTCAATCCCGCCGTGGGGAGCGCTGTCGCGGTAGGCTGAATATTGGGCCCAGAACTGCACAATCAAGCCGCGTTGAACCAGCGGCAAAACGTGGACGCCCAGCCCGCCCAGCCATGATCCATTGCGCGCCGCAATCATGCCCAGCCCGTATTTGCGCGCCTTGCGCTCGCCCAGAATCAATGCCTGGCGGATGGCGATCTGGCTGTAACAGCCTTCGCAATTCAGGACGGCTACCGCGCCGCGATTGCGCTCTAAAACGGGCCGGCGTTTCGGGTCAAGCACCCCCGGTTGAAGCATCAGCCGATGAAACTGTATCAGGCCGTGCGAAGACAATCCGCCGGCTTGGGTCATCACGGCCGTTTCAGCGATGTAGCTGGCGTCGGCGGCGCGAAAACCGCGCGCGCCCAGCAGGCGTTCGCCGAACTTCCGGAGTGTTGTGAATGAGAGAGTCATCGTTAAACTATACAAAAGGGATGCCGGCAGGGCAATATTTTGTTGGGTTGCCATAACCTATTAGAGCGTCTGCGCCGGAAAGGCAAGACCAACTCCCGCAAAGGTGTAAAAAATGGGTTGGTTGTGCTGGAGGGCGAGACTCCCGGCGAGCCGTTCCGGATTCTTTTTCCCGCTGCCCCTTTTTCCCTCTGTGCCTTTGCCCCTTTGCCCATTTTATTCACCATGAAGCACATGAAGGTCATGAAGGGGACGGAAGAGGAAATTAAAATAGGTATGTATGTGGGTGGGTGATGACCTTGTAGTGCGGGCATCCTGCCCGCGCATTCCGCCCCGCCTGCCGAAGGCTGGAAGCCTTCACTACAATCGGAACCGGATGCGTCAAGCCCCGAAACTCAGGGGAGAGCGCGACGCCGCTACAGTCGGGAGCTAAAATCTCCAATAATTTTGTCCTACGCCCTCCCGGAAAATATGCACGACAAAACAGTTGACATGATTTTATTTTTAGATTAATGTACCAGTGGTTCAATTGATATGGTCCTTTGGTATACCGTTTTGCCGATTCAGCATTGCTAAAACCGGCACAACTTTTTGGCAATCAAGCAAAACCCATGAATAATCCGGTCATCATGCACGCCAACTATTGCGAGCAGGGGCAAACGCTCGCGGAAATGTGCCGTAAGGCGGTCAACTGGGGCTTTGACGGGGTCGAATTCAGACGCGCGCGCGGCGGCGTGGAAGAAACTGAAGATGAATATCTTGGCGAATTAGAGCTGGCCGTGTCCGCGTCGGGATTGAAACACGTTCTCTTCGGCCACCCGACGATGAATCTGGCGCCGGCCGATCAATCCCGGCGGGAGGCGGAACTGGAAGGCGCCCTGCGTTTTTTCCGGAAGGCGGCCCGTCGTTTCGACCTCACCGTGTGCAACGCCACCGGCGGCGCCATCTTAAATCAAGACAAAGATATTCCTTACTACGATTATAAGCAACAAGGGTCTTTCATTGCAACCGCCGACCAGTGGCGCTGGGCCGCCGAAGGTTTCCGGGAGCTGGGCCGGCTGGCGGGCGAATTGAAATTTAAATTCGCGTTTGAAACCCACCCGTGCTACCTGCATGACATGCCGGCGGCGGCAAAAAAGCTTGTTGATTTGATCGCCAGCCCGGCCGTCGGCGTTAATCTTGATTACGGCAACGTCATTTATTTCGACAATCCCCCCGCCTTGAACGACACCATTGATTTACTGGGCAAATCGCTGTTCTATGTCCACCTTAAAAATTCCGCCCGCATCGGACCGCACAAAGGGCTGCGCCTGCCAACCGCTTTGGCTGAGGGCGAGATCAACCACCGCGAATTTCTGAGATTATTGCAGCGCGCTGGTTATGCCGGACCGATTTGCATCGAAGCCCCGCGCCCCGGCGACCGCGAATGGTTTGCCCGGTCGGATCTGGCGTATGTCCGGCAATTGATGAATG
>CAZYXU010000252.1:0-4351 GCA_964650945.1 uncultured Verrucomicrobiota bacterium | reverse complement strand
CACGGGAAACGAATGAAAGACCAGCATCTTGTTCCGGTATTCGGGGTGCTCCTGAAGCACGCGCCCCGCGCAGGTGCCGCTGGGACAATGGAATTCGTCATACAGCCAAAGCGTCATCCCGGCACGGGCGCAGACCTCGGCGGCGTAGCCGATCATGGCGTGCCAGGGCGCCCGGCCGTATTCCAGATCCAAACCGTAGAGCGGCATCGGCATCACGCCGTCCACCCCGCGCGCCTTCAACTCCAGAATCTGGGCACGCACTTTCGCGCGGGTCGTCGGGTCGCCGTTCCAAAACCAGAGCGGCACCGGGCGGAATCCCTTGAGATTCCCCCGAAATTTGCGCGATAGTTCCCGAGCCGATGTTTCCATATTCATTCCCGGCTTTTTCAGCGGCATCGCACCGGATGCGCAGTCTGCCGCCTAGAACCACACAAGCAGACACAGCCATGGCGTACGGCAAAGAGTATAGCGCCTAAGCGCACCGGCGTAAATAACCATATGGCTAAATCTTTTAACAATCCAGTTATTGCCACTCTGCCCGCTTGGATTACGCAACCGGCCCGGGAAACATAAAGACATGCCGCCAGCCGCATTATAAAGGCTCAATTTGTCTTTGGGATTGATGTGCAATCCGACTTGTGATAGTTAAAATCACATGTGAGCAGGAAGGAATCCGTCTTTTCAGCGGAATGTACCCGGAACAGATGCGTCATATCTCCCTTCGTCAGACTATGGCAGGACAAGCCGTGACGCTACTACAGTCCGGATTGTACTAGCCGAACGGTACTCGGTATCTGCTGCGCCACGCCGTGGCGCTACTACAGTCCGGAAATGTAGTAGCCGAACGGCGTTCGGCATCCGGATGAACCGTAAAGGACGCAAAGATGATGGCCGAGCGGCGCGCAGGTACTGCCCCCATGCCAAAATATTGTAATTATCGAGATAATTGAGCAAAGTTCAAAACTCACGTTTTGAATGAATTCAGGATTCAGAAGTCAGAATTCTGAAGCATTGCAACCGGCACAAGATCAATACGTTACGTTGCTGTAAAATTTCAAGTGCTGAACACTGAACACCGAACACTGAACACTTTTGAAAGAGACTCAATTATGAGAACATTAACAACCGGTTGTCGCCGGCACAGGAACAACCCCATGGCCAAATCTTTTAACGAAACAGCCTCCCTGCTGCCGGCCCATCCGCCTTCATCCGCCCTGAAGGCTGCCCTCGGCAAAATCCGCGATCCGGACTACTATTTGATGGGCTTGCACGAGCCGGACATCGTCCTGCCGGACAATATCCTTATGTTCGTCCGCCGCCAGGGGATGCTCTCGCACCAGCCCACATCGAATCTGCGGCAATTTGTCTTGATTCTCAATCTGCAGGGACGGGGCGACGTCATGCTCGATCGCTTGCGGGTCCATCTGTTTCCGCGCCACGCCCTGCTCATTTTTCCAGGGCAGGTGCATTGTTACGAAAACCTCGACCCACAGCGCCTGACTTGGTTTTATATCGGATTTCGGCCGGCCAGCCAAAGTGCCTATGCACTCCTTCGCAATATGCCGATTCCGCTTTCTGCGCTGGCCTGGCAATATGCCGAACGTCTGGCGCTGGATCAGGTCCACCCGGAACGGACCACCTCTTATATTACAGGCCGTATAACGGTAACGCTCTGGCTGTTGTTGATGGAATTGATCAATACGCTCAAAGTCCATGGGCGGACGCCGCCGGCGCGCCGCGAAGCGAATCTGCGGCCGATCGATCAGTTGCGCTCTTTCATCATGGAAAACCTGGGGAAATCGTTAAGTTTGGCCGACCTCGCCCGGCACATGAACATGTCGCTCAGTTCCCTCAAGAATTTCAGCCGGAAGAATCTAAACATGGGTCTGGCCCGCTTTGTGCGGGAACAACGGCTGTATTTTGCCCGCGGCCTGATGACGACAACCAACCTGACGTTGACCGAAATCGCTGCGCAATGCGGGTTTAACAGTATTTATGCTTTCAGCCGGACTTTCAAGCGGGTTATGAAAATACCCCCGACCGCTCATCGGGCGCGATTGATGGCCGCGGCCTACCGGCCGCAACGGTCAAAATGATACACCACAAGCCGGTGGTGGGATAAATGGATTAGTCGGCAGCTTGCCCGCCGCGCCCGGCGGATCTGCTTGCTGGTAATTCCTGATTGCGAACTCATGTCTAGAGTGCTATATTCAAGGCATGTCGAACGAAAATGAAAACGACGATCATCAAAAAAAACGGCTCGAACGGCTGTTTTGGGATATTGATCTTTCTGTCGTCAACCCGTTGGACTATCCGACATGGATGTTGGAACGTGTGCTGGAATATGGCGATCTTGATGATGTACGGTTGCTGATACGGCTTTTTGGCCGGGATTCTTTCCTGAACATGGTTGCCGCCTCCCGCTATTGCTCGCGCAAAACCAGGTGCTTTTGGGATGAGATTTTAAAACAGGAGGGGCTGTCATGCACGAGGAAGTCCTCCCCGGCAACAGTTTGGATTTGCTGAAGAATATGGAGTCCGGCGATTTGTCGGTCTGGCGTGGTTGGACGCTGGCCGGCGGTACGGGGCTGGCGTTGTATTACGGACACCGTCTGTCGGTTGATCTTGATTTCTTTCGACCGGACGTCGTATCGCTCGATAATCTGCTGAAGCGTCTGCAGGCGTTGGGCGCGTGTGAAATACTGCAGCAATACGAGCATACGCTGACGGTTGTTTTGCGTGGTGTAAAACTGTCGTTTTTCGTTGTGAACGATCCGTTTGTCGGCACTCCTCAATCATATCGTTGTTTTGCCCTGGCTGACGTTTTTGATATCGGTTTGATGAAACTGGCGGCCATTGCCGGACGCAGCAGTCGCAAGGATTTCGTTGACTTGTTTTTTATTCTGCGCGACAACCACCATCTTGATGCGTTGATGGATGCTTTGGAATTAAAATATACCGATCGGAAAGTGGATAAATACCATGTGCTGCGGTCGTTGACATGGTTTGAGGATGCCGAAAACGAACCCATGCCGCGGATGTTGATGCCGTTTGATTGGGATGCATGCAAATCGTTCTTTTGCCGGGCGGCTCGAAAAACTATTTTACCGGACAAGTTGGGTTAACCTTTGTCGTGGTTTTCAGAAAAGAGCCGCGGTCATCACGCACGGATAGCGCAAGCCCGGTGGGCGCGTTCCCATAGAATTGGCTCAAGCCCAAAACTTCCGACTTCGGGAATGTCCGCGACAAACGGTAAACAGCCGGCACGAATTGATAGGCCTGCTTGCCGGACATCGACGGTCAGGCACGCCGTAAAGCGCCGTCTGCACCTGCTGATTCGGCAAGTTTATTATCCTCCGCATTCTTTGCAGGGCCGGCCTTCATCCGGCCGGCAGTAACGACCGTTCTTCGTGTTCCCAAACCAGCGACAACTGCGGTTATGACGGACATCCCCGGTTGTATTCAGCCAGTGGGTCTTCTCCACTGCCGGGCCGCGTTCTATGGACGTCCTGGAAGGTGCGGACCCGGGAGCAGTCCGGTTTGGAACGGCAGTTCCGTCCGCCCCCCTCTGGGCGACGAGGTCGTTGACCGAGACGTATTCGTTGATCAGCCAAAACCGGACATCGGCTTCGGCGCAGAGCTTCCGGGCGGCTTCGAGAGCTTGCGCGGTGTCTTCCGCCCCATCCATGAACAGGGCGAGTCCTGCCTTGCGTTTGCTGGCCGCTGCGTAATGCAATGCCTGCTTGATCCCGGTGAGATAGTTCCGGACATGATCCACCTCGATCGCGTATTCATCCGTGAGGATATCGATTCGCCCGGTAGGTTGCGGCACCTCCACCTCCCCCCGGGTGACCTTGCTGTTGAACGCCATTTGCCAGTCGCTCTCAGAATAGGAATAGCCATCGGCGGCACCTGACAGGGCAACCAGCGCCCCGATAACGCATCCAAGCATCCGTTTCATGCCATCCCTTTTATTGCTACCGAGCGCCGAGCATCAGGCTCATAATGGTTTGTTAAAGCGGCTTCCGGCCGCTGATGACACGAAGCAGAACCACGATGACGGCGATAACGAGCAGGATGTGAATAAATCCGTTGATCGTGTATGACGACACCATTCCCAGCAACCAAAGCACAACCAGAACAACCGCAATTATGTAGAGCATACGCTGGTTCCTTTCGTCTTGTTTGTGAGTCTCTTTCAAAAGTGTTCAGTGTTCGGGGTTCAGTGTTCGGTAGCCAGAATTACACGACAACGTAACGAGCTGATTTAACGCCACTTGCAACAATTCTGAATTCTTGCGGATTTCGGAATAAATGACCGGCCATTTCGGAAATTATTGACCAGGTATCG
>CAZYXU010000251.1:0-4384 GCA_964650945.1 uncultured Verrucomicrobiota bacterium | reverse complement strand
GAAATTGTCCATAACCGCCAGGTGGTGGAACAACTGGCGCGGCAGGGCGTGGTTTTTGTCCGCAGCCTGGCCGATGTGCCCGCCGGCAGCGTCTTGCTGTTCAGCGCCCACGGCGTGCCGCCGGCGGCGCGGGCGGATGCCCGGCGCAAGGGTTTGCGGGTGATTGACGCCACCTGCCCGTTTGTCAACAAAGCCCACCAGGAAGTCCGCGACTACGCGGAGCGCGGTTATACAATTTTCCTGATCGGCAAACACGGGCATGACGAAGTTCTCGGCATCGCCGGCGAGGCGCCCGGCCACGTCAAGGTCATTGAAACCGTCCAGGAAGCCCGCGCCGCGGCGGCACAGGACTCCCAACGGGTAGCCGCCCTGACCCAGACCACTTTGAGCTGGTGCGAGATGCAGGCCATCGGGAAAATCCTGCGGGAGCGTTTCCCGGCCATGCAGGGCCCTCCCAGCCGCGGAATTTGCTATGCCACCCGACACCGCCAGCAGGCGGCGCAGGCTTTGGCCCGCCAAACCCAGGCGGTCCTGGTACTGGGTTCCCCCAACAGTTCCAATTCGCAGCGCCTGGTGGAAGTGGTGCAGGCGGAAGGCGTTCCCGCCACACTGATTCCCGACATGCAATACCTGGCAAACCATATCCCGCCCAACGTAACGCGGTTAGGCCTGACCGCCGGGGCATCCGCCCCGGAATACCTGATCGCCGAAGCTGTAGCGCTCCTGCAAAAGCATGGTTTTAAGCTAGTTGACGAAACCGGCGCCGAACGGGAAAACATTCATTTCCCCCTCCCGGATGAAATAAAACATTGATTTTTGCTGGAAATATGCAAAGATTTGAATTCAGTTGGTTTTCAAAGCTTAATGTTGGCGTAAGTTGAAGGCGGGGGAGAAATGTACCTCGAATACTGGGGATTTCAATGCATGCCGTTTGACAATGTCCCCGACCACCGGTTTTTCTTCGAATCCGAAGGACACAAGGAGGCCGTGACGCGCCTGCTGTTCGCGATCCAGTCCAAAAAAGCCATCGTCTTGCTGACCGGCGATTACGGCAGCGGCAAAACCCTGGTCTGCGAGAAGGTGGTCAGCCAATTGACCACCGATAAATACAAGGTCGCGTTGATCACCAACCCCCGCCTGGACTCCCTGGATTTGTCGCGGGAAATCGCTTTCAAGCTGGGCGAGGAAGTCGCCGCGCGTTCCATGTACGACACCTTGCACGTCATCAACATGTTGCTGGATCGCAACGCGGCCACCGGCAAGCATTGCGTGGTGATGATAGACGAGGCGCAGTTGATCTTAAACACGGGCGTTTTGGAAGACATTCGGCTTTTGTTGAATCATCACCATTCCGGCGGATTCCTCCTGACGCTGGTCCTGATCGGCCAGACCGAACTGGGCGACATGCTGAAAAGCACCCCGCAACTGATGCAGCGGATTGCCCTGAAATATCATATCAAGAATCTGCAACCGGCTGAATTGCAGCCTTATATCGCTTCGCGCTTGAAACTCGCCGGCGGACGGGAGGATATATTCGATGCGACCGCCTTGAACGAAATTGCGCGCTACTCCAAATACAATCCGCGGGAGATCAACGCCATCTGCGATCTGGCATTGCTGATCGGCTGCCTGACCGAAGCCCGGGAAATCCGCGCCAAGGAAGTTTTGGAAGCCATCACCGAGCGGCAGTGATCCGCGCGGCTCAAGGAACTGCGCGATTTTTTTAACATGATGCGTTATTATCCGCAAGGAAACGGGCATGCACAACGGCAAACAGGTTTTACTGGTTGAAGACGATGAGGTTATCCAAAAACTGATTACCAGGCTTTGCGACCGGCACGGCATTATGGTGACCGTGGCTGACAACCAGGACAACACTAACCGCGCCCTGGCCGACGCGGAAAATTTCGACATGTTTTTCGTCGACCTGATTCTGCCGGAAATCACCGGGTGGGAAGTGCTGCAGAAAATCAAGAACAATCCCGCCTGCAACGGGAAGCCCATTATTGTTTTCACCGGCGCCATTTTATCCAAAAACGAAAAGGAAAACATTCTCCAACAAGCCACGGCCATTGTTGAGAAAAAACTTTTCAGCTTGCAGTTATTCGATGAAATTTTGGACAAAAACCTTAGATAACACGGCCGCGCGCGCGGCGCCAGTCCCGGGTTGACGCCTGTCCGGGGATCGGGTTGAAAGATGCCGGAGTATGCCGGATGGTTGCATGTGGGGGAAGGATTGTGAATTTACACGAGTTAATGGCCAAAAAATCGCCGCGCGGCGACAAAAATCCCGCCCGCGCAACTGTTGCCGCCCCAAAACCTGTTCACCCGGATAACTCAACTTCTGCCGGCAAAGCTTCGCGTACCGCCCCGCCAACTCACGCCGCGCCCGCGGAACATCCTTCACGATCCGCCCGCCGCCCGGAACAGCCTGTAAATCATCCTGCGGAAATGCCTGAGATCGCCGCGGATGACGCCGTCCAATCCGTCGCGCTGGATGACGGGCTTTACGACAACCGGCCGCAGGAAATGTACAAATTGGCCGCCCAACTGGGGATTGAAATTCCCATCAGCAAAGATTTATGCCTGCGCAAAGCGGCGGCTTGCCTGGGGACGGTTTTCCGGGTGATCGGCAACGATTCAAGCAATAAAAACATGCTGTGGCCCATGACCAAAAGCATTGCCGGCGATATTGAATGCATGATTGGCACGGATGCCAATCTGGTCACCGAGTTGCAAAAGCCGCGGGTGGATCGGGATCGTCTGATTTGGCACAGTCTTTACACGGCAATCCTCGCCATGGAATTGGCGCAAGATACCCCGGGCTTGACATGTTCCATCCAGGAAATCGGCGCGGCGGCATTGCTGCACGACATCGGCAAGCTGGTTTTGCCGGAATTCTTCAGCAGCGTTAACCAGGAAAACAGCCCGGTTTACCAGGAACATGTCAACCGGGGCGTGGAACTGGCGCAGGAAATCGCGGTCCCGGAGAGCGTCGCCACGGTCATCGCCCAGCATCATGAGCAGTTGGATGGCCAGGGCTTCCCCAACCATATTTCCGGGGATGAAATGCTGTTGGACAGCCAGATTGTCGCGGTATCCAACCTGTTTGAAAAAGCGCAAATCAGCCTGCTGGTGCCCACCGGCGAGATCGCCACCCCGGTGCCGATAGATATCCCCATGCTGTTCAAGCAATGCCGCAATGCCTTTAACAACAACTTGTTGAAAAAAATGATCCGCATCATCGGGTTCTATCCGGCGGGCTCGATCGTGGAATTGAGCAACCGCTCCATCTGCGCCGTCATCCGGCAAAATGCGGATTTCCCCTTGCGTCCGATGCTGAAAGTCATCATGGACGGTTCCGGCAGCCATCCGGAACAGGAACAGATTATAGATTTGCGGCAAACGGCGGTGTTGTCCATAACCAAATCAATCAAGCGCGCGCGCGCGGACATGTAAGCCTTGCCATGGATGCGGCGGACGATTCATATTATTTTGTGCCAAACAGCCGGCAACTATTGGCATAGACCGCCGCCGCCAGTTCCGCTGGCGGCTCCCCGCGCAACTCCGCCGCCACTTTCATGATCCGCGCCAGATTCGCGGGTTCGTTGCAAGCGCCAACCGCGCCGGCCGGCAGTATGTCGGGCGAGTCGGTCTCCAGCAGCAGCCGGTCCATTGGCGTTGCCAGCAATGCCCGGCGCGCGCGTTGGTGGTGCGGGAAAGAAATATTGCCGGCAAAGGAAATGTAAGCGCCGAGCGTCAGCAATTCCTCCTGCACTTCCAGGGAACCCGACCAGGCATGCACCATCAGGCCTGCCGGCGGTAAGCCGTCCCGACGGAGGATTTCCAGCAACCGCCCCCACGCCCGCCGGCAGTGGATCGTCACCGGGCGCCGCAACCGCCGCGCCAAATCCAACTGGCTGAGAAATATTTTCTCCTGCGCCAATTCATCCCCGCCGACAACCAAGTGGTCCAGCCCGATCTCCCCGACCCCGGCGGGCGGCGCCATCAAAACTTCCTCCAGCCGGCGCAGCCAATCCGGCGAACGCCCGGCAATTTGACAGGGATGCAGGCCGAAGGAGGGGAAGACCCTGACTTCCGGATACGGGACCGGAGCGGCATCCCGGCCGCGCGCCATGGCCGCCACCACCGGCCAATCGTCTTCCGTGCAGCCGCAGCAATTGACGGCCGCCACCCCGGCCGCCTCCGCCCGCCGCAATACCGCCGGCCAATCGGCCAGCAGCCGCGCATCCTGTAAATGGCAATGGGCATCGAATAGGTGCATGGCAGAGTGTTCGGTGTTCGGTGTTCAGGGTTCGGTCTTCGGGGTTCGGTGTTCAGGGTTCGGTCTTCAGGGTTCGGTCTTCGGTGTTCAGGGTTCGGT
>CAZYXU010000250.1:0-4421 GCA_964650945.1 uncultured Verrucomicrobiota bacterium | reverse complement strand
CTCCTGGCCGCCGGCGCGGCGCGCGCCGCCATGCCGGAACGGGTTTTCATCTGGCAGCAGGCCAATGCACAGGCCGCGGCGGCGGCCAATTCGAATGACTGGCGCCGCGCCGCCCTGACCTATCAGCAACTGGCGGATGCCGGCGTGCGCAATGGCCCGTTGTTTTACAACCTGGGGACGGCGTGGCTGCAGGCCGGCGAATATGCGGCGGCCGCGGCCGCCTTGCAGCGCGCCGAATGTTATCTGGGCGGGCAGCCGGATGTCGCGCGCAACCTGAAAATCGCCTGGGCGCGGCGGGATGGCCGGGAAAACGCCGAATGGCCCTGGCAAAGGTTGGTCTTCGCCTGGCATTTCAAACTGTCGGTGTTCCGGCGTCTGCAAATTGCCGCCGGGTCGTTTTTGGGGATCTGGCTGGCGTTGGCCTTGATGCGGCTGGGATGGTTGCGGGCCGGGCGCGCGGTGTTGCTGCCCCTGCTGCTGGTCTGGGTGGTTTTCACCAGCAGTTACCTGGCGACGCTCCACCAGGAGCATCAGGCCGGGCATCAGCCGCAATTGCCGGTCGCTGACCGCGCTTTAGTCTCGCCGCCCGTCGCCGGGTGGCGCCACCAAGCGCGGCAGCGATCGCGGGTCGGGCGCGCGCGGGTCGCGCGCGCGGCGGTCGGGGGTATTGGCGTAATCCACGGCGGGGGTGACGGAGTCAACTTCCACCCCCACCACCGTGCCGTAGCGTTCCCAGAGCAGGCTGCCGGGGATGATGAACTCGCTCAGGCCCACATGGTCGGAGGCCAGGTCAGACCAGTCGTAGGTATAGCCCAGTTGCGTCCAGGGCAGCGAGTTCCAGACGCCGTTGGTCATGCCGTAATTGGCGTCAATCAGATTCTGGTTGAACCAGCCGACGTAGTTGGTGTCGGTCTGCATGGTTAAAAAGAGCGCGTTGGTGTGGAATTCCAACTGGGCGGAATAATCCACGATTTCCGGGTCCTTGCTGGGCCGCAGCAGGTATTGCGGGTCCACCCAGAATTCCACAATGGTGTCATTGGCGCTGACGGCCGGCAGGCCGATCAGTTGGCGCAGACGCAGGTTAAGGTTGGTGCCGGTATAGTTGCGGCAGAAATTTTTCAATTCCGGCGCCACGGTGACCCAGGCAAACGCATATTTCAACTCGGTGATCTGGCCGGGATGGTAATAATTGGTGGCGGTGGCATAACGCATGAATGACACCATTTTGATTTCAAGCCCGCCCAGCTCGTTGGTGCGCCAGATTTGCCAGGGATGGTCCGCCGGGGTGGTGATGGCGGTCAAGTCCGTGCAGATTTTGGCCGCCGTGGGTTGGGATGCATTGACCATGGCGTTGGAATACATACCGGCGAGGATGTTGGTGTCGGTGACTTCCCGCGCCTGGCGCATCAAAAATTGCCACTGGCCGGCGGCCGGATTGTAACTCGCCGGGTCGGCCAGGCCGTCGCCGTCATAATCCGCGGCCGCGTAGAAACTGCCGGCGGGGAAGTCCATCCCGGCCATGGCGTAATGGCTGCCGGACAGCATGACCGTCAGCCGTCCGTCGGCCTGGCGGAAAACCGCCGGGTCGGTTTTGCCGTCGCCGTCGTAATCGGCGGGCGCCGGGAGCGCGCCGGGGCCGCCCAGCGTGGCGCGGATTTCGGCGTAATGGCTGCCGGACATCAAGACGGCCCAGAGGCCGGTGCTTTCGACATAGCAGGCCGGGTCGGCCAGGCCGTCGCCATCGAAATCGCCGGTCAGCGGCCTGGCGGCCGGCACGCCCCAATCCAGGTTGACCCGGTAGTAGTCGTAATCCGCGGCGCGGGTGCGCGCGCTCACGCAAACCAGGAGGGCAAGCAACAGAGGGACGGCGGCATTTTTTTGCATGATTTGATTTCCGGGAATAATCTGATAGACTCAAACAGTGTTCAGTGTTCGGTGTTCATCGCCGACTCCAAAAATTCTACCAACAGTTGGCCGCGGTGCAATGAAAATATTTCCGCCGGTAATATCAATTTTATTCTGGGCGGCGGCGGCCGGCATGGCGCCGGCCGCGCCGGCGGTCCTGGATTTTTTTTACGACGGGGATTGCCCGGATTGCCAGACGGTGCGGCATGTCACGCTGGCGGATGCGCGCCTGGCGTTTCCGGAAGTTGCGGTGCGCGAGTATGATTTGCGGGCGGATGCCGGATTGCGGCGGCTGCTGGCATTGCAGCAGGCGTTGGGCGTCACCGATACCCACCCGGTCGCGGCGGTTTTGAATGAGCGCGTCTATCTGGGCGGGCGGCAGGCAATCGAAAGCCGGCTGCTGGCCTGCCTGGCGGAATTGGACGGTTTGCCAGCGGATGCGGCCGCGCCGCTGCCCGCGGGCCCGGCCGGCGCGGAAGATGCGGCGCGCCGTTTCGCGCGCGGGCTGAGCGTGGGCCTGGTCTTGTTGGCGGGCCTGGCGGACGGCGTTAATCCGTGCGCCTTTGCCACAATTATCTTCCTGGCCAGCCTGCTGGCGTTGCGCGGCCGTCGGCCGGCAGCCTGGTGGTTCTGCGGCATCTGCTTCTGCGCGGGGGTGTTTTTGGCATACCTCCTGCTGGGCTTCGGCATCCTGCGCCTCCTGACGCGGCTGGCGGCCTGGCGCTGGCTGGGTGAGGCCTTGCGCTGGGCGGTGGCCGCCGGCCTGTTGCTGCTGGCGGCGGGTTCGCTGCGCGATGCCTGGATCTTTAGACGCACCGGCCGGCCGGAGTTGCTGCGGCTGCAATTGCCGGCCTGGCTGCGGGACCGGGCGCATCGCCTGGCGCGTTGGGGGGCGTCCGCCAGCCCGCGGGCGGGGCTGGGGATGTTGGCTGCCGGCGCGTTGGTGACTTTGCTGGAGGCGCCGTGCACCGGGCAGATTTACGGGCCGGTATTGTTTTACCTGAGCCGCCAGCCGGCGGGCGGCGCGGCCTGGGGCTTGCTGTTGCTGTATAACCTGATGTTTGTGTTGCCGCATGCGCTGGTGTTTGTGCTGGCGGCGTCCTGGCAGGTTTCCGGCGGGCGGCTGGCGGAGTGGGGGCGACGCAATGTCGTGTGGGCGAAAGCGCTGATGGGCGCGGCCATGTTGGCTCTGGCCGTCTTGCTGGTTGTTATTTAGACGCCGTCAAACCCGGATTTTCTTCCAGCGGCCGGTTTCGAACCAGCCGGCCGTCAGCAGCCCCTGGATGACGAAGGCGGCGGCCATGGCGGCCCAGATGCCCTGGGTCGGCGGCTGCCAGGCGCGTGAAAGCCAGATGGCCACCGGCACCTGCAGACCCCATAACGTCAGGATGGTGATCACCATCGGCATGAGTGTGTCGCCGGCGCCTTGCAGCGCGCGGCTGAGGACAATGCCCACCGCCGCAAAGATATAAAACGGCGAGACCACCCGCAAATACTCCGCGCCGATTTTCACCACATCGGGATGGTCGTTGAACACACGGATCAGGTTGGGCGCAAAGAGAATCATCACCGCGGCGGCCAGGAGCATGAAAACCATGTCAATCGCCGTGGCCGCCCAGGCCGCCCGGCGCGCCCGCGCCGGCTGGCCGGCGCCGAGGCTTTGCCCCACCAGGGTGGCCGCCGCGCCGCCCAGGGCGAATGCCGGCATCAGGATGATCATGTGAAAACGCAAGCCGGTGCCGTAGGCGGCCACCGCGGTGGTGCCGTATTGGGCGACAATCCGCATGATCACCGCGCCCATCAGGCTGCGGCTCAACATCTGGCCCGAACCCGGGATGCCGATGCGGACAATCCGCCAGGCCAGTTCCAGGTTGGGTTTCCAGCAGCGGCGCCGCAGGTGGAGCCGGCCGCGTCCGCTTAAAAGCACCTTCAACAGCATGCCGGCCGCCAGCGCCTGGGAGAGGACGGTGGCGACCGCCGCGCCGGCCACGCCCATGGGCGGCAGGACGCCCAGGCCGAAGATGAAGAGCGGATCCAGGATCATGTTCAGCACGTTGCTGGCGGCCATGATGTACATGGGGGTGAGCGTGTCGCCGGCGCCCTGCAGCGCCGCGTTGCCGATGAACAGGATAAACACGGTCACGCTGCCCAGCAACGAGATTTTCAGATAGATGCTGCCGGCGGCGATGGCGTCCGGTCCGGCGCCCAGCAAGCGCAGCAATGCCTCGGCCGGCATCCAGCCGGCCAGCGCCATGATTAATCCCAAAACGCAGGCCATGATGAGCGATTGCGCCGCGGCGGCGCCGGCCGCTTCCGTCTGCCGGGCGCCGGTTGCCCGCGCCACCATCGCCACCGTGCCGGTAGACAGCCCCATCAGGCCCGGGAAAAGAACCATGATCACCACGCCGCCCAGCGCGACCCCGGCGATCGCGGCGTGGCCCAGCCGGCCTACCCAGAACAAGTCGATCAGGCTTTGCAGGTTTTGCAGCAGGGCGCCGATCAGCATGGGCATCGCC
>CAZYXU010000249.1:0-4428 GCA_964650945.1 uncultured Verrucomicrobiota bacterium | reverse complement strand
GTGTTCAGTGTTCGGCAGCCAGAATTACACGACAACGTAACGCGCAGATTTAACGCCACTTGCAATCATTCTGAATTCTGACTCCTGCATTCTGAATTCTTTCAAAACGTTAGTTTTGAAATTGGCTCTACCTGCAATGTTTAATGCCGGCGGCGCTGGTCTCCGGCTTTCCGGAATGCGGCGAACTCCCTCACCCAGGCGTCCTTTTCCGCCTCGCTCCCGGTCCACTCAAACCAGGCAATGGCCCGCTGCAGGTCGTAAACGTCCCTTAAATACCCGTAAACCGCCAGGGTGGCGTTCTGGTTGGCGGTGAAGGACTGGTTCTGGGCGTCGAGCAGGTCGAGGATGGAGACGGCGCCGCGGGCGTATTTATCCCGGATCACTTCCAGGTTACGCCGGGAAAAATCGGCGGCAGTCTGCTGCAGTTGCAGATTGGGATAGGAACTGGTGAGGGCGTACATCACCGAGCGGATATTGCGCTCGGTCAACTGGTCGGCGCGTTTCCGTGTCTGGCGCAGTTGTTCCAGTTGCGCCCGCGCGCGCTTCACGGTGAATACCTGCCGCCCGCTTTCGAAAAACGGCAGGTTGGCCTGCAGCGCGAACGTCCATTCGTCGTCGTCGGCCGTCGGCCCGCTGCCGGCCGCGCCGGTCGCCGCCGAATCGGGCAGTTCCCGGTCAAAGACATGTCCGTAATTGAAACCGGCGCTGAGGTCCGGCAGGAAGAACCGGCGTTGCGCCTGGGACAGCATGATCTGCTGGGCGGCGATCGCGCGGTCCAGCGATTGCAGTATGGGCGCATGCGCCCTGCCGTAATGCACGACGAAGGTTTCGAAATCCTCCAGGCTGTCCTGGTCGGTCAGCAGCTTGTCCAGCCGGCCGCCGAGGAGATGGAAATCGGCGGCGCCGGGCAGGATCGGCGCGGTCTGCCATTGGCAGGTCAGATTCACACCCAGAATCTGGTTGAGGCTGACGCGCGCCCGGTCCACGTCCGCCGCGGCCGTGATGACGCGGGCTTTCTGCGTGGCGGCCTGGGCCTGCCAGCGGAAGACCTCCTCCGGCCCGGCGGTCCCGGCCTGGCGGCGGGCCTGGGCCGCTTCCAGGTTGCTTTGGGTCAGGCGCAGGTTGTCGTCTTCAATTTGCAGGAGCGCTTCGGTTTGCAGGAAATTCAGGAAAGCGGCGGCCGCCTCGGCCAGGACATCCAGGCGGGTATCTTCAAAATCGGCCCGCATGCCGGCGTAGTTTTGCCGTGCCGCACGGTACTGGCTGATGAGCGGGTCGTTGTAAAGCTCCTGGGTGAACTGGATGCCGGCGCGCGTTTCGGCCCGGGCTTGCAGGCCCAGGGAGGCTTCCGCGCGGTCCCGGTCAATGCGCGAATATTCGCCGTACCCGTTGGCCTGGGGCAGCAGGCTGCTGAGGGCTTGATTGCGTTCCTGGCGGCTGCCGTCCAGTTCCGCCTGTTTGATCGCCAGGTTGACGTTGTTGGCCAGGGCCATGGTCAGGACGGTGGACATGTTCAGGGGCGTGCCCCCGGTCCGGGCCTTTTGCCGGCCGATGAACTCGTGCGCGGTCATGACGGCGATGCTGGGCGAGTAGCCGATCGCCCGGGCCGTGGCTTCGTTAATGACCAGTTTCTCATCGACCGGCATGGCCACCGGCAGTTGTTCCGGCGGGACACCGTCCAGAATCTGCTGGATATTCAGCGCAATGCGCCGCGCCAGGCGGTCGCTGCCTTCCGGCGAGATGCCGGCCAGCGCGCCCAGCTCGACATCGGCGTGGCCCATGAGCGAAAAGGTCGGCAATTTGCGCCGGTTCAAACCGGCGATCAAAGCCTGCCATTCCGGCGCCGGCATGCGCAGGGCCGGCGTGAGATATACCGCGTCGGTTTCCGGACCGATCCGCCCGATCACGGCCGCGGCGGAGTCCGCCGCCGGCACAAGCGTAATCCCGGCCTGGAAATGTTCCGCCGCCTCCCGGATCTGGCCGGCCACATTGTCGAGGTTGGCGGCGATGATTTCATCGGCGACGACCGCCAGGTTCGTAAAGGATGTCAGCTCGTGAAACACCTCCAGGTCCCGCAGGCTGCGCAACGGGACCACCACGAAATTGAAGTTGGTTTTCGTGGAAAAACCGTTGGTGTTGTAGGGCAGCCCCGCCGCATCCGGGTCCTGGACGAAACCGCTGATCACCGGCTTGGGCAGGACGCGGTCCGGCCGGGCGGCCGCCTGGGCCGCCAGAATGCCGGCGGCCAGCACCAGGTCCACCTCCGGGTCCGCCAGTGCCCGGTCGAGGATGGCCGGGATGTTTTGCGGTTGCCACCCGGCGTTGAATTCCGGATCATCGCGGAAAACCAACCGGCAGGCATCGCCGGTCAGAATAGCCAACTCCTTTTGGATCAGCCGGGTCAATTCGTCGAAGTAAACGCTGGCGCCGTCCTTGACCACCGCGATGCGGCAAAGCCGGGCGGGCGGAATTTCGGCGGCGCGGGCGGGCGGCGGGAGCGCGGCAAACAAGGACGCAATCGAGAGCGCGGCGCCAAGGCGCATGCCAAGCATAAGGCCTCCCGGCATCATGGGGGTAATCGTGCAGGATGAATCAAGCATAATGAATGATTCCGCGGGTTAACCCGCATCGCCGCCGGAAAACATCTTCCGGCACCCCGCGGCGGCTGGAGCGAAAAATTTGATTGTATTTTCAACCGCAGTGTTATATTTGACATATCAAACCATAACGGTGGCCGGTTTGTAAATAAAAAAGGATTGGACATGTATAAATTGATTGCCTTCAGCAAGTGGTGCGACAAGCAGCCCCTGGCGGAGCAGGCCCGGGCCCTGCAGGCGGCGGGTTTTGACGGCGTGGACATGCCCTGCCGGCAATCCAGCGCCATCACCCACGCCACCGCCCCCGCCCGGCTGGCCGAGGCCCAGAAGATTTTTGCCGATCACGGCGTGCCGATTGTGCGCCTGGTTTGCGACATTATTGACGAGGAGGACGGCGTGGTGGAGCGGTTTTTAGAGACGCTCAACCGGCTGGACATCCGTAAAATCCGCGCCGGCGGTTTCGCCGTCCCGGGCGACGCCGATGTCGCCGCCCAGTTTGACCGGGCCCGCCGCCGCGTCGCGCAGGTTGAAAAATTACTGGCCAAGCACGGGGTGGCGGGCGGCATCCAGAACCACAGCGGCGACTGCCTGGAGATAAACATATCCTCCACCCTGCGTCTGCTGCAGGACTGCGATCCGCGCTGGCTGGGGGTGCAGTATGATCCCGGCCATTTGACGCTGGCCGGCGAGCCGCCCCGCCTGGCCCTGGGCTTGCTGGGCCAATACCTGCACAGCGTCAATTTCAAAAGCCCGCGCCAGGAATATGACGTTGATCCCGCCAGCGGCCGGTTATACTACGTTCCCGTCTGGGTGCCGCTGCGCAGCGGCATGTTGAACGCGCCGCTGGCGCTGGCAGCGCTGCGGCAGGCCGGCTACCGCGACGCCATCAGCGTCCACTGCGAATACCGCAGCTATTTCTTCCGCGCCGAATCGTACGCCGCGGAAGTCAACCGGCTGGTGAAGGATGACGTTGATTATTTGCGCGCGCTGATGCGCGCCGGACGGGATGCATAATGCCGCGGCGCATGCAAGATGTCCAGAGCGAACGCGATGACCGGCGGATTCCCATCACCAAGGCCGGCATCAAGCACCTGCTGTACCCGATCGTGGTGCTGGACCGCGAGAACAAGCGCCAGCCCACCGTCGCCGATGTCAGCCTCTATGTGGATCTGCCCCACCATTTCAAGGGGACCCACATGTCGCGTTTCGTCGAGGTGCTCAACGAGCATCGCGGCCTGATTTCACTGCGCACCATCGAAGCCATTTTGGCGACCATCATCCGGCGCTTCGATTCCTCCACTGCCCACCTGGAAATCCGGTTCCCGTATTTCGTGGAAAAGGCCGCGCCGGTCTCCGGCGCCCGGTCGCTGATGAATTACCAATGCGCCTTCCTGGCGGCCATGGATCGCCGCCGCCGGCCGGTGCGGCCCGACCTGGTGGTGGAGGTGGCCGTGCCGGTGGGCACGCTCTGCCCCTGTTCCAAGGCCATCAGCGACCAGGGCGCTCACAACCAGCGTTCGCGAGTCACCATCCAGATTCGCAGCGCCGAACTGGTATGGATCGAGGAATTGATCGCCATGGCGGAGGGCGCCGCCAGTTGCGGCCTGTATTCCCTGTTGAAACGCGAGGATGAGAAATTCGTCACCGAACATGCCTGGCAGCATCCGCGCTTCGCCGAGGATTTGGCCCGGGCGGTGGCGCAAAAGCTGCGGGCCGACGCCCGCATAGTCTGGTTCAAGGTGGAAAGCGAAAACCAGGAAAGCATCCATAACCACAACGCCTATGCCATGGTCACCGGCGGCCGCCCGGGCCGCCGCGCATGACGGCAGTT
>CAZYXU010000248.1:0-4583 GCA_964650945.1 uncultured Verrucomicrobiota bacterium | reverse complement strand
CGGCATGGGGCCGTCGGAAATATTTTACCCATTGCAGCGTGTTTTGAAAAATACGTCCAAGCCGGTGACGGTGATGCCCAATGCCGGCGGCGGCGCTGAAATCGGCGGCCGCATGCTCTATCTCAACAGCCCGGAATACTTCACCGAATTCGCCAAGCGCTACATTGAACTGGGCGCGCGCGGCGTGGGCGGTTGCTGCGGCACCACGCCGGCGCATCTGCGCATGGCGGCGCGCGCGGTCAAATCGCTCAGCAGCGTCAAGGAACACGTGCGGATCGCCGCCGCGCCCGCAGCCGGCGGCGCAGTGCGGCTGGGCAAGCCCATGGGCGAAAAATCGGCCCTGGGCGCCAGGTTGGCCGCGGGGGCGCCGGTGCGGTTGGTGGAAATCCTGCCGCCGCGCGCGGCGGGCGGTGTGCCGGCTTTCCTCGAACGCTGCCGGCGCTGCCGGGCGGCGGGGGTGGATGCGGTCAATTTGCCCGACGGCCCCCGGGCCAGCGCGCGGATTTCCGTGATCATGGCCGCCATGCTTGCCCAGCGCGAGGCGGGGATGGAGTGTCTGCCGCATTATTGCTGCCGGGATCGCAACCTGATCGGGATGCAGGCGGATTTGCTGGGCGCGCAAGCCGTGGGCTTGCATAACTGGCTGCTGATTACCGGCGATCCGCCCAAGCTGGGGGATTATCCCGATGCCACCGGGGTTTTTGACCTGGACGCCATCGGCTTGTGCCGCCTGGTTGCCAACCTGAACGCCGGCTGCGATGCCGCCGGGCATCCGGTGGCCCCGCCCGCCATTATGCTGGCCGGCGTGGGGGCCAATCCCGTAGCCCTCGAAATGGAACGGGAAATCGAACGTTATTACGCCAAAATCGAGGCGGGCGCGGAATTTGCCATTACCCAGCCGGTATTCGATCCGGACGCGTTGTTGCGTTTCCTGGACCGGGTAAACCGCTACCCGCGTCAAATTCCGGTCATCGCCGGTTTTTATCCGCTCACTTCACTGCGCAACGCGGAGTTCATGAATCAACATGTGCCCGGCGTCGTCGTGCCGCCCGCCATTTTAGCGCGGATGGCGCGCTGCTCCACCAAGGAGGAAGGCTTGCGGGAAGGCGTGTCCATTGCCGGCGAACTCCGCGACCGCCTGGCCGGCAGCGTGCAGGGATTGCAGGTTTCCGCTCCGCTGGGCAACATTGATGCCGCCTTGCAGGTGCTGGGGCTGGGGGAACTTTAGAAAATCAATTGACTTCGTCGTAAAACGCCAGGGCCAGGAGTTGGCAACCGGCGTCGTTGGGATGCAACCCGTCAATGGACATGTAGCCCGCATCATGGTTGAATTCCGCCGCCGCGTCCACCAGCCAGGCGCCTTCTTCGTTCGCCAGCGCGCGGATGGCGTTGCTCAATCGCTGCTCGCCGGTATCCCAGAGGTGGTAATCGCCGGTCATGGGCGTCAGCGTGGAAATCACCGGGATGGTTTTGTTGTTTTTGGCGGCTTGAATGATGTAACGCAGGTTGTCGATGGTGGTCGCCTGGTCCCGGCCGTGAAGCAAGTCGTTGGCGCCGTAAAGAATCAACAGGTATCCCGGTTTATAACGGGCGAGCACGCTGTTTACCCGACCGGCCCCGCCGCCGCTGGTCTCGCCGCCATTCCCCTCGTTAATGACCGTTAGCCCCAGCATGCCCGCCAGGCGGGGCGGGTAGGGGGCAACGCCGTAATTGATGTCGCTGGTAATGCTGTCGCCCAGCGCCACGTAAACATTCGGATCGTTACCCCCAAAATCAATGGACGCTTTATCGTGCTTGCTCCCGCCGCCGCCGCTTTCGCAGCCGCTGCCGGCCAGCAGTAATCCGGTTAACAGGCAGGCGATGCCAAGGTTGCTGAAGTTGAAAAAACGAGAGGCAAGGCGCATGATGTCATTCCATCCGTAATGGTTAATATATTCAGCGAAAGCCCGGTAAGTGATTGAAGGTCAACGCCACAGACCGGTTAAACTTCTTTTTTAAGTATTAAATTAATATGGTGAAGTCAAGTATTAATTTAAACTCAGCCGATCCGCCGCCGTTCGATTTCGTCCTGCGGGGCCGGGGCGGTTTCCAGGATGCTGGGCGGACCGGCCGGGGAGCGAATCATCATGCGCGCCGGCCGGCCCGGCGTCTGGTCGGTGTAACGCGCGCAGATAGCGGCGGCCATGGCGATTTCGCCCTCGTCCGCGCCTGCCGCCAAAACGGCGGTGGCGCCCGGCGCATCAGCGGGGCGGATAACGATTTCCGCGGGGTGCGCACCGGCTTCCAATTGCCTATTTTCTTCCTGGTTACGTCCTATAATCAGGCGCGGGCCGTCTTGGAGCGCGTCCGCGCGTCCGCCGGCCGGCAGGCGGAAATGCCGGCCGATTGACAGACGCTGAATACATGCCAGATCCCCCAGTCCTTCATGTTCGCGCAATTCGCGCAGTTTCAGGCTGTAAAGTTTTTCGGTCAGCAGGCAGCCGCCGGCCGGCTGGGGGTAGTTGGCGATGCCGAATTGCGCCGCCAGGGCTATCTGGGGTTTGCGATTGCGGCCTTCCAGCGCCAGGAGGCGCGTCCGATCAACCAGGTTTTCAGTCTCCGGGCGTGTGATCGGCAGCAGTTGCGCGCTTAAGGGCCGCACCAGCACGTCCGCCAAACCGGATTCGCGGGCCACGATTTGCAGCGCCTGCCGGTTCTGCGACATGGGCCGTTGATTCAATACCTCGCCGGTGCTGATAAAATCGAACCCGCGCGCGCGCATAATGCAACCGGCCTGCCGGAGCATGGCGGCATGGCAGTCAATACAGGGATTCATCCCCGCGCCAAAACCGTGGGGTGGTTTCTCAAGCAGGGTCAAGATCGCGGCGGTGAAATCCTCGGTGATCAAGGGCAATTGCAGGTATGCGGCCGCTTGCTCGGCCTTGCGGGAGTTAAAAAAAGGGCTGGTAAACGCCAACCCGACCACCTCGATGCCTTGCTGACGCAACAAACAAGCGGCCAACTGGCTGTCCAAGCCGCCGGACATGAGCGTCAGGGCGCGCGCCCGGTGCGTATTGAATGAATTTGACATTGCCGCGGTATAGTATAGCGTTTGTTCTTGGGAAGTCACCGGTTATTTTACTTGCACTTCCGCGGTTTATGATTAGTATCATAACCTTGCAGGAGCCAATGTCCTGTGACTGGGAACGCGGGAGTGCAAGCGCGTGGCAAGCTGGGGAACATGCTGAAAGCTGGAGAAAACATGTCGAAAAAAATATTGGATGTGGGGTTTGTGGGGGTGGGAAATTTTGCGGCCGGTCATCATCTGCCGAATGTGAAGGCCAATCCCGGCTTGCGCATCCGGGCGCTCTGCGATTTAAACAAGGATTTGCTTGCGCAGCGCCGGCAACAATTCGGCGGGGATTATGTCACCACCGACGCCGACGAGGTGTTTCGCGACCCGCAAGTGGATTTGGTGATTATCGGCACGCGGCATGATCAGCATGCGCCGTTGAGCATCCGGGCCGCCCTGGCCGGCAAGGATGTTTTCTGCGAAAAACCCATGTCCCATACGCTGGAGCAAATGGCCGAGGTGGTCAAAGTGCTGCGTCAGACCGGCCGGCGTTACATGGTCGGGCATAACCGCCGCTTCGCGCCGGCGATGCAGGCTGCCAAAAAAATCATTGCTTCCCGCCCCCGCCCGCTGATGGTGATCTACCGGATCGTGGACAATGCCGAGTTATGGCCGGCCTGGCCGATGCTGCCGGAAAACGGCGGCAAAATCCTGAACGAATGCTGCCACATCTTCGATCTGCTGGCCTGGCTGCTGGATGCCGAGCCGGCGCGCGTCCACTGTATCGGCGAGCTGGGCGACAACAACATCGTGTCCTTGAATTACCGCGATGGCAGCATCGCCACCGTGATTTCCGGCGGCCTGGGCAGCGACCAGTATCCCAAGGAGCTCTTGGAGGTGTTTTGCGGCGGCGCGACCGTGGCGGTGGATAACTTTTTGCAATTGAAGGTGAACGGGCTGGAAGGCGCGGCCGACCAGTTCTTCCCGTACAAGGAAGACCGTTGGGGCGAGGGGATTGCCGACCGCGGGTCGGAAGGATTCCGCCGGCGCATGGCGGTCTGGCGGCAAAACATGAACCCCGAGGATTTTGCCAAAAAATATTATTACAACCTGCCGACCGTGGATAAGGGGCACTACCACGAAATCGACTGTTTTGCCGATTGCATCCGCCGTCATGCGCCGTTGCCGGTGTCGGCGGTGGATGGCGCGCGCGCCACGATCTGCAGTCTGAAAGCCATTGAATCCATCAAGTCCGGACTGCCGGTAGCAATTGCTCCGGCGGATTATTTCATGGAATAACGAGTCTCTTTCAAATCGGATCATAATGTGTTCAACCAAAACATTCAATTATTGCGGGGGATAACCGCGGCGCTGGTCTTGGCCGGCACTGCCGGCGCTTTGGGCGCCATGCCGGACCTGGTGCCGATGCCCAAGTCATACACGCCTTCCGGCGGCGAGTTTACCGTCAGCGGCGCGCCGCTGCGCATAGCCGCGGACGTGCGCCAGTGCGCCATCGGCGCGGAGGATGTGG
>CAZYXU010000247.1:0-4606 GCA_964650945.1 uncultured Verrucomicrobiota bacterium | reverse complement strand
TCAGGCGCTCGGCATAATAGAGATAGGACGGGCTGCCCTGGCCGATCCAGACGGCAATCAACCGGTCCATGAGCACATTGAACTGGGTCACCCCCACGCCAATGGCCGCCGCGCCCATCAGGTGGATCACCCGCCGCACCCGAGGGTCGCGCCAGTCGCAATCCAGCCGCAGCCGGAATCCCCGCCGTAGCAACGCCCATAAAGGAACCGCCGCCTGCAGCAGGCCGGCCAGCAAAACGCTCCAGGCCACCACCCGCATCCGGCCGGCGCCCGCCGGGTCCAGCCGCGGGCAGATCAGCAACAGCACGGCCAGCATCACCAGGTTCAAAATCACGGGAACAGCCGCCGGCAGGGCGAACCGGCGCAGGGCGTTCAACATGGCCGCGAAAAAGGCGGCCAGGCAGATGAACAGCATGTAGGGCAGCATGATCAGGAGCAGGTGGCCGGTCAGCAGCAGCCGCGCGTTGAACGGCACAAAGCGCATGCCCAAGGCCACCGCCAGCAAACCGAGCAGCGTCAGCGCCGTCAGAACCAGGGCCAGCAGCGACAGCATGCGGCGGGCGAATTCCCAAACCCGGCCGTGCCCTTCCTTTTCCAGGGTCTCGGTGAATACCGGAACAAAGGCCGACGATAAGGCGCCCTCGCCGAACAGCCCCCGGAACAGGTTGGGGATGGTAAACGCCACCACATAGGCATCCATCGCCAAGGAACTGCCGAACAGAGCGGCCATGCGCATGTCACGCGCCAGGCCGAACAGGCGGCTGACCATGATCCAGATGCCGACCGTGCCCGCCGATCTTATGATCTTGCGTGATTCCAAGCCGGGACCTTATGATTCCGAATTATTTAAACTGCCGCCGGCTGGCGCCGCGGGCGGGGTATCGGGATTCGGCGGCGCGGCGGCGCCGGTGACATTAGCCAACTCCCACAATTTGGCGTATTTCATAAACACGCCGGTAGCCGTCAGGATGGAGATGATCAGGCCGCGGGTGCCGGCGCAGAAACCCCGTTTCAGAAAGTAGCCCTTGAAAAAGCGGAACAACGGCCGGAAGATCAGGTCCAGGACACTGAACCGCCGGCCGGCCCGGTACATCCCGGCGGCGGAAATGGACGAAAACCGGTTGAGCGTGGCCACCTGGTCGGAAAGATCGTCATAAGTGTAATGGAAAAGGCACCCGTTGAGCTTCTTGACCGGCCCCTGTACGGCCACGTAATCATGCGGCTCGCGGCCGGTGCAGACGCCGCGGTCCCTCAAAAACAGACGCATCTTGATATCCGGCCACCATTCCCCGTGGGTGATCCATTTGCCGAGAAAATACACCTTGCGCGGGAATTTGTAGCCGGCGTACCGCCGGTTGCGGCCGCTGTCGAATTCCGCCAGGATTTCATCGCGCAACTGCGCTGAAACTTCCTCGTCGGCATCCACGAAAAAAACCCAGGGATGCCGCGCCATCTGCTTGATCAGTTCCTTCTGGCCGACATATCCCAGCCAGGCATGCTGATAAACCCGCCCGGTATATTCCCGGCAGATTTCCACGGTGCGGTCCTGGCTGTAGCTGTCCACCACCACGATTTCATCCACCCAGCGGAGGCTTTCCAGGCAGCGGCGAATGTTGGATTCCTCGTTGCCGACGGTCAGGCAGGCTGAAATTTTATCGCGCATATATGACAACCAATACTATTTTCAGAGGATTTTTGCCATACAAAATTTCAGCCCGGCCGCTTTTGGCTTGCCGGGCGGCTTGGGCGTGTCATATACTGGCGCCCAGAGATTTTCCGCCAATGATCAAACCAGGAAGGAATCGTTCATGCAAAAAATCGGCTGGCTGTTTTGCTTGATTTGCGCGTGCCTGTGCGCCGCCGGCTGCAAGGCGCCGCATATCGCCAAGGGCGCCGGCGAGCCGGCGCTTTACATCGGGATCACCCCGGATTACCCGCCGTTGATTTTCCGGCAGAACAAGGCCATTGCCGGCATCGAAGCCGACCTGGCCCGCGAATTGGCGCAAATGCTGGATGTCTCCATCCAATTCGTGGAATTGCCCTGGTCGGAACAAATTAATGCGCTGCTGGCGGGTAAAACCGACATCATCATGTCCGGCATGACCATCACCGACGCCCGCCGGGTGCGGATCAGCTTCAGCGATCCCTGGCTGCAATTGGGACTGATGCCGCTGGTGCGCAGCAAGGACGCGGAAAAATTCGGCTCCGAAGAAGCCTTGCTGAATGGCGACGCCAATCTCGGCGTGCAAAAGGGCTCCACCGCGGATGCCTTTGTCAACCGGCGCTATAAGGGCGTCAACAGCATCACCTATCTCGATCCGAACGACGCGCCATTTTACTTGGTCAACCGCAAGATGGATGTCTTCATCCACGACGCCCCGGCGGTGATCTGGATGGCCTCGGAAAACGAGGCGGAGCTGGCGGCCCTGCCGCGCATCCTGACCAAGGACATGATTGCCTGGGGCATGCGCAAGGACGATACCGCGTTGCGCCGGACGGTTAATGCCGCGCTGGCGCGCTGGCGCAAGGACGGCACCATGGATCGCATCCTGGCCAAATGGCTGCCATTGCCGCCGGAATTATACAACGTGGCGCCGTAACTTCGCCGCCGGCCGGCCAAAATCACCCGGATTGCCCGTGATTGCGCCGGCACAGCACCCGGCCGGCGCCGGCCATCACCGCCGCCGCCAGCACGCACAGCACCAGGCTGACCACGCCGATAAACCGGCTGCCGCCACGCAGATTAAACCACGCCAGTTGGCCCAGCGCCGTCAGGGTGGTAATGGACATAAACACCAGTGGCACGCCGGCAAACCAGGCCGGCATCCGCGCGCGGCGCAGCCACAGGAAGACGCATAACAACGCCAGGGCCGCCAGCAGTTGGTTAGAAGCGCCGAAGGCCGGCCAAATCGCCTGCCAGGCCGGGATCAACTGGCCGTCGGCCCCGGGGATTTTTTGAAACGTTACGGCCGCCGGCACGGCCAGGATGGCCAGCGTGCTCAGCACCCGGTGCCGCAATTCGCTGCGCAAGCCGAAAAATTCCTGCACCACAAACCGCGCCAGGCGGGTGCAGGTATCCAGCGTGGTCAGCAAAAACGTGCTGACCGCCAGCATGCCGAAGGTATGCGTCACCTGCGGATCGAAACCCAGCGAGCTCATGAAAATCCCCAGGCCCCCGGCGAAAATCCGGACCGGATTGCCCGCGGTCTTCTGGCTTAAAATCATCACCGACCCCAGCGCCAGCAGCGCCAGCAGCCCTTCCACCAGCATGCCGCCATAGCCGATGCGCCGCGCCGACCGCTCGCGGCGCAACTGCTTGGCCGACGTGCCCGACGCCACAATCGCATGAAATCCGCTGACCGCTCCGCAGGCGATGGTGATGAACAATGCCGGGAAGATCAGGCCCAGTTGCGGATCCCGCCAGCCGATGAAGGCCGGGTAATTGATCGCCGCCTGGCCCTGCCAGCCGGCCGCCAGCAGGCCCGCCGCTCCGCCAGCCAGGCAGGCGTAGAGCAGGAACGACGACAGGTAATCGCGCGGCTGCAACAGCATCCAGACCGGCAGAATCGAAGCCACCAGGCAATAGCCCAGCAGGATGATGATCCAGAAATTCTTCACCGACCCCGCGACGGCCGGCAGATATTCCGGCAACAGCGGCCACTTCATCCCCAGCGCCATGACGGCGAAAACCAGCGGCACAAAAATCAAACTGGCGCGCACCAAGGACCACTTCCAGCGGTAAACCAAAAAGCCAAAAACCAGGGCCAGCAAAATATATAACATCGCGGCGGTGGCCACGGCCCCGCTTTGCCGGCAGGTCTCCGCCGTCTCCACCGCCGGCGCAAAGCCCGCCGCCGTCAAATCCAGGAACACGATAATGACGTAAATCAGCGTAAAGATGATGAAAATCAGGAATGCCAGGTAAATTGGACGCGGGAGTTGGGATCGGCAGATTTCACCGATGGAGCGGCCGCCATGGCGGATGCTGACGGCCATGGCCGCAAAGTCATGCACCCCGCCCACAAAAATTGACCCGAAAACGATCCAGAGGGCGGCCGGCAGCCAGCCGAACGCCAGCCCGGCGACAATCGGCCCGACAATCGGCCCGGCGCCGGCAATCGAGCTGAAATGATGGCCGAACAGCACCGGGTCGGCGGTCGGCACATAATCCACGCCATCCTGGAATTGGTAGGCCGGCGTGGGCTGGCTGTCGTACAATTCCATGGTCCGCTCCAGGTACCGACCGTAAAACCGGTACGCCAGTCCGAAGAGGATGATGGCGGACAAAAAATATAAAGCGATCATCGGTTTAGCTTTCCTGAGAGTCTCTTTCAAAAGTGTTCAGCGTTCGGTGTTCATTGTTCGGCGCCTGAAATATTACAGCAACGTAACACATTGATCTGGTGCCTTTTGCAACGATTCCGAACTCCAACTCCTGAACACTGAATTCTTTCAAAACGTTAGTTTTGAAATTGGCTCCTGAGTGGGGCCAATTCAAAGCAATCATAGGAAACCGCCGTCAAGATTCAAGCTGGAAATGGCGGAATTCCGCCTGGGGGATTTTCCACTTGCAATTTTAGCCGGGGTTTTTTACATTGGCACTGGA
>CAZYXU010000246.1:368-4628 GCA_964650945.1 uncultured Verrucomicrobiota bacterium | reverse complement strand
TTACATAACTTGCAACGGCGTGGAATACGGTTTTCCCCGATATGGCGGTTCGATAATCCTGACGCGCGCGCAAATTGATCTGGTTTTTCGAAGTTTCTTATCGGGGTTCGCCCGATTGTGCATCGCGGACTTTTCCTGCATGATTTGAGAAACTATAGAAAGGAGATTATTATGGCACTAAAACAATCAACCATGTTGACCCTCGGCACGCAGGCTCCCGATTTCTCTCTGCCGGAGGTTGTGACAGGTAAAACCGTGACTCTGAATGACTTCGCGAAGCGGAAGGCGTTGCTGGTGATGTTCATTTGCCGGCATTGCCCGTACGTTCAACACATCAAGGACGAACTCGCGGCACTCGGCAGAGATTACGCCGGGAAGGATATTGGCATCGTGGCTATCAGCGCCAATGATGCCGCGAGCTATCCGGATGACCATCCAGACAGCCTGAAAGAAATGTCTGTTTCCTTCGGATTTCCCTTTCCGTTCTGTCACGATGAGTCACAAGAAACAGCCAAGGCATACACGGCCGCATGCACTCCCGATTTCTTCCTGTTCGACAGGGAACGTAAATTGGTCTACCGCGGCCAGCTTGACGACAGCCGTCCCGGCAATGCCGTTTCGGTTACGGGCAAAGACCTGCGAGCGGCAATCGACGCAGTTTTGCGGGACAAACCCGTTTCATCGGCTCAGAAGCCGAGCATCGGCTGCAACATCAAATGGAAAGCGGGAAATGAACCGGAATATGCCTGAAAGCGCAAGAAGCCGGCGACAGGATCACGGGGTTTTTCAAACAGCCAAATCAGGGATGGTCCGGTTACAGGCTTCGGACAGATAGACGACCATATAGCAAAACCAAAAAGGAGATATCGCCATCGGGAAAGTCAGCAACAAGCGCTTGATTCCCGAACGCACCTTAAGTATATTTTCGCCAGTGCCGGTTGTTTTCCGTAATCAATCAATGGAGGATCGATGAAACGCTGGGCCCTGTCTTTTGCCGCGCTGGCGATGCTTGTGCCGTTTGTTTCCGCGGGTGAAATTTTTGTCGTGAACGATTCCGGCAACCGCAGGGATGTGGAGGTGTTCCGCACGTCCGATTCCGGCGATGTGTATCCGCAACGGGTCATTTCCGGCGCCGGCGCCCTCCTGGACTGGCCCTGGGGCGTGGCCGTGGACGCGCACCGGATTTACGTGGCCAACTACACCCTGGCGTCGAGCAACCTGGTCACCATCTACAATCTGAACGACAACGGCTCCAATGTAACGCCGGTGAGCGCCATCTCGACTGAAATCGGCAACCTGGGCCGGGCAATCTATGTGGATGAGACCAATATCATTGTCGGCACGGCCACTGCCGGCATCCTGACCTTCCCCATTGACGCCAACGGGAACACCTTGCCGACATACCGCATCTATGGCCAGGAAAACGGGCTGGAGGACCTGGGCGGCATGGTGGCGGACACCGAATATATTTACGCCGGCATCAACTCCGAAACCGGCGCCGTCCACGTTTTCCGGCGGACCGACCACGGGATCGTTGCGCCGCAGCGGACATTGCGCTGCACCGCCTTGAGCATGCGCCACATCGGCGCCCTGGCGGCGGATGCCCAGTATCTTTACGTGCTCAACGACCCGGGAACCACCACCAACCAGGGCATCATGGTGTTCGCCAAGGACGCCGAAGGCGACACCCTGCCCCTGCGCTGCATCAAGGGCCGGAACACCGGGCTTTCCCACTCCATGGGCATTGCCGTGGATGCCGATTATATTTATGTGACTTCCCGCGACCACAACTGCGTGCGGGCCTACCCGATTAACGCCGACGGCAATGTCCCCGCGCACCATGTCATCAGCCCCGAATATCCCAATCCGCACCTCTACGCAACCTACGGCCTGGCGGTTAGCTCGGGCTCCTCCGGACGGGATGCGCGGGTCGGCCCCGCCGTCACGGCCGACGGCATCCGGGGCGCGGTGACGCTCAGCTATCCCGACACGACGGCCATCGCCGTGAGCGTCAACCCCGGCCAGTATGCTGGTATTCCGGTGGACTGGTTCGTCGCCGCCGTGCCGGATGCGGGCGACACCTGGTTTTATTTGAATGCCGCCGGGGTGTGGACGGCGTTCCCCGCCAACAATCCGGCCGCCTGCCGGCCGGCCCGGCAAGCGGGGATCGCCGATGTCAACCCGCCGCTAATGATTTTAAACAACTACCCGCTGGCGCCCGGCGCTTATGCGTTCTGCTTCGTCATGGACTATCCCATGGACGGCGTCCTGAACCTCATTCCCGGACAATACCTCATGGAAACCGTCCGGGTCGAGGTTTTGAATTCGCAGCCTTAAACGGCGGCCGGGCAGGAATTCGCCCCGCCGATTCGCGCACGGGGCCAGGCCCCTGCAAATCCCGCCGGCCCGCGGCGTTTACGCGGGGGCATAATAATCGTCATGCTGCGGCACAATGGACGGCACCAGGACCAGCATCAGCAGGAAAAATATCTGCAGCGCGCCGAACAGCAGGAAAAGCGTCTGATAACTGCTGAAACGCATCCCCCACTTGATCCAGGACGGCGCCAGCATGCCGGAACCGAGGATCATGGACGTGGTGAAACGCCCGCCCGCCGCGCCAATGGCGTTGTAAGTGGAAAGGTAAGCCGTCGCCATGGTCTTGTTGCCTGGCCGCGCCAGCGCCAGCAGCTCCACCGAGTAGCAGCACAGGCAGTTGGCCGCCCAGAATCCCAGCAGGAACAGCAGGCCGCCGATCATGCAGAAGAATCCCGGCGCCGCCGGCCCGATCAGGAACAGGCCAAGGCCGGTGGCGGCATAAAACAGGTGGCCGGCCGGCTGGATCACGCGCACTCCGTACCGGCGCAGCAGGCGGACCGACATCCCATAGCCGAAAATCAAGCCGGCCATGTAGGCGACGGAAACCCACTGCACCACGTCGGCGGGCGCCTGAATTTCGCGTTTGAGGTAAATCAACGCCAGCGGCAGCATCGAACTGGACGCCAGCCCCAGGCAGCAGATGTAAACGGCCCAGCCGGTCAGCGGCAAATTGCGGATGGAGATGCCGAGCGATTTTTTCCAGTCCAGCGCGCCGCGTTCCCGCTCGTTGACCGGCATGCGGTCGAGGCAGATTTTCCGTCCGACCAACATCAAGCCCGCCGCGGCGATGGCGGTTTGCATCGCCCAGAGCGGCGGCTCCTCGCCCAGCGCCAGGCTCAGCAGGAAAAATCCGCCGGCAGTCAGGGACAGGTAGGTAAAGCGCATTTTGCCGAAAAAACCGCTGCGTTCGGCGGGCAGCAGGATGTTGTCCAGCATCGGATACCAGGTCACGCCGTAGAGCGAACGCGACACGCAATAGACCAGGCAGCCGGCCAGGACGAGGTAGCGGTCCAGCGGCGCGGCCAGCGCCGGCGCCGCCGCCATGGCCAGAAAACCGCCGCAGCCGAGATAGCAGGCGATAGTATAGGCCCGGCGCAGCCCGATGCGGTCGGCGATGACCGCGCCGGGAATGTTCAGAAAGATGGCGGTCAGCGCCGTCAGCGAAGTGGAAAGCATCGCCAGCGTGGCGCTGCCGCGCAGCATGGTGATGAAAAGGATGATGATCGCGCTGGAATCCAGCATCACCTCCGAGAAACAGCCGAACCAGGTCGAGGCGTAGGCGTACAAGCGGTTGCGCCGGCGCTCCTGATCGCTGAACCGGGCGGAGAAATTGTCGGCGGACGGCAAGGTGTTCATGGCGCTGGCGAGTCGGGCCGCCGCCGGCATCCTGCCTGCGGCGCATTGCGTGTCGGGTACAAGCTACCGGCCGGCGATTGGGATTGCAAGCCCATTCTTGCGGCGCATCACCCGGCGGAGGCCGCGCTTCCCGTTGGCGGACTTATTCGCCGACAATTTCATAATTCCCAACGCCTTCCCCGATAAATTTGACGCTGGTCGTGGAAATATCTTCCGGCCGGACCTGAAGCTTGCCGGTGGTTGAGACCAATGGCCGCGCATTGAAGCGCTCATAAGCAACCACATCGCCGGGTGCGGCCGCGCCCCGCAACACGCGTTCTTGCGCACGATTCGGGCGGGTGTCGTAAGCAAACAAACCGAGCAACGCCGCCGTCCCCTCCCCCACCTGGACTTCCAGCCAATGCACGCCGTAAGGCAACCCGCGAATCCCTTTGCGATTTTCAAGGTATTGCTTGCGGCCATCCGCCAATGTAAATGCCATATCGGAGGATATTGTCATGGATGCCGAACCATCCACCAGCACACGTA
>CAZYXU010000246.1:0-358 GCA_964650945.1 uncultured Verrucomicrobiota bacterium | reverse complement strand
TTTGCCGCCCTGCGGCTGATCGACATAAGCCACCGAAAAGTCTGTTCCGGCAACCAAGATGGACGCCGACTTCCCGGCGGCAAGAAAAAGCTGGTGGGAGCCATAGGGCGCGCCCCATTGCGACGCAAACGGTTGCGGCATGATCCCGGGCTTTCTCCAGAGCATGCTTTCCACACCGATCCACCGGCGATGCGGAATAACCTTGGCGTCGATCGCCGCCAGCGCCGCATTTGTGCCTTCAATTTCAACAATATGCCGATCGCCGACGCTTAACATCTGATGGGTTACAAAGGTCGAATTGCGCCCATCACGCATCGTGCGCGGAGTTGACAATGCCGCTCCGGAATTGCGCCACATC
>CAZYXU010000245.1:0-4655 GCA_964650945.1 uncultured Verrucomicrobiota bacterium | reverse complement strand
CGCGCGCTGGCGGCGCTCAAAACCATCGCCCGGACCCCGGAAACGCCGATCCGGCTGGGCGTGTTGGCGGACACCTTGGGGCTGAATCATGCCACCTGCGCCCATATCGTCAAGGCCCTCGCGGAAGAAGGTTTTGTGGAGCAGGTGGGTGTGAAACAAGGCTATATTCTGGGCCCGCTGGCGTATGCCTTGGGCGCGGGCGGACCTTACCGCAAGGATTTGACCATGGCGGCCATGCCGGTCATGACGGCGCTGGCGGAAGCCGTTCACGAACATGTGGTCTTGGCGACGCTTTGCCATGGCAACTGGATTCAATTGGCCGAAATCGAGGGCGATCAGGAAATCCAGGTCCGCCGTTCGCCGGTCATGCGGCCAAATCCGTATCTGGCGGCCACCGGCCGGATTTGCCTGGCCTTCCTGCCGGAACGGGATTTTGAAGGCTTGTTGCGCGGCTGCGGCTTGCCCAAACCGGAGGAATGGCCGGAAGCCACGGACTTGCCGGCGTTGCGCGCTGAAATTTTATCCATCCGGACGGCGCAATTGGCGGTCCGGCAGACGGACAGCCTGGTGGCCATGGCCGTGCCGGTGACGGAGTCCGGGCGGGTCGTGGCGGGACTGGGAGTTTACGTGCCGCGTTTCCGGTGTTCGGCGCGCCGGCAGCAGCGTCTGTTACAGGCCTTGCGCCGGAGTGCGCGCGAGTTGGCAAGCAGGTTGTAAGATCACAGAACGGAAAAGTGCAAACTGCGGGAAATGTTAGCATCTCACACACCCACACACTCACACACTAAAATATCCACACACTCACAAACCCACACAAACAGGGAGACAGGCATGAACGCGGCGGAATTAAAAGCATATGCGAGGCAGCATGGCAGCGATTTGACCGGGATTGCGTCAATTGATCGTTTTAAAAACGAGTCGCCGGAACGCCATCCGTCCTCGATATTTCCGGAGTGTAAATCGGTGATCGTTCTGGGACGGCGCGTGTTGCGCGGCTCCATCCGCGGGATTGAGGAGGGGACGAATTTTTCCAGCACTTACGGCATGTTTGGTTATCGCATGTTGGAAGATAATTTCTTGTCCCAGACGACTTATGATGTGACGACCTGGATGGAATCGCAGGGCTTTGAGGCTGTGCCGTTATTCGGCTATTGGCCGGATGACATGCCCACCGGCCGGCCGGTGGCGCCGGGCAAGCCGGCGCCGAATGTGATCGTGGATCCGTGGGTTGCCGCGCAGGCCGCCGGCCTGGGCGAGGTGGGCTTGGGCGGGTTTTTCATCACCCCGGAATTCGGCACGCGCCAGCGGGTGGCTTTGATTTTGACCGAAGCGGATTTGACGCCGGACCCGGTTTTGGCGCGTAAAATCTGCGCGGAATGCGGCGCCTGCGCCAAAGCCTGCCCGTTTGGCGCGATTGACCTCAAAAACAAAAAGCGGATTGGCGTGCCGGGGAGTGAGATGGAAGTTGCCGCCATTGATTACAGCATTTGCGATAAATGCCCCAACGGCGCCATGCGCGCGCCGGGCCGGGGCAGCCGGCCGGATCGGATCGCCGCCGCCTGCGGCCGCGCCTGCATGGTGAAACTGGAAACCGGGAAAAAACTTAAAAGCCGGTTCCAAAATCAGTTCCGGAAACGCACGCCCTGGGCGTTGGATATGTGCAACCGGCCCGTAGCGGTGAAAAGTGATCAGTAAGTGGTGATCAGTGGACGGGAAGCGTAAGGACATGGAGCGGGGTCATTAGCATCCCAGGGGATGCTCAGGCTGAAGGCTGAAGGCTGAAGGCTGAAGACTATAGGAAAACCGCGGATTTCAAGCATCGGATCGGAAAACACAGTTCCGGTTTTTTGCCGATGTTTTTCGGGGTTTTAACCTACAGCCTTCAGTCTAATAACCTTCAGCCTTGGCGTCCCTTATGGGACGCCAGTGGAGCGGGGTGAAAACTGAAATTTGACACGGAGACACGGGGATGCGGAGACGCGGATAGGACTGATAAAGGGCCAAAGTAAAATGAAAATAACGTCACAAATGGTGAAGCAGGCGGCGCTGGATGCCGGGGCGGGCGATGTGGGGATTGCCAATATCGAACGATTCAAAAACGCCCCGCGGCTGATGCATCCGCAAAATATCTTCCCGGATTGCCGGTCGGTGATCACGATTGTGCAACCGATTCCGCGCGGCACTTACCGCGGGATCAACGAGGGCACGCATTGGCCGAATTACACCTTTTATTCATACAACCGGCTGAATACCTTGTTCCGCCCGAAAGTCACTTACGCCACCGCGTGCTTTATCGAAGATCATGGGTTTGAAGCGGTCCCGGTCTATCCGGGTGTGGCGGAAGTGAGCAGCAACCGTCCGCCGGTGGCGCCGGGGCGGCCGGGTGCGGACGTTAACATCCAGGTGCGCATTGCCGCCCTGGCCTGCGGGGTGGGGGAGATCGGCTGGTCCAAGGTTTTCATCAGCAGAAAATTCGGGCCGCGGGTGCGGCTGGGAACGATCCTGACCGACGCGGAACTGGAGCCAGACCCGCTGATCAAGCCCGGCACATTCTGCAACAAATGTATGCGCTGCGTAAAATTCTGCCCCGGCGGCGCCATCCCCAAGCCGGAGGATCGGCCGCCGATCCGCATTCAAATTGAAGATCAGACCTACGCCTGGGGCGATGTCCACATGGGGCGGTGCACGCTGACCCACCACGGCTTGAACTGGCGGGCCTCGCCGTTTTTGAAGCAAGATGTGCCGGGGTTCGACCTGGATGTGCCTTCTTCCAGCATGTCGGAGGAGGCGGCGTATAAAATGGCGTATCCCCTGGCCCTGGCCAAGTGGCGCAAAACCGGGGAATTCCCCGCCACCGCCACGATGTCATATTACAACCAGATCATCACGCAGACCGGCTACCTCGCGGTTTGCGGCGCTAAGGGCTGCATCCAGGCTTGTTGCGAGAGCCTGGAAAAGCGCAATGGCATTGATCAAAGCCAATGTAATTTCAAGGTGCCGCTGTTCGCGCGGCCGCCCTGGAAACTTGCGCCCCCGGCGGAGGATGAAACCGGCGGCGTGGCGGAAGGCAAAGGCTGTGCCGAATATTACCGGCCGGATTCCGCGCCGGGCGCCTGGCGCTAATTCCGCCACGAATGCGCGGTCCGCTAGCATGGGCTGTATATTACGCCTGGTTCGCCCCGTTATATTTCGCGCATGTGGAAGGTGCGCCAGGTTCGCGGGTGCGCCGGTTCGCGGTGTCGCGGCGTCTTACCGAGGTGTTGGATATCCTTTAACCGCCCAGCAGGCAGGCCAGTGGCAACGCCATGGTATGCGCATCCAGGCTTTGAATAGTCGTCCCGCCGTAAAATATAATTCCGCGCCGAAATCGTTCGCCCAGCGCCGCGCGGCAATCGCGCAGCCCGCGCAGATCGCGCGCATCCACACGATGCCCGAGCTTAACCTCCACCGCCACCACCGCACCCTGATACTCGATCAGAACATCCGCTTCGGCGCCGCCGTGCGCACGCCAGAACGATAATGCCGCCCCGCTGTTCTGGCTGCCCCATGCCTGCAAATCGTTGATCACCCAAGTCTCGACCAAAGATCCGCTTTTCTGCGCCCGGTCAACGGCCAAACGGCTTGCCAGGCCCGATAATGCCGCCGCCATCCCCGTATCGCTCCAGTAAATTTTCGGCGTTTTGACCAACCGCTTGCCAAGATTGGCGCTGTATGGCGGCAATACATGACATTGATATGTCGTGCGCAACCACTCCATGTGACGGCGGACGGTTGGTTGCGGCAACCCCAAATCGCGCGCCAGCGCCGATTGGTTAATTAAAGCGCCCGTCTGCCCGGCCAACAGCCGAATCAGACGCGTAAACTCCGCGATCCGCTCAATGTGCGTCATATCCAGCACGTCGCGCTGCAAATAAGTGCGCAGATAACTTTCATGCCAGATCAACCGGGCGCGGGGTGAATCGAAAGCAGCCGGCTCAGGATAACCGCCGCGCATGATGGCATCCCAGACCTGGGCGTTATTTTCGTCCGGCGCCGGACAGGCGGAACGCAGCGCCTGGTCGTCCGGCGCAAAAACCCACGCCCAATCCCATTTTTTTGCCCGCCATTCGCAGGCCCGGAACGGGAACATTTCCAGGATGGCAGTGCGGCCCGCCAGACTTTCGCCAATGGATTTCATGCTCAACCAAAGCGCCGAACCGGTGATTAAATATTGCCCCGGACAAGGATTGTCGTCCACCCGGCGTTTCAAAGCGGCGAAAACAGCGGGGACCTTTTGCGCCTCATCAATCGCCAGCGGAGCGGGGTTGCCGGCCAGCCAGGCATCCGGGTCGGCCGCCGCCGCCGCCCGCGTCACCGGGTCTTCAAACGAGACGTATCGCCGCCCGGTCTGCCCGCACAACTTGCGCAATAAAGTGGTTTTGCCGACTTGTCGGGCGCCCGTCACGCTGACAATGCGCATGACTTCAAGACACTCCCGCGCCTGCCGCTCAATATTTCGATATCTATACATGGCGTGTATAATAATACATTCCACCTCCCGGTGTCAACGCTTGACATCGCCTGCCGACAGCGCGTGGTGTAAGACAATCACAGAAACTGTAAAAAACTCTTGCCAGCGGTGTTAATCTTACTATCATATGGTAACAGTAGTAACA
>CAZYXU010000244.1:0-4682 GCA_964650945.1 uncultured Verrucomicrobiota bacterium | reverse complement strand
AGGTATTGTCATGACCATGTTCGACGGCCGGACGCGCCTGGCCGCCCAGGTGGCCGAAGAAGTCCGCCGCCATTTCGGCGCGGATGTTTACGAAACCCTCATCCCGCGCAACATCCGCATCAGCGAAGCGCCCAGTTTCGGCAAGCCGGTGGGGCTCTATGACGCCCGGTCGCCGGGCGCCAGGGCTTACCGCAAACTGGCCCTGGAATTCATGCGGCGGCGCAAGCAAGCGGCCGCGTCGCCGGCGGCGCCGCAACCCGATCCCGCGCCCCAGGCGGCCGCCCCCGCGCCGGACTCCAGCCCCGCCGGGGCGGCCGGCCCGGCGCCGGCAGTCGCCGCAGAATCCAGCGCCCCGCCCGCATCCTGAAAACCGCGGCCCCGATTACTTGATGGCGGCGGAGATGAAAACCATGACGAACAGCGCCACGGTTTCGATCACGCCCAGCACCATCAGGTAATTGCCAAAGCCCTTACCGGTTTCCGCCATGGCGTCGGAGGCGCCGGCGCCGGCCACGCCCTGGAACCAGGCGGAGAGGCCCATGGCGATGCCGCCGAAGACGCCGGCCCCGACCATGCCCGGCCAGTTGGAGGGCTTGTCGGCCAGCGTGCCGACAATATTATTCATCAGGATCATGCCGTAAATGGTTTGCGAGAGCGGCGCGCCGACGAATGTTATCAGGATGAACGGCGCCGCCTTGCCCTGCGCGAAACATTTCTTCCACGCGCCCACCGCCGCCGACCCGGCGGCGCCGATCCCCAAAGCCGACCCCATCGCCGCAAACGCCAAAGCCGCCGCCGCGCCGAACTTGCCCCATCCCGCCATCAATTCCGGTGTCATTGTTCCTGCTCCTTGTTAGACTTGCTGTTGCTTACACATTTTTCGAAAATAGCCCCGCCAACCCGCCTCAGCTTCCGCGCTCCCCCGGTGCGGCGGCATCCGCCGGCGCCGCCCGCCGGGCAAAGGGGCGGTAAACCGAGCCGCTCCACTGCATGCCGATATGCGAAGAAAACTCCAGGGTGTTCAGGCGGACCCCGTGCACCATCACCCCCATGGCGGCCAGCACGATGTTCACGAGATGGCCCAGAAAGAGGATCAGCGCCCCGGCCAGGCCGGCCAGCGGCTGCGGCCAGCCCAGGTTCATGGCCATGGCATTAAACGAGGACGCCACCGAAAGCGAGGCGGCGCCCACCGCAAACAGGCGCAGGTAGGAAACCACGTCCACGAAATTGCTGACCAGGTTCAAGGGCAGCATCACGTGGTTGAACCATTCGGCTTTCAGGAGTTTGATCGGCGTCATAAACAGCACTATCAGCAGAATTCCCAGCGCCAGCGCGCCGAACATATACGGCGGAAAAGGATGCCCCAGCACCATGGTGCGCGCGGTAAAAAACATCGTCCAGGTGGTGCAAATCCAACCCACCTGCGCCAGCGCGCGCGGCGAATTCCACATGCGCGCCACGTTCCAAACATGCGCCACCGTCAAATGCACGGCGCCGATGAAAAAGCACAGAAGCATCATGTTCGCTTCCACCGCCAGCCAGGGAATGGTCAAGACCCGCAACGCCGCCGGCTGCATCCCGAAATAAACGCCGGTCAACACGCCCCAGGCGACGGTGCAGACGCTCATGATCTGCAGCAGGCGCAGGTAATGGGCGGGCAAGGCCGGAAATTTACGCCGCGCCAGCCAGGCCAGGCCCAGGAACAGCAAGCCATAGCCGGCATCGCCCACCAGCATCGCGAAAAAGACGCTCAAGAACAAGAGGAATGACACGCTGATGTCCACCTCCTGATAGCCGGGCAGGATGCCGATCATGTCGAACACCGCCTGGATCGGCTTGACCCAGCGCGGGTTGCGCACCAGGGTGGGCACGGCATCATCCGCCCCCGGCGCGGCCAGCAGCATGCCCCAGCCGTGTTTTTGGGCGGCGGCGCGCAAGGCGCCGGCGGCTTCCGCCGGGGCATACCCGCTCAAGTAGAGCACGCGTCCCTGGGCGCCCATGCCGGCGCGCGCCTCCAACCAGGCAACTTCATCCTCCAGCGCCGCGGCATGCGCGGCAATCACCGGGCGCTCACCGGCAGCCGCGGTGATTTGTTCCTCGACCTCCCGCAATTCCGCTTCCGCCCGCGCGCGGCGCTGCTGCAATTCGGACAGGGAAACTTCCGGCAGGCGCACGGCCAGCGCTGCCACCGCCACCGGCGCCCGGGCAATCACGGCAAAATAGACGCCGGTTTTGTCGCGGTGCAAAACCCGCACCAGCGCGTCCGCCGGAGCGGGCAGTGGTTGCGTCGGACCGATTTGATAGAGGCTGACATGCACCCCGCTCCCGGTCAGATCGGCAATGGACCGGGGATCGAACACGCCGAAGGGCTCCAGGCGGCGGCATTCATGGCTTAATTCTTCAATGCGATCGCCGAGTTCCTTGCGCTGTTTGACCAACCCCCAGACTTCCTCCAACACCTGCGCCGCGGGGCGCAAAACCGCCCCTGGGGCGGCCGCAGGGGGCGGACCGGCGGGCTGGGACTTGGCCGGCAAAACATCCAGGATGCGGCGCACATGATTCAAGCGGTCGCGGGCCTGGTCCAAATCCGCGCCGGCCGGCGGGCGGATATGCGTCAGATGCAAAACGCCCAGGTCGCGCAACTCGCGCAGGGCCGCCTCGCGGTCGGCATCCAGGCACAAGACGCTGACTTTGTTCATTTTGACGATCATGCCGAACGAACCTTTTCCACCGATTTGCCCTTGGCGATTTTCGAGCGCGCCACCGCGGCCGTCTGCTGATCGCCGAGGAAAATGCGGATCACCCGGATATTGTTCCGGGATTCCGGTATTTTTACCTTTTCAAACAAATTCACCCGCTGGCTGGTGACGCGCAACTCGGCGGACAGCAGCCGCAACTGTTCCTCCAGCACCCGGCGTTCCGCGCGCAGGCGGAGCAATTTTTCCAGCGCCTCCAGCCCGTCGTCCACCCAGGACGGCGTATCCAGCAAATCCGGCGGCACACGCCGGAACACCACTTCCTGCAAAACCGGTATGTTCACCCCGGCGATATTGCCGGAAGAGCGGCGGATTTCCCGGATTTGCAGATGCGCGGCAAAATCGAACGGTTCGGCGAACAACTTCACCCAGACCGCCATCTCCGCGTCCAGGCGCCGGGTCGCGGCTTCCTGCTCGGCCAGCCGCGCTTCCAACTGCCGGACTTCCACCTGCAACTGTTGTTTCTTCAGCAGCAGGGTCGGCAAATACCGTTCAAAGCGGCTCAAGCCGTCGCGCTGGGCTTTGAGTTCGTTTTTAGTGTATTTGATCTTGGCCATGTTTGAAACGCGGCGGTTCGCTGATCACTGTTTACCGGCAGCCGCCGCCGGCGCGGCGGCGGCCTTTTTTTCCGGCCAGAATTGCTCAATCAGCTTGGTCGGGATGCCGGTTTCCTCCGGGGCAAAGCAATCGGCCATGATCCGCCAGCCGCGGTCCAACGCCTGTTCCAGGGGAATGTTTACGCTTAAGTCCATTAATTCCTGCTCAAACCTGCCGCCGTAATGCAGCAATTTGTTATCCCAGGCGCTCATCCGGAATCCCATCGCGCGTTTCTCCAGGGTTTCCTTGAACGCGGCGTACAGTTGGATCATGGTGTTCATCACCGTGCGATGGTCATCGCGGGTGCGGTTGTTGACCAGTTGTTTCAAACGGCTCAGCGAGCCGAAGGGCTCGATCCGGCCGTTGCGCAGGTAAAACTGGCCTTCGGTGATGTAGCCGGTATTGTCCGGCACGGGGTGCGTAACGTCATCGCCGGGCATGGTGGTCACGGCCAGAATCGTAATCGAGCCGGCGCCCTCGAAGTCCACCGCCTTTTCATAACGGGCGGCCAACTGGCTGTACAGGTCGCCGGGATAGCCGCGATTGGATGGCACCTGCTCCATGGTGATGGAGATTTCCTTCAAGGCGTCGGCGAAATTCGTCATATCGGTCAAAAGCACCAGGACGCGCTTGCTTTGCAGGGCGAACTGCTCCGCCACGGCCAGGGCCAGGTCCGGCACCAACTGGCATTCCACGGTCGGATCGGCGGCGGTATGAATAAAGAGCACCGACCGGGAAAGGGCACCGTTTTCCTCGAGGATATCCCGGAAAAACAGGTAATCGTCGTGTTTCAGGCCCATGCCGCCGAGAATGATCACGTCCACTTCCGCCTGGAGGGCGATGCGCGCGAGCAGGTTGTTGTAAGGCTCGCCGGCCACCGAGAAAATCGGCAGCTTCTGCGATTCCACCAGGGTGTTGAAAACGTCAATCATCGGGATGCCGGTGCGCACCATGTGGCGCGGGATGATGCGCTTGGCCGGATTGACCGACGGGCCGCCGATGGGAATCAGGTTTTCCGTGATGCCCGGGCCCTTGTCGCGCGGCTGGCCGCTGCCGGTGAACACCCGGCCCAGCAGGGCATCGGAAAAGGGAACCTGCATGGTGCGCCCCAGAAAACGCACCTGGGCGTCGGTGGCCACGCCGCGGCTGCCGGCGAAAACCTGCAAATACACCCGGCCGCCCTCGAGGCGGATGACCTGCGCCAGCGAACTGCCGCGGGTGGAGGCCACTTCCGCCAGTTCGTGGTAGCCGACATTGTCCGCCTGCACCACGACGACGCTGCCCGCGATCTGTTCGATGCGGTGATAAATCTTATGCATAATCCGTAAC
>CAZYXU010000243.1:0-4693 GCA_964650945.1 uncultured Verrucomicrobiota bacterium | reverse complement strand
GCGATTGCAGGCAAAGATATTCCAGCCGGCCGTCGCCGTTGATGTCCGCCGGAAATATTTCGTTGGCCGGCGCGCCGGCCAGGTCCATTGTCATCAACAGTTCCGCTTGCATGCGCGTTTCCCCAAGCCTTTGTCCCGGTCAGATTAACAGGTCGCAGATATTATCGCTGCGCAGACGGACCGTGCGCGCATCGAGCTGTTCGGCGCCGCGTTCGAGGTAGTTCGCGATCGGCACGCCTTCCTGAACCCGGATTTCCTGTTCGTATAGCGGCGCGATTTTTACCGGCGGAATCCGGCCAATATCCCGCACCGCCCGGGCCGCCGTCCGGCGGATCACATCCCGGGCGGCGGCGTGCGCCAGGTGCAGCGCCAGCTCCAGCCCCAGCCCCCACTTGACGATGGCGCCATGAATGCCGGGCACCAGCGTCTGCGCCTCGGCCACGGCCTTATCATCCCCGGAAATGAACACTGCCGGCACGCCGAAAGTTCCCGCCATCATGGTCCGCGCACCGAATTCGCCGACTTCCTGTCCGTTGATTTTATAATAAACGATTTTTTTGGACGAATAGGTGTGGCACAGCGGCGCGTTGGCCGTGCCCGCCATGGCATGCTGTCCGACGAAAAACAATGCGTCGAACGACGCATCCAGAAAATAAGGCGGCCGGATCGGGCCGCGCGCGATCAAGCGAGCCTTGGGATGAAACCGGTCCAAAAGAATCCCGCCGCCGCCGTGGCCGTCCCAAACAATCACATCGGCGGCGGGATCGGCATCGAGAATCCCGTCCACGGCCGCATACACCTCGCCGGTCAGGAACTCCATGGCCTGTTGTTTTAATTCCGGCGTTTGCTGCCAATCGCGGGTCTGAACGAACCGGGACACCATGGCCGGCCCCTCAAGATCGGTAATTATGTATATTTTCATCCGGATTCATCCTGCTTGATTTATTCCGCGCACAAACACTTCCCATGGGAGCGGCGTTACACGCCGCGATTCCGCATCCCGCATCCTTCCCCCCACACCCACTCACTCACACACCCACATACTTCTTCCACCGGAAGCGGCGTTACACGCCGCGATTCCGCCACCCGACACCCGTCACCCGTATCCCGCATCCTCCCCTCCATCCCGCATCCCGTATCTCTCATCCCGTATCCCGCATCCGGCCCCTCGCATCACAACCCCCTTAACACCTTATCCGTCAGCCATTTGGGATCAACTGCCGGCGCCCGGTAGTCGTCGCGCTGGTAGGTCGTGGCCTGGCCGCCCTTTTCAAGCTGGACGGCGTCAATCAGCAAATCCCCGGCGCCGTCCGTTGATTCGGCGGCATGGCGGAAGCCGACGCACAGGCGTTTTTCACTCCGCCATTTCGCCTGCATCTCCTGAGGAATGGTGAATGTCCAGACCGCCCTCTGCCATTCCGGGCCGGCCGGCACGGCCGTGGACAACCCCTGCGCTTCGTCGTGTTCCGCATCCGTCGGCAAAACGGACAGGCTGGCGACCGCGCCGGTGCCGGCGGCTTTCACCCAGGCGCTTAACGTGTAAGTCTCGCCGTACTTCCAATCCAGCCAGTAACGGTAGCAGACTGTCGGCCGGGCACGCTTTTCATAACGGAGCCGGATGCCATACAAGCCGTCATACGCCGCGTTGGTCACGCCGCCCATGAAGCGCGCGCCGAAATCGCGCATGATCCAGTTATGCATCCAGTTATCCGGCAGCCCCGGCAGGGTGCAGGCCTCGAAGCTGGAATTTTCCAGCAGGTTGACGGCGCCGGCCCGCCCCCTGATCTGCGTCTGCTCCGCATCGTCCACCGGACTGTAGATGTCGTCGCTTTCCTGCTTTTCATAGGCGGCGCCGAGATTGACGCGCCGGTCCAGCGCCTGGTAATATTGCCGTGTCGCAACATCCGCGGCGCTTTCCAGGACCGCGCGCCACCCCAACGCCACCGGCGCGCCGGGCTGACGGCTGGAACCGCTGACGGCATACACCCGGACCGCATAGGGCTCCAGGCGGTCCCGCAGGATGCCGTCCTGCAAATCGTGCCGGCGGCCGGAAAAATACCCGCGCACCTCCGACGGGCGGGCCGGCGGTTTGCCGGACGCCGCGGCCAGCGAAGAAAGCGCCGCCTCCAGCAACACCGGTTCATCGCCGCTGTTCGCCAGCAAAACCAATTCGCCGCCGCCGGGATGGTCGTGAATCAAAGCCTGGATGCGCGGCATCGCGTCCTTGCCGGGTCCGCGCCCGCCCGCATAAGAGGGATCGAACCGCGTGCGGGCCGGCGGCAACGGCGGCAACGCCAACCCGCCGCCGGCTGACGCCGCGGCTTCCGCCACTGTCTGCGGCGGCGGATTTTGCAGCAAGACTGGCGCCAGCGCGCCGATTTCGCGCGCGGTGCAGGCCAGCACCCGCCAGGTCACCGGATGCACGATTTCGAACGGATACGGATACGCAAACCACATCACGCCCTTGGCGCCCTGGATGAGGGTGAGATAAATACCGCACCGCCGCTCGTCCGGCGTCAGTTCACGCCGGTAAGTCAGCCGCTGCCCCTGGGGCGTGGCGAAGACCGGCCGGCGGCGCAGTTTGGCAGTTGCCGTTCCACCCTGGATCCGGGTGGCGAGGTGGTTGGGTGAAGAATCCGGCCCCCAATAACCATGCACGCCCGGCACGTCGTAAAAGTCCAGCAACTCCGGGAAAAACCCGCGGGTGGACGCCCAGATCGCGGTAAACGGCGCAAGCTTATGCATCAGCGCGGCGTGTTCTTCCCCGAGTTCGTAGATGCCGCCAAACATTTCATCCATCCCCTGCCATGCCAGCAGATTGGGCAGGCCCGACAAGGGCTGAATGACCTGCGGCAATTTTTCCATCACCAGACCGTGATCGCGCCGGTTGACCGTTTCGCTGCTGTGTCCGTAACTGAGCCGCCCGATAGTTGTGGGCATGACCATCAGGCCATGGCGTCCGGCCTCGCCGAAGTCCGCCCGGGCCGCGCGGATATCCTCCGCCAGCAGTTTGTCGGTTTCCGCCGTCCAGGGTTCGTTCCGCCGGGCGCGCGTCCGGCCGGTCTGGCTGCGCCCCCACTCCACGATGGTATTGAAACCGCCCGCGCGGAAGCGTTCCAGGAGATTGGTCTCGATCACGCATTGCGCCTGATCGTCGAATGCCAGCACATTGCCAAACCCGCCCAGGTTGCAAAAACCCAGCGGAAAAAAGGGCCGGTCGTTCACCAGCAGGCAGAGATTGTCCTGGTCTATGCGCGTCACGGCACAACCGGCCGGCGGCACGCCGGCTACGCGGAACCTGGCGGTTTCGCCGGCAAATATCTCACCCGCGCGTAACAGTTCAACCGTGAATGTATAATCGCCGGGCGGCAATTCCGCCGGCTTGAATTCAACGCTGAGCCCCTGGTTGGCGGTGGCGTCGAACTGCTGCTCAAAAACCGTCCGGGGGGTTTCCGTCCCGATAAGTTTAACGGCGATGCGTAATTTTTCGCGGGCAAAAGCGGCGTCCGTAAAGACGGTCCCGACCGTCAGGCGCCCCCGATCATCGCCGGCGTGATACATGTTCCGGTCCGTGTAGGCGGTCAGCACGCACAGCCGGCCCATTTCGCCGATTTCCAGCCGCTTGGCGGTTTCGGGATGGATGGCAACGAACGCGGTGCGCGCCGCCGGCAGATCCACCGGCACGGTAACGATCAGATTCGTCCCGGCGCGGGCGCCCAGCGCCGCGCTGCCGGAGCGGGTTGCCCGGGCGCCGTCGCGCAGGCGGCGGTCGTCCAGGGTCCACTCCACCGTGCCGGCCCGGTCGCCGGTATTGGTAAACGACAAGCTGACGGCGTACCTATAAGCGCCGTGATCCTCGAGGTAGCCGCCCTGGTTGACCGCGGTTAAAATCACCGGCGCAAACATCGGCGGCGCGGTGACATCCTCCAGCCCGGTCAGCCGGCCGAATGCCGCCGGGTTGTAATAGGCGGCCCGGCCGCCGCCGTCTTCCAGGACCGCCCAGCTATAGGCGCGCGCCGGGTCCGATGGTTTATTGCGCGTCACGTTGAACACGACCCCGTCCAACTGCCCGCCGGCCAGGATGGCAAGCGGCAGCGCCGCCTCCGCCTCCCAGCCGGCGTCCGTCACGCGCGTAGCCGAAGGCCAGGCCGTGGTCCAGGCCGGGTCCATGCGCCCTTTTTCGATTTTCTGCTCGCGCGCAGCGTTGCCGGCGCCGAGCATGAAATGAAAATAGCGGAATTCTTTTTTGGTTTTGGTGGATGGCGCGCCCAGGAAAAACTCCAGGCTGTCGTCATTGGTTGTGCCAGGATCGCCGCGGTCGGTTTTTTGCGCGCGGATTTTGCCCGACGGGTCCGCGCAACGCGCGGCGATGTACAACCATGCCTCATCGCGCGCCAGCAGCACACGCGTGGACACGCCCGGCACGGGCACGCCGCCCAGCACGCAATCCAGGGCGATGGCCGCCGCGCCCTCCCAGGCGGCGTCATTCAGCACGCCGTCAATCGCCGGTGGGGCGGCGACACGCGGCGCCGCCAGCACCGGGCGTTCCACATCCGACGCGCCCGACGCCGCGATGGCCAGTCCAAAAGTAATCAGCAGTAAAAACAGCCGCATCATCATCGTTTTTCATCTCCTGCAATCGAACCGGGAGCAAGGCATCCGGCGCAAAATTCAGGTGCTAATCGAGTCTCTT
>CAZYXU010000242.1:3297-4696 GCA_964650945.1 uncultured Verrucomicrobiota bacterium | reverse complement strand
CTGCGCCAGCAGATGGCCAGCCTGGCGGCGCGCGCCGACAGACCGGGTGGGAAATTCATGTCGGTCCGCGAACTGGCGCGCACTTACCAGGTCGGCGTGCCCACCATCATGAAGGCCATGCGGCAATTGAAAGCCGAAGGCATTCTAATCTCACGGCCGGGGTTGGGCACTTTTGTCGCCGGGCCGGCGCGGGCGGGCGGGGTCGCCGGGTGTGTGGGCTTGATCGTGTCCAGCGCCAGCATGATTCATTTTGACCGCGTTTACATGACGATCATGGCCGGCATTTACGAAGAATTGTCGGCGACCGGTTACCTGGCGCAACTCATCAATACCGGGGCCCGGGACGCGGCATTAACGCGCGAAATCCGCCAGTCACGCCTGGACGGGGTAATCTGGATCAATCCGGCGGAATTGTGCGGTTCTTCCCTGCAGGCCTTGCGGCAGGCCGGCGTCAAGGTTGTGGGCGTTGATTTGCGGGAGAAAGATAACACGGCCTGTTCCGTGTCGGCCGACCTGTTTGACGAAGGCCGCCGGGCGGTGGAATACCTGGTGCGGCATGGGCACCGGCGGATTGCGCTGGTGAAAAAAAGTCCGGCGCCGGCGCACGGGGCTGAGTGGGAGAAGAGCGGGTTCATGTCCGCTTTGCGCGCGCACCGGCTGCGCCTGGAGGAAGGGCTGATTTTCAGCGGCGATAATTTCAGTGCGCGGCTCGAAACGGCCTTGGATTTGAAAGCGCCCTTTACGGCGGTCTGCGTGCCCGGCCCCTTGTATCAATCCGCGCTGGCAACGTTGCGGCGGAAGAAACGCCGGGTGCCCGCGGACATCGCGCTCCTGACGGAGGACGATCAATTTACCATGGACTGCACGGCGCCGGTTCCAACCCGCCTGGCGCGGCCTTTGCGGCAACTGGGCGTAACCGCCACCCGCAAACTTCTGGAATGGACCCGGACCGGCAAACAGCCGCCATCGCAGGCGCTGCCTTGGGAGATTATCGAGGGTGAAACCGTGTGACGCGGCATATTTCCAACACCGGAGGGATTATGAGGAAACATACGGGCTGGGCGGGAATCTGCGCGGGATTGCAGCTGTTTGTGAATGCCGGCGCGGCGACGGAGGCCGCGCCGCCGATAAATATCCCAGCCTGCGCGCCGGCGCCGGTGATCGACGGCATCCTGGACGACGCTTGCTGGCAGGCGCCGCCGCAGGTTGCCTGCCTGTATCCGCCGGACGGCGTCCAGGGAGAAGAACGCAATATTATCCGGCTGGCATACGACCGGCAGTGGCTGTACCTGGCTTTCGATTGCGGCAACCCGAACATGCCGCATGTGCAGCAGCGCGTTTTTCAGCGCGACGGACCGGTCTACACGGACGATGCCGTGGAGGTTTTTATCCGGCCGGA
>CAZYXU010000242.1:0-3197 GCA_964650945.1 uncultured Verrucomicrobiota bacterium | reverse complement strand
CCGGTGGTGCCGTTTGTGCCGTTGCTGCGGGAAGCCCATGCCACCGGTTTCGCGCGGGAGGATGGCAGCAATTATTTCGGCCTGTCACTCCAGCTCGACACGGGTTCGCCGGTCGCCGGCACGGCGGCGGTGGCGGTGGTGGATCTGGTGGACGGCGCAGAGGTCAAACACGATTTTGGAGCGGTGGCCCTGGACGGGCCCCAGTCATTGACGCTGAAAGTGCCGTGCGCGGATTGGCGGGCGCGGCGCGTCAAGGTTCTGCTAGCCGATCCGGTCAACCCGGTCAATTTGCTGGCAGCGCGGGAAATCACAGACAGCGCGGCGTTAAACGTGATCCGCAAAGCCTATGTCGAGCGAAGTTATTACACCACGGAGACGGCCGCAGTCATTCAGGTTGAATTGGCGCTGGACGCGGAAGCCTTGCGGGGCTTGCAGCTTGCCATCGAGCGCGCCGACGCGCGGCTGGCGGGCGTGCCGGCGCTGCAACCGCGCCTGGCGCTCGCAATTCCGCTAGCCGCATTCGAAGAAGGCGATAATCCGCTCACCGTGCGGCTGCTGGCCGGGGACCGGGAAATGGCCGCGCGGCCCCTGACCGTCCGCCGGCTGGCGCCGCGGCCGGGGTGCGAGGTTAAAATGGACTATGCCAGGGGCGTCATACTCAAGGACGGCCAGCCGTTTTTCGCCCTGGGCATATTCGGGCATACGCTGCAAGCGCGCCGGGATGCCGGTGTGTGCGACGATGACGAGGAGTATATTTTCCGTCATCTTGGGGAAACCGGGTTGAACACGCTGATCCGGTCGTATGGGAACAAGGAAAACCTGGACCGTTACATGCGGCTGGCGGAAAAATACGGGTTGAATGTCATCGCCTGGTCCTATCCCAGGGTGGCGCATCCTTTGAGCACGTTCAAGCCGCCCCATCCCGACACGCTGCCGCTGGCGGACCGGCTGAAAATCCGGCGGGCTTTATACGACCAGCTCGAGCCGGAGTCGGCGGCCGAGATCGAATTATTACGGGGATACACAAATTGCATCGGGTATTACAATCAGGACGAGCCCAATCTGCCGATTGCCGAGGACCGCATCGCCGTGGCCGAGTGGTACTGGAAGACGGTGCGCCCGCTCGATCCTTACCGGCCTTTGATCTTCGGCTATGCCCGCCAGATTCCCGCGGGCGATAACTGGACGCGCTGGGGTGATATTATCGGGTATGACGTGTATCCCAATCCGCATGTCGGGGGCGACGTTTACAACGATCCCGGGCTGGGTACAGCCTATTATGCCTGCGACTTGCGCGAACGCTGCCGGCAGGATAACAAGATCATGTGGTTCGTGCCGGTGGTAAATTTGATTGCGCCTCAAAAACAGCCGGTTGGGATGAGCAAGGCGCACATGCTTTGCCAGGCCTATAGCGCCGTGATTTACGGCGCCCGCGGCCTGATGTACTTCGCCTTAAGCACAGCGGTCGGCGAAGATGCCTGGGACGGACTCCAGACCATCTGTCGCCAGATGCAGGAACTTTCGCCGGCGCTGCTGAACGGCGACATTCCCCAGACTATCGCTTATACTCCGGATGAATTCCGGCCCCGGGAACGGATTTTCCCAATGGTGAACGCCGCGGTTTACCGGTATCCCGCCGGTGATCACCTTTTGCTGGCGGTGAATATCAAGCCGTTTGCCGTGGAAACTGAGTTCATGATCGGCGGCTTGAAAGGCGCGGCGCGTTTGTTCGATGAGAAGGGGCAAAGGGGTAAAGGGGCAGAGTGGCAGAGTGAAATGGAGTTGGGCGGAGAAACGTTCAAGGACAAAATCGAGCCGTATGGTGTGCGGGCGTACCGGCTGGAATTGGGCGAGCCGGCGGCGGAATCCCCGCGGCCGGTGAAGGTTGCCGTTAAGATGGCGCCAGTGCCGGAAGAGCGCTACCCGCTCGTGGACGTCCCGGCGATGGTTACCCGGTTGATGCTCGGCAAAAACCATGCCGCCAATCCCTGCTTCCGGCAACAGGCCAATCCGGGCATCCCGGATTTTTACAAGCCTTACTTCTGCCTGAGCACGGACCCGCAGGCCGGACAGAAGGGCTCCTCATGGTTCGTGGATGATGAAGTGTTATGGGAAGGCCATCCTTCGCTGCGAATGTTCCGGCGGAAATTGGACGAACCCGGCCCGAAGACGCGCGGCCTGCTTGGCTCGTTATACCCGCCGGCGGCAGATAAGCCGCTTCCCATGACTTTTTCGTTTTATGCGCGCGGCGCGGCGTCCGGCGCGCAAATAGGTTTCATCATGCTGGACGTTAAAGGCGGCGAGAAGACGTTCGCCCTCGACACGGTATGGCAGCGTTACCAGATAAGTTTTGACCTGCCGCCCGGCAAAAACCGGCGCATGGGTGTCCGCATGTTTATCCTCGCGCCTTCGCCCGGCGCGCCGGTCTGGATCAATGGTTTGCAGTTTGAGCAGGGCGGACAGGCTACGGAATTCGAGGATAGCTCCCAGCCCGCCGCCGCGGCGCCGTCCGCGGCCGACCCGGCCAACCTGCTGCCGAATGGCGGGGCCGAGCAAGGCGCCGCCGACGGCTGGCCGGACTTGCGGAAGATCGCACAGGGCGAGTTGGGCGTGCGGCGGGGCGCGGGGCGCAGCGGAGACTTCGCTTTTTACTGGCACGGCCAGTCCAGCGCGGTCCATTCGCCGCCGGTGGCAATTGACACATCCAGGACCTATGAGTTGTCGGGCTGGTTCAAACTTGCAGCGCCGGCGTCATGGCCCGCGGCATCCACCGGCGCCTTCACGGGCAGCGTGCTGTTTGGCATTGCCGCGTCGGATAATGACGCCGCGGGGCGGCTGGCCAAGAGTTGGCATTATTTTTCGCTGGAAGGCACAAGGACCGAATTGGCCGCGCCATGTTCGCCGGACGACCAGGTTTTAAAGCTGCTGGATGGATCCAACTGGCAAAAAGGCCCGATCTATGCCGCGGCCTTTGGCCAAGAGGAAAATTACCTGAATTTCGACGCTACCGCGCCGGGGATTAACCGAGTGCAGCCCGCCGGCGATCATTGGCAGGTCACCCTGGCCCAGCCCTGCGGCATGTCGTTCCCGGCAGGGACGGTCGTGGTGGAAAACCGGGGTAATGTCAGCCACTGGGTAGCCCTGGCCCAGCGGGATTTGACGGCCGATTCATGGACGGAAATCAAGTTGCGGATCGA
>CAZYXU010000241.1:0-4724 GCA_964650945.1 uncultured Verrucomicrobiota bacterium | reverse complement strand
GGTCCGGCAGGTTGCCGCGCACATGGGCGCAGACCTGGCCGGGATAATCGGCGGTATAAAGCAGGTTCTTTAAATCGAGGGTGGTGGCATGGCAGGCATGGTTGACGATGATCCCCATGATTTTCCCCGTGCGCTCGTCGTCCAGGCGCATGATGTTAACCGCGCGGTCCACCGGCCCGTGGACCGGATCGCGCCGGTTGCCGCCGACGCCCTGGACGGCGCCGGCCGCGGCGCCCCCCCGGGCCGGCCGGCGCGCGACATCGGCCATCATGATCACCTCGACCAGGCGGTCTTCCAATTCCCGCCGCCAGCGCTGATTGAGCTCGTTGTCGCAATCCAGGCTGGGCCCGGAATGGGTGTGAGTGGCGGCCAGCATCAAGCGCTCCGGCCGGATGGCGTTATGGGTTGCGCGCTGGCGCACGGCCGCGACCAGTTCCGCGTCCAATTCGCACACATCCGCCACGCAAATCGCGCTTTTCAGACCATTGCGGCAATCGAACACCGCCGCCCGGGCATACAATTCGTCATGGGTTCCCGCCGCCGGCCCGGCGCGCTCCGCGAAGCCGGCCATCTTCAAGCCCGGCGGCGGTGTAATGACAATCTCGGCCACTCCCGCAAGAAACTCCGGCATGATCGAACCTCCCTGATGATTATGGCTGCGATTCCATGGCCGGGGGCGCGAGCTTGTGGGCAAAGGTGCTGTGAAACACCCGGCGGAATCCCGGCCAATCCATGAACAGCAGGAAGGTGCAGGCGGCAAACGACACCAGCACCAGGAACACCAGCTTGCGCGCGCGAAACAGCTTTTCCGGGTATTGCACGGGACTCCGCGGCTTGTAGGCCAGGTGCATGTAATACGCCATGGTGTATGCCAGCGGGGGCGCGGCCAGAATCAGCTCGAAATGATAGCGCGCGATGAAAAAACCGCCGTTCAAAGCGAACAGCGTGGCGTAGAAAAAAATGCTCAAGATCAGTTTTTCCTCGGTGTAATAACCGAAGGACCGCCGGTACCGCGCCGCGCGCGCCGGGTCGGCCAGGTTGCGGTATTCCGCGAACCGCTTGGCGGCCATCAGGAACGCGCCAAACATCCAGTAGGTCAACGCCAGGGAAAGCGGCGGCGGCGCGGCCAGGCCGGTGCTGAACCAGCCCAGCGCCAGCCGGATGGGATTGTTCAACGATTCGCTCAGGACGTCAGCGTAGGGCCAATCCTTCAACCGGATGGGCTGGAGATTGTAAAGAATCCCCATGACCCACAACGCCGTTCCCGCCCAGCCGAATCCCGGGTTCATCAGCCAGGCCAGCCCCAGTCCGGCCAGGCTGAGCGCCGCCCATAATCCCCAGCATACCGGAACGCGCGCCTGCCCGCTGGGGATGGGGCGCCGGCACTTGACGGGATGGTGCAAGTCCGTCGGCGCATCCAGGATTTCGTTGAAGACGTAATTGGCCGAGGCGATCAGGCAGGCAATCACCAGGCCCCAGGCCACCCGCACCCAGACGCCCGGGGTGAGCAAGTCCGGCTGGAAGAACAACGCCAGCACCACGCCGGGCAGGACAAAGATGTTTTTGAACCAGTGATCCGGCCGCGCCACGCTGACATAGGGCAGAATATTCATACCTGATTTTGCACGGTTAGCTGATGTCAACCATATGGTTACACGAGCATATTTTCCGGAAACACCAATATTCTCCCATTCGACAAAACTCAGGGCTATGTCGGACACAGCCGGCAGCCGGCCGCGCGATTTTGGCGCAGGGCTTTGTTGCGCGGGGATTTGCAGTATGCTTATACAGCGGCACCCCGCGCGCCGCGCCCGGCGCCAAACTTGCGCGGTGCAAAATTCAGGTTAAACCTTCACCCGACCGGGCGGGCGGCAGGCCGGGGCGGAGGCGGGGCGGCCGGCGCGGAGGCGGGCCCGCCGCTTTCGCCCTTGCCGGCTTTCTGCGGCTTCAGCAGCATGATCAGGTTATGCCCGAACAATTTCGGCGGCGCCTCGGCCACGCCGAATTTTTCGCAATCGCGCTGCAGCCGTTCGAACAGGGCATGCCCCAGGTCGCGGTGCTCATTCTCGCGCCCGCGGAACATCAGCGAGGTTTTGACGCGCTGGCCTTTACCCAGAAAATCCTCGATGTGATGCAGCTTGGTGGTATAGTCGTGCTCTTCCACGTTCAGGTGAAACTTGACTTCCTTGATCACCGTGGTGTTCTGATGCTTGCGCGCCAGCTTGTCCTTCCGGCTCTCCTCGTAACGGAACTTGCCGAAATTCATGATGCGGCAGACCGGCGGCTGGGCGTTGGGCGAGATTTCCACCAAATCCAGCCCCCGGCTTTCCGCCAGGCGCAGGGCTTCGGAAGTGGTAAGCAACCCGATTTGTTCGCCGGTATCTGAAATGCAACGCACTTGCGGAACGCGAATCCGATGATTGACTCTAATTGTAGTACGAATAGCCTGCCTCCCTGGTTAATATTCCGGCGCGGCGGATTCCCGCGCCAATTTTTCCCGGAATGCCGCCAGCGGACAAGCCCCTTCATCGCCCGCCGCCCGGCTGCGCACGGCCACCTGGCCGGCGGCGGCTTCGCGCGGACCCACCACCAGCATGTAGGGTATTTTATCCACCTGGGCATTGCGGATTTTTGCGCCGATTTTGCCGGCGCTGACGTCTACCACCGCCCGCGCGCCCGCCGCCAGCAGCTCGTCCGCCACCTGGCGGGCGTAATCCAATTGCCGATCGGTCAAGGGCAGCACCCGCGCCTGCTCCGGCGCCAGCCAGAGCGGGAAGGCGCCCTTATAATGTTCCGTCAAAATCCCGAAAAACCGCTCCAGGCTGCCGAGCAGCGCCCGGTGCACCATGTACGGCCGGTGTTCTTTGCCATCCTCGGCGATGTAGGACATGTCAAACCGCTCGGGCAGGTTAAAATCGAATTGGACGGTGCTTAATTGCCATTCCCGGCCGATGGCATCCTGGATTTTCAAATCCACCTTGGGCCCGTAAAACGCCCCGCCGCCTTCATCCCGCTGGTAATTCACCTGCAATTCCTGCAGGGCCTGCTCCAGCGCCGCGGTGGCTTGCGCCCAGTTTTCCGGCGCGCCGACCGCCTTGGCCGGGCGGGTGGCCAGGTAGGCGGAAATGGCGGTGAAGCCGAAGGCGCGCAGGAGGCGCATGGCGAAGTCCAGCGTGCGCTTGATTTCTGCGGCCATCTGGTCGGGCGTGCAGAAGATATGCGCATCATCCTGGGTAAAACCGCGCACCCGCAGCAAGCCGTGCAGCACGCCGGCCTTCTCGTAGCGGTAAACCGTGCCCAACTCCGCCCAACGCAGCGGCAATTCGCGGTAGGACCGTTTGGCGGACTTATACACCTGGATGTGGAACGGGCAGTTCATCGGCTTGAGGTAGTAGGCGGCATTGTCGATTTCCATCGCGGCGTACATGCTCTCGCGGTAGAAATCCAGGTGGCCCGAGGTTTCCCACAGGTTGGCCCGGCCGATATGCGGCGTATAGAGCAGCTCATAGCCGCTGCGCAAATGCGCCTGCCGCCAGAAATCCTCGATCAGCACGCGGATGCGCGCGCCGCGCGGGTGCCAGTGGATCAAGCCCGGACCGACCAGCTCCTGCGCGCTGAACAGGTCCATTTCCCGGCCGATTTTCCGGTGATCGCGCTGCTTGGCCTCTTCCAGGCGTTGCAGGATGGTTTGCAAGGCGGCGTCATCGGCGGCCGCCGTGCCGTAAATCCGCTGGAGCATGGGATTGGTTTCCAGCCCGCGGTAATACGAGCCGGCCACCGTCAACAGCTTGCAGGCCTTAATCTGGCCGGAGCTTTCCACGTGGGGACCGCGGCAAAGGTCGCTGAAATCGCCGCAACGGTAAAAAACGATGGTTTCGCCCGCGGGGATGTCCGCCAGGCGCTCCAGCTTGAAGGGTTGATCGCGCAGCATCTCCTCGGCCTGCGGCCGCGATACTTCCAGACGCTCAAACGGCAGGTCCGCGGCAATGATCCGGGCCATCTCCGCCTCAATTGCCGGGAAATCCTCCGGGGTCAGCCGATGCTCCAGATCGAAATCGTAATAAAAACCGTCGTCGGTGGACGGGCCAATATCCAGCCGGACATTGCCGAACAAACGACAGACTGCCGCCGCCATGATATGCGCCGCGCTGTGGCGCATCCGCTCCAGTTCCAAAATACACCCCTCCCGACTTGACGCAAAAAGCCGGCCGGCCGGCCTGGTTGTTTCTTAAGGCGCAAAATTTAGCCTATTTCCGCGGCCTTGTCAATCAAAGGCTGAACCCCGGCCACAATCGGGGTTAGGACAGTTTTTTAGGTAAATGGGAAATATTTATTGCATGCATATTTTTGAGCGCATAAATGTCTGGGAAATAGATACACTCTGCAATATTTACGGTAATTCCGGCAGGGTGCTCAGCACCCTCGCCGGAATTGATGCTCCGCGCGGTGAATTCCGCTGCCCGAAGGGATTTGAAAAAGCAAGGCAAGTTTGGGGTGGATGCGGGTGCGCCGGTGGGCGGGGCTAATCTCAAGATTGCCCCGCTCCCGGCAAACCCGCCCGCAGGGGCGCGCCGCGCGCCAGACACCCCAAAATCGCCGCCGCCTTTTTCAAACGGAATTCACCACGCACGTCACCAAGCATCGTCACATCAAAGAATTTGTCTTACATCTCCGGCAATCAAACCCCATCTTTGCGCTTTATTTTCCAAACGCTGCTTGGTAGA
>CAZYXU010000240.1:0-4768 GCA_964650945.1 uncultured Verrucomicrobiota bacterium | reverse complement strand
CGTTTCGACAAGCCGTTTCGACAAGCTCAAGGCCCTGAGCAGAGTCGAAGGGCTCCGGGCAGCGGAATTCACCACGCGGTACGCCCATTCCGGCGATGGCGCTGCAAGCGCCATGCCGGAATTCCCGGAAACATAAATCATTCTCCACACTACACTTCACCGGAATGTCCGATGGGATTAACTTTTCCAGCATGCTTCAACATAGCCGGGGCATGCCGCCACACCAACCTTGCGGCACCCCCCTACGGAAATGACTTGCGCCCAAATTTCAAAACTAACATTGTTACACCGAACACTGAACACTGCGATCATAGGGGCATAGGGGCAAAGGGGCAGAGGGGCGGAGGGGCGGAGGCAACCCGAACACTGACCCCCGAACACCGAAGACTGAAGACTGAAGACTGAAGACCGACCACCGACTACTGAACACTGAACACCGAACACTGAACACCGTCTCACCGAACGCTGCTTCGTTCCCGGCGCGGCGTCATTCGGCCTGGCTCCGGTCGAGGGCGGCAGGGTCCCAGCGGTAATCCCGAAAGCCGGCGCGAAAAAGCAAAGAACAAAGCGCCGGGCATAGCAGCAGCGTCAGCAAGGTGGCGAATGCCAGGCCGAACATGATGGTGTTGGCCATGGGCCGCCACAGGCCGCCGCCCTTGAGGGCGAGCGGCAGCAGGCCGATGATGGTGGTGATGGCGGTCATCAGGATCGGGCGCAGCCGGCGCTGGGCGGAGACGACGATGGCATCCTGCCAGGTCTGGCCGGCAGCCCGTTCGATATCCATGCGGTCAATCATCATGATGGCGTTGTTGACGATCACCCCCATCAGGCTGATGAGCCCGAGGAAGGCCATGAAGCCGAAGGGGGTATTGGTGATCAGCAGGCCGGACACCACGCCGACGAGCATCGGCGGCACGGTCAGCATGATGATCAGCGGCCGGCGGATGGAGTTGAACTGGTAGATCAAAATCAGCACCAGCAGCGCGACGGCCAGCGGCAGGCCGGCCGTGATGGAATTCTGCGCCTTGTCGCTTTCGGCGTTTTCGCCGCCGAATTCCAGGTCATAGCCGTCCGGCCAGTCCGCGGCGGCGGTCAGGGCGCGGACGCGCGGCATGACATCGGCCAGGACTTCCGAGGCGAAGCGGCCGGAAACGTCGGTCTGGATTTCCATGGTGCGGACCTTGTCGCGGCGGCGGATGTTGCTGGGCTCCCAGGTGAAGCGGGCGCGGGCCATCTGCAGCAGCGGCGCCGAGCCGGAGTTCTGGTAGGAGTAAATGCGCATGCTCTCGATGCGGCCGAGATCCTCGCGGTAGGCCCCCTGGGCGCGGATTTCGATGGGAATCAGTTCGCGGCCTTCGCGGAAGTCGGTGGCGGCCAGCCCGGAAATCTGGGCCTGCAGGGAGGCGGCAATATCATAACTGTTGAAGCCGGCCTGCTTGGCCTGCTCCTGGTTGACGGCAATCTCCATTTTTTTGTTCCACTCGCCCCAGTCGTCGCGGATATTGATCACGCCGGGTACGCCGGCGATCGTTTGCGCGATTTGATCGCGCAGCCGGTAAATCACGTCCAGGTCGGGGCCGGCAATCCGGATTTTCACGGGCGCGCCGACCGGGGGCCCGGTTTCCAGTTTCTTGACGGTATGCCGGCATTCGGGGATGGTCTGGTCCAAAAACGCCTGGACGCGGGCGATCAGCGGGTCCACGGCCCGCTGGTCGCGGGTGGTGACGATCAGGTTGGCGTAGTTGGGGTTTTCCTGCTCGATGTTGAGGCTGAGCATCCAGCGCGGCCCGCCGTCGCCGATGAAAACCCCCACGCTGACGACATTGGTGTCGCGCAGCAGAAAGTTTTCCAGTTCCGCGACGCGGCCGCGGGTGGCGCGGATATCGGTGCCGTAAGGCATCCAGAAATCCACCAGCGCCATTTCCCGTTCGTTAGGCGGGAAGAACATCGCGGGGACGAAGCGGAACGCCCAGAGCGCGAGCGCCAGCAGCGCGCCGGTGGCCAGCAGCAATCGGACGCGCCGGCGCAAACTCCACAGCAGCAGCGCGCGGTAATTCCGGTAGAAAAAGCCGTCAAACCGCTGGACGCGCTGCTTGGGTTGGAGGAAGTAGAAGCAGAGCAGGGGGATCATGGTGAGCGAAAGCAGCCAGGAGCATAGCAGCGTAATGGCTACCACCTGGAAAATCGAGCGGCAGAATTCGCCGACATCCGAGTCGGCGATGGCGATCGGCAGGAAGGCCACGATGGTGGTCAGGGAGGAAGTCAGCAGCGGCAGCCAGAGTTCGCGCACGGCGCCGGCGCAGGCGGACAGGCGCTGCTCGCCATTCGAAAGGCGCACGAGGATGTTCTCGCTGGTGACGATGCCGTTATCCACCAGCATGCCCAGGGCGATGATCAGCGAGGCGATCGAAACGCTTTGCAGCTTGATGTCGAATTGGGGCATCAGGGCGAGGCACATCAGCATGGCCATCGGCACCAGCAGGCCGGCGATCAGCCCCATACGCAACCCGGCGAAGACCAGCATCACCAGCACCACGTAAAGGAAGGCCTCCCATAAATTGCCCAGCAAGTCGCCGATGGCGCGGTCCACGTATTTCGGCTGGTAGAGAAACGTATGGTAATCGATGCCGTGCGGCTGCGCCGCCTGGATTTGCGCGAGCGCCGCCTGCACTTCCCGGCCCAGGTCGGTCACCTTCATCCCGGCGGTCATGCTCACGGCCAGCATCAGGCAGGGCGCGCCGTTGAAGCGCGTCAGGGTGGTCGGCGGGTCCACGAAGTCGCGGCGGATTTCGGCGATGTCGCGCAGGCAAACCGTTTCGGCGCGGCCGGGCGCCCGCAGCGACACCTGGCCGATCTGCCGGATGCTTTTGAATTCGCCGGTGGCTTCGATGGTGACGCGCTCGCCGTCCACCAGCGCGATGCCGCCGGGCTGGAGCACGTTCTGCGCCTTTAAAATGTCGCCGAGCTGCGCGGGCGTCAGCCCCAATTCCGCCAGGCGCGCGTTGGAGAACTCGATGAAAATGCGTTCCGCCTGCGCCCCGTAAATCTGGACCTTGGCCACGGTGTCCAGGCGCAGGAGCCGGTCGCGCGCGTCTTCCGCGTAATCCTTGATTTCGCGGTAGGTAAAGCCGTCGCCGGTAACGGCGGCCACGACGGGGAAGACGTCGCCGAATTCGTCGTTGACGACCGGGCCCTGCACGCCCTCGGGCAGGCTGTGGCGGATGTCTTCAATCTTGTTGCGCAGCCGCGTCCAGATCGGCGGCATGTCGCTATACTTGGGTTGGATTTCAACCATGACCAGCGACATGCCGTTCAAGGACTGGGAGGTGATGTGGTCCACCTCCGGCATTTCCTGGATTTTTTTCTCGATCGGGTCGGTGATCAATTCCTCGATTTTCTGGGGTGAAGCGCCGGGCAGCCAGGTGGAGACCACGGCGACGCGGATGGTGAATTCCGGGTCTTCCAGGCGCGAGATGGTGAAAAACGAACGTACGCCGGCCAGCGCCACCAGCAGCAGCGCCACCGCGGCGGTGCGGTTGTTCTTGATGAACCAACTGGCGATATTCATGGGATTATTCCAGCAATTTGACCCGCAGTCCGTCTTCCATGCGGTTGACGCCCCGGATGACGATCCGTTCGCCGGGCCGCAGGCCGTCCAGCACGGCCAGGCCGTCCGAGGTCAAATCGCCGATGCGGATGGCGCGGCGGCTGACGTGGGAGGCGGCCGGATCGTAAACCCAGACATGCCGTCCGCCGTCGGGCGCCGGGACGACTGCCCCGGGCGGGATGCGGAGGGTGGCGCCGGCCTGGAACTCGAAGAAAGCTTCGCCCAGCATGCCCTGCCGGATGCGGGGGTCGGTTTGCGCCAGGCGCACCTTGACGGGGTAGGCGCCGGTGGCGCCGACTTCGATGCCGATTTCGACGGCATGGCCGGCGAACCGGGTGTCGGGGACGGCTTCAAAGATCACCTCGGCCGGTTTGCCGGCGGCGACCTGGCTGATCAGGGCTTCGGGTATGCCCACCTCGATTTCCATCAAATCGCCGGCGCTGAGCGTGGCAATGGTCTGCCCCGCTGCGGCGGTCTGGTGGTTTTCCACCGGTACCGCCGCCAGCGCGCCGTCCACCGGCGCGCGCAATTCGCAGTAGGCCAGTTGCTGGCGCGCCAGTTCCAGGGCCTGTTGCGACAAATCCCGCTGCGCCTGGGCCGATTTGAACGCAGCCTCATGCGCGTCCAGCTCGCTCTTGCTGATGTTCTGGGTCTCGTAAAGCTGGCGCCCCCTTTGATATTGCGCGCGCGCCTGCTCGAGCTGGGCGGCGGCCTGCGCCAGTTGCGCCTCGTTTTGCTTCACCTGCAGCTCGTAATCGCGCGGGTCCAGGCGCGCGATCAGGTCGCCGGCTTTCACCGGCTGCCCCCGGCGCGCCGGCAATGCGACGATTTCACCCGACACGCGGAAACTCAAGGGCGTCTGCATGGCGGCGCGGGCCACGCCGGAGAATGCGCGCCGGGCGCCCTGGCCGGGTTCGGGAACGGTCATGGTCACCACCGGGCGGATGACCGGGGGCGGCGGTTGTTCCTTACGGGCGCAGCCCGGGGCGGCCGGCAGCAGGGCCAGCAATGCGCCGGCCAGGGATGATTGCAGTATGCGCGGCATTGTTTTCATGCGGTTATTCCCTGTGTTTTGATGCGGGATGACTACCGAGTCTCTTTCAAAAGTGTTCAGTGTTCGGCAGCCAGAATTACACGACAACGTAACGCGCAGATTTAACG
>CAZYXU010000239.1:0-4783 GCA_964650945.1 uncultured Verrucomicrobiota bacterium | reverse complement strand
GAAGGAGTGGTGGTATGGCGGTAAAAATCAGATGCCGGCGCATGGGCGCCAACAACGACCCGTCGTTTCGCATTGTGGCCACGGATATGCGGTCGGCCCGCGACGGCAAGTGCCTGGAAACCCTGGGCTGGTACGACCCCAAACTCAAAGGGGGCAATTTTAAAATCGACCTGGAACGCATCGAACATTGGCGCGCCCACGGCGCGCAGATTTCCGATACGGTCCGCAGCCTGGTCCGGCGCGCCAAAACCGCCGCGCCGGCGGCGCCGCAGGCAACCCCCGCATGAAAAAGTTTATCGCATACATTGTCAAGGCCCTGGTGGACCATCCCGAGCGGGTGCTGGTGGCCGAGATTTTCGGCCGGAGTAACGTGATTATCGAAGTGCGTTGCCATGCCGACGATATGGGCCGCATTATCGGTAAAAACGGCAAAACCATCGGCGCCATGCGCATGCTGCTGGCGGGTCTGGCGGCGAAACACAAGCGCAAGGCGGTGCTGGAAGTGGTTGAATAGCTTGCCGCTGCGGGGCCCCGGCCGCGATGCAGTTCCGCGGCGCAACCCGGCTGGAGCGCTTTGGCTGCCGGCGCGTTAAACGATAGAAGCCGACCATGATTCAAAGCATGCCAACGCCGCTCCAGGTAGACATCATCACCATTTTTCCGGAGATGCTCTCGGGCTTCATCGGCGCCAGCATGTTGAAGCGCGCCGCGCAGATGCAGGCCGTGAATTTCAATCTCGTCAACCTGCGCGATTACACCACCGACCGGCATCGCACGGTGGATGACCGCCCCTATGGCGGCGGGCCGGGCATGATCATGAAGCCGGAACCGTTTTTCAAAGCCGTGGCGGCCTTGCGGACGCCGGACGCCCGGGTGGTCATGCTGTCGCCGCAGGGCAAAACCTTTAACCAAACCATCGCCCGCGACCTGGCCGGGGCGCGGCACATGATTTTAATCTGCGGCCATTACGAAGGGATTGACGACCGGGTCGGCCAGGCCCTGGCCACCGACGAAATTTCCATCGGCGACTATGTGCTGACCAATGGCACCCTGGCTGCGGCGGTGGTGATTGACGCGGTGGTGCGCCTTTTGCCGGGTGTGCTGGGCGCGCCCACGGGGGCGGCAGACGAATCGTTCTGCGGCAACCGGCTGGAATACCCGCAATTCACGCGGCCGGAGAATTTTTGCAACCTGCGCGTGCCGGAAGTGCTGTTGTCCGGCGATCACCAGGCGATTGCCCGGTGGCGCGCGGAAGAATCGCGCCGGCGCACGCAGGAGCGGCGTCCGGACCTGGCGCCATAACGCCGGACACCGCCTGCGCCGCCGCGGAAATGTTGCCGGGATCGGAATGTTGGACAATTGCAAGGACCAGCCCGCCTGGGGCGGTTGCTGCCGATAAAAGGAGAAAACAAGATGGGCCTCGAAATTCTGAAGAAAATCGACCAGGAACAACGCAAGCAGGATGGGGTGGATAAATTCGAAGTGGGCGACTCCGTCAAGGTGCATGTCCGCGTCAAGGAAGGCGACAAGGAGCGCGTGCAGGTGTATGCCGGCAACGTCATCGCCCGCAAAGGCGCCGGCGCCACGGAAACCTTCACCGTGCGCCGGATTTCCTTCGGCGAGGGCGTGGAACGGACTTTCCCGTTGCATTCGCCCAATATCGCCCGCGTGGAAGTTGAGAGCCGCGGCGACGTGCGCCGGGCGAAACTTTATTATCTGCGCAAGCGCTCGGGCAAGAGCGCCCGGCTGAAAACCATGCAGAATTAACCTTGCTAACTTTTGAACGCCAATTCTGGGAACGCGGCTGCCGCCGCCTGGCCGGCGTGGATGAAGCCGGGCGCGGTCCGCTGGCCGGTCCGGTCGTCGCCGCCGCGGTAATCTTTCCCCGCGCATCGCTGGAGGCGGAGGCCGCGGGCCGCCTGGCCGAATTGACCGATTCCAAACAACTGACCGCGAACCAGCGGCAGTATTTTTTCGACTTGTTGCGCGCCGAGCCCCTGGTGGAAATCGGCGTGGGTGTGGCGGACGCCGCCGAAATCGACCGGCATAATATCCGGCAGGCCACCCACCTGGCCATGCGCCGGGCATTGCTCAACCTGCCGGCGCTGCCGGAGCATGCGCTGGTGGACGGGTTGCCGGTCAATGGCCTCCCCTGCCCCTCCACGGCCATCGTCCGGGGCGACGGCCGCAGTCTTTCGATTGCCGCCGCCAGCGTCATCGCCAAGGTAACCCGCGACGCCTTCATGACGGCACTGGGTGAAAAATTCCCCGCCTACGGCTTTGCCCGGCACAAGGGCTACGGCACACAGGCCCACATCCAGGCGCTGCTGCGCGACGGCCCGCTCCCGCAGCACCGCCGGTCATTCCGCCCGGTGCGTGAAATCGAGGCAATTCGCAATGGCCTGCAACAACCGGAGAAATCCTATGTGGCAGAAAATACGCGGCGCCCTGGCCGGGCTGCTGCCCGCCGCGCGCTCCGTCAAACCCTCCTCGGGTTCATGGGGTGAGGCGCGGGCGGCGGCGGAACTGCAACGCCGGGGATATGCCATCATCGGCCGGCGCGTGCGGGTCGGCCGCCGGGATGAAATTGACCTGGTGACGCGGCAAGGCAGCGTCCTGGTTTTTGTCGAGGTTAAAACCCGTAAAAACGAGCAGTTCGGCCGGCCGGCGCAAGCCATCACCCCGCGCAAGCGGCATTGCCTATGCCGCGCCGCCGTGCGGTACATGCGCCGTTTACATCCCCCGCCGTCTTATTTCCGGTTCGATGTCGTGGAGGTTGTAGGCGCGCCCGGCGGCCCGCCCCCGGTCATCCGCCACATTGAAAACGCCTTTACGCTGGAACGCCGCTACCGGGCGCCTTGATCGCCGGCTCTTCGTCATCCTCGGCCACGCGGAGCACTTCCTCGATCGTGGTGACGCCGTTCAACACCTTCTCCCACCCGTCGTCGCGCAGGGTGCGCATGCCCTGGCGGATGCCCGCCTGCTTGATCGCATTGGCGGAATCGCGGGCGATGATCATCGGCCGGATGGACTCCGTGATCAGCAACCCCTCGAAAATCCCCTGGCGGCCCAGGAAGCCGGTATGCCGGCATTTTTCGCAACCGGCGGGCTCGTAAATGGTCCGGCCGGCCAGGCGTTCGGACGGGAAGTTGACCCCGCGCAGGAAGTCTTCGTCCGTTTTCCACGGCCGCTTGCAGAGATCGCACAGCACGCGCACCAGGCGTTGCGCCAGGATGGCTTCCACGGACGAAGCCACCAGAAAAGGCTCCACGCCCATATCCACCAGGCGGGTCGCCGCGCCGGCGGCGTCGTTGGTATGGAGGGTGCTTAAAACCAGGTGGCCGGTCAGGGACGCCCGGATGGCGATTTCCGCGGTCTCGAAATCGCGGATTTCCCCCACCATGATCACGTCGGGGTCCTGGCGGAGAATATGCCGTAACCCGGTGGCGAACGTCAGGCCGATTTCCGGGCGCACGTGAATCTGGTTAACCCCGGCGATTTCATACTCGATGGGATCTTCAATGGTGATGATGCGTTTTTCAATGGTGTTGATATGGTGCAGGCAGGAATACAAGGTGGTGGATTTGCCGGACCCGGTGGGGCCGGTGACCAGCAGGATGCCGTGGGGCTTGCGGATCAAACGCCGCATCATTTCCTCGTCCCGCCGGCTCATGCCGATCCGGTCCAGGCCCACCAGGCCGCCGCCGCGGGTCAGCAGGCGCAGGCTGATGCTTTCCCCGTAAACCGTCGGCATGGTGGAGACGCGGATATCCAACTCCTCCCCGTGCACGGTCAGGCTGATGCGGCCGTCCTGCGGCAACCGTTTTTCGGCGATATCCACATTCGCCATGACCTTGATGCGGGAGACGATCGCCGCCTGGAAACGCTTCAATTGCGGGGGCATGGAGGTTTGGTGGAGCACACCGTCCACCCGGTAGCGGATGCGCAATTCGTCCTCCATCGGCTCGAAATGGATATCCGTCGCCCGGTCCTTGTACGCCTCCCAGATTACCTGGTTGACGAACTTGACGATGGAGGCCTCCTGGTCCAGGTCGTTCAAATCCACCTTGGCCAGCGACTCCTCCGGCGCAACTTCAATGCGGTTGTCCTGCATCAGCCGTTCCATCGTATCCGCGCCGACGCCGTAAAACCGGTTGATGGCCCGGGCGATGTCCGCCGCCGGACAGAGCGCCAGGCGCACCCGCATGCCGGAAACCAGGCGCAAAACATCCGGCAACGAGGAGTTGAAAGGATCGTTCACCGCCACCAGCAGAACATTGTTTTCCACGGAAAGCGGGATGGCGTTATTCTGAAAAACCACCTTGGCGGGCAGGCGGGTCAGGATGTCCTTCTCCACCGTCAAATCGTTCAAGCGCACATACGCCAGTTTCAAGGTCTTGGCCAGCGCCTGTAAAAACGGCTCTTCGGCGACCATGGCTTCCTCGACCACCCGGCGGGTAATGGAGATGCCGTCCGCCTTGTTGTCCAGGATGCGCAGAATCTGCTCGTCGGTCAACAAGCCGGTGCGCTTTAAAACTCCGGTAATGCTGGAATTAATCATGGGAGCAAATTTCAAAACTCACGTTTTGAATGAATTCAGGATTCAGAAGTCAGAATTCAGAATCATTGCAATCGGCACAAGATCAATGTATTACGTTGTTGTAAAGTTTCAGGCACCGAACACTGAACACCGAACACTGAACACTTTTGAAAGAGACTCATGGGCATTTACTTGCCGACGGCCTGGTAGCCGTAGCCGCCGAGGAGCATGTCCCAGGCCAGG
>CAZYXU010000238.1:0-4831 GCA_964650945.1 uncultured Verrucomicrobiota bacterium | reverse complement strand
GGGATCATGTTTCTCCCCGCATCACGCATCCCGTATCCCGTATCATCTTCCGGCAATACTCAAAATTCCGGCGGGCGCTGTCCAGCGGATTGTCACGGAGCGTGTGCTGTTCGAGAATCACCCAGCGGACGCCAGTTTTGACGGCCGCCAGGTAAATTGCCGGCAAATCCATGCAGCCGGTCCCCAGTTCCGTTGAAGGCTTCATACTGCCGGCGCCCAACGCCATGGATTTGCCGGCCGGGTCCATGTCGTTGAAATGTATCTGCGGAATACGACCCTGATAACGCCGCAGGTAATCGCAGGGGTCGTAACCGGAATAAAAGGCGAAAAATGTGTCGAACAGGAATTGCTGGTTGTCGGCGGCGGTTTCCTCGAACAGGGCATCGAGGATCACCCGCCCATCCGGGAGTTGCTGGAATTCATTGGCATGGTTATGATAGGTCAGGTTAAAGCCCTGGTCCGTAACCACCCGGTGAGCTGCTTGCAGTTGTCGGAGTGTCTCCGAGAAGGTTTCGCTGGTAATATTCGAACTGACCGTCAGGAATTCCGGGCGCAAGGCCCGCGCGTAATCGTAAACCGCGCTGCCGGGGTCGCTCAAATTGTGCATGTAGGCGAACATACCCATGACGCGCAAATCCAGTTTTTGGAGGAACTCGGCCAGGTGCGCCGGCGGCATGTCGCCAAAAGTTCCCGACCATTCGATGTGTTTAAAACCGATGTCGGCCAACGCTTGCAGCGTTTCCTGAAAGCGCTCCTGCATCCGCGAGCGCACGCTGTAAAGTTGGATCGCCAGCGGTAGTTTTAGTCTTTTAGTTTGATCATTCATCATCTTTCAACGTTTTTTTGTTTGCGTATCAACGCAATCGCGGCGTCGGCCAGCAGGTCGCCGGTTTCCGGCGCCATGCGGCTGGAGCCGGCAAAGGTGGTTTCGTAGCCGCCGCGTTCGAATGCCTGGCGCGTCGGCACATAACCCAGCATGCCGTTGGCATGTCCCACAACCCAGGCGTGGGTAGGATAGGACTGTTCTTTGATCCGCAGGCCGTGTTCGACGAAATATTCGGCGGGAATTCCGACCCAGGCGTACTCGTCCATAAATAACACCTGGACTTCGGCCGGATTGGTTTTACGGGCGCGGATTTTCTCGCAAAGCGCCGGCATGCCGCGGTCGTAAATTTGCGGGTCAACAAACCGCTGGGCGCCGCGGACCGTCCCCTTGATTTCCGCTTCCGTGGGATCGCGGAACGGCAGGTGCAGGGTTGTAGATGCCGCGCGCATTGCCACCCGGTCGCGCCAGTCCAATTCGGCGAGCATGATGGTCGCGCGGTCGGCCAGACGCTTACCCAGGGTTGCCTTGGTGTGGGTGACGGCGGGATTCATGAAATCGGTGTAAATGACATTTCCCGATGCGCCATTCAGGAACAAGGTCACGGGGCAACCCCGTTTTTTCATGATGGCGGCCAGCACGCCGGGGTAGCCGGCGGAAAAAACATTTTCCCCGCCATGATGCACGGGGTGGCAGGTGAAATTAACCATGCATCCCCGAATTTTTCCATCCCGGCCGCGCGCGGCCAGCAGCCCCACTTCCGGATCGGCCGGGCCTTCCGGGCAAAGCGCGTCGGGCGAGATCGCCACCTGGGTCTTGACCGTGCCGTCGCGCATGATCATGCGGCGGTTGAAGGCCAGGCCGGTTTCAATGCCGTGTCCCATGCCGATCTCGGCGTCAGCCAGGTTGCGCAGCGCGGCGCCGAATCCGGCGACGCAACGGTTGACCAATTCAGCGATATAGGCTTCATCCCGGGGCACTTCGCCGGTGTTGGCCACTGCCGGGCCGGCGTGGTTGTGGGTGGCGGACACCATGACGCCTTCGCCGGGGAACCCGTATGCGCTGGCGATACGCTGCCGGATTTGGTTGACCTGGGTCCAACGGATGCTGAGCAGATCCAGTTGGATAAACCCCAGTCTGGCCGCGCCATTGTCAAAGACGGCTATGCGGGCGAACAATGGGTCCAGCACACGTTCGCCGACGATTTCCTTGAGCCAGCCGATTTTACGCGTGCCCAGCGGGGGGGTGATGTCAATTTCCGCAAATCCCGCTTGCATGAGTCTCTTTCAAAAGTGTTCAGTGTTCGGTGTTCAGTGTTCGGCAACGACAACGTAACACGCAGATTTAACGCCACTTGCAATCATTCTGAATTCTGACTCCTGTATGCTGAATTCTTTCAAACGTTAGTTTTGAAATTGGCTCGCATGTTATTTCTTTTTCGGCGCGCTTAGCTTTTCCACGTCCAATTGGTCCAGATTATTGAACACTTTTTGGAAGGCCCGGGCCGTGGCGCGTACGACGTTTTTGCCGTTAGGCGCGCGCAACGGATAGGTCATGCCGAAATGCGTGTCCGTGTGCAGTTGGGCCACCGGGAATTTCTTCGGATCGTACTTGACCGGCTTGGTCAGGGGGCAATGCCAGGGGCAGCCGTGACCATAGGCGTTTTGGGCCTGGAAGACCGTCATGGCCGGCAGAATAAAATTCTGCCAGACGCCCACCAGGGCCCCTTCGGCCTTCAAGGACGACATCACGACATTGCGGAAAATTTTCCGGTCGCCGGTCCAGCCGGCCGCGCGCATATCAATCCGGCTGGTAAAATTATACCAGTTGTGCGTGCAGCCCTTGGGTTCGGTCGGCAGGATCAAAGCCGGTGTGCCTTTGAGCAAATCCAGCAGCAGCGCGGCGTTTTCGCGCTGGATTTTGAAATAGCGGTCCATCTTGGTCAACTGGGCGCGGCCGAATGCGGCCGTCAGGTCGTTGCCCCGGTACATCCAGCCCAGGGCGTAGGCGTGGTAGTCGCGCGATTCGGAAGGCGTACGGGTCTCGCCGAACGACCAGAGCATCTTGGCCTTGTTCCAGATGTCCTCGTTATCGGTGACGAACATGCCGCCCTCGCCGGCGCACAGGCATTTGTTCTGGTTGAAGCTGAAGGCGGCGCAGTCGCCGAGCGTGCCGGCCTTGCGGCCCTTGAACAACGCGCCGTGCGCCTGGCAGGCGTCTTCGATCACGAACAAATTGTGCTTGCGCGCGATTTTCATCACGGCGTCCATGTCCACGGTCAGCCCGTGCAAATGCACGACAACGATCGCCCGGGTTTTCTTGGTGATGGCGGCTTCGATTTTTTTTACGTCAATATTCATGGTATCAAAATCAATATCCACGAATACCGGGATGCAGTTGTTGTGCAGGATGCAGGTCGCGCTGGAGCTCCAGGAATAGGCCGTCACCAGCACATGGTCGCCGGCGTTCAGGCCGCAGCCCACCAGCCCCATGTGCAGGGCCGCCGTCCCGCCGTTGGTGTAGATGGCATACTTGTTGCCGTTCCAGGCGGCGAATTCCTCGGTAAAGGCCTTGGCGTTCGGCCCGAAGGCATGCGCGCCGCCTTCCAGGGATGCCATGACCAGCTTGCGGTCAATCGCGTCAATCGGCGGCCAACCTTTGATCAGTCCCGCGGGAATGGCCGGTTGTCCGCCGTTAATTGCCAGTTTGTCGGATTGCATTATTTACGCTCCTGTGATTGTTAAGTGTTTGCGATACTGCTATAAAAAATTATGCGTGCCGGGCGACGGGTGTCGGCGGCGCGTCGAATGTAAGGCGCAACACGTTCATCCCCTTCCGACACGCGACACCCGACACGTTATTCGCTTGTTGACGCCCCCCGCCTTAATATCCCAGTTTCCGCATATAAGCCATGTTAGCCGCTGCGCTGGCCTTGTTGGAAACGGGCGCCTTATCCAATTCCACCGTGTAGTAGCTGTCGTATCCGACCTCTTCCAGCACTTTGACGAATCCCGGGATGTCCACTTCGCCCTGGCCCAGTTCCAGGAAACTGCTGAAAACTTCAAATCCCCGTTGGTTGCCGAAATCTCCCTCCACCTTGTGCTCTTTGCGGACATCCTTGATGTGAGTGAAGCCCACGCGTTTGGCGTAGCGCCGGGTGACGGCCACCGGATCGCAGCGGCCGACGGTCATGTGGGCGGTGTCCGGTCCGAAGCCGACTTCCGCGGGATCGGTGTTCTGCATGATGAAGTCAATTTCGTTTTCGAACATCACCATCGTATTGGCATGCGGGTGGACGCAGGGCAGAATGCCGTAGGGCCTGGCAAGCTTGCCGATGGCCTGGATGGTTTCGAGCACCATACGTAATTCTTCCGGGGAGGCGCCGCCGCCCTTTTTGCCGGCGGCCTGGACGTTCATGCGCGTGATTTTATTGGCGGCCAGGAAGTCCAGCGAACGTTCGACGGTGGCCACGTCGTTGGCTTTGTCGCCGCGGTTCCAGAAGTAAAAACTTACAGGGAACACCTGATGGTCGTTGACGATATCCTGGAATTCCTTGAGACTGTCACGGAACAGGTCCACCGCCGTGGCCACGCTTTCAAAATATTTGCAGCCGATTTCCTGCATATCCTTCAAGGCGGCAATCATCTGCGACTTTTCTTTCAGGCCCCAGGGCCAGACGGCATAGGCTAGTTTGGCTTTCGACATGTTTTTGTTCTCCTGAGTTTATTTCTAAGTGTTCAGTGTTCAGTGTTCGGTGTTCGGTGTTCAGTGTTCAGTGTGCAGTGTTCAGTGTGCGGTGTTCAGTGTTCGGCACGACCCCGTAACGCGTTAATCTTATGTCATTCTGAATTATGATTCCTGGATACAGAATTCTTTTAAAACGTTAGTTTTGAAATTTGCACTCCTGTTTATTCCACAATACTCATTCCGCATCCTGCATCCCGTATCCCGCAACTGTCGAGTCCTGACTTCCGTTTGACACTTTTTATTGATAGTTACTGACATGTT
>CAZYXU010000237.1:0-4842 GCA_964650945.1 uncultured Verrucomicrobiota bacterium | reverse complement strand
ATGGCTTATTTTGACGATTTGAAGGTGATCATGGGCCGGCATATACCCGGGTGCCGCGTGCATGTCAAAAGCGCGTTTCCCGATTTTTACACCGTGGAATACATGCATGCCGGCCGGATGTATTGGCGTGTGGATGGCGGCATGCGCCACGTCCTGGAACGGCCGGCGCTCTTCTGGCATATGCCCGGTAAAATTTATGAATATGGCCCCGCCGATAACGCTGAGGGCTGGGATCACTATTACCTGGTTTTGCGCGGCACGCGCGCCCGGCGGCTGGTTCAGGACGGTTTTGCCGGATTGTCGGGGGATGGCTTCGTGTTGGTCGCGCAGCCCGGGGCCGTGCGCGAAATATTTTTGCGGTTACTGGCCATGCTCAATGAGCGCGCACCGGGCATGCCGGCGGAAAGTGTGATCCTGTTGGAGCGTCTTTTGCAAATGGCGGCCTTGGCGCCAGCGCCGCCACTGGGCTGGCATGCACAAAAAATTCTGGACTTAGCCGAGCGTATGCGCGCCATCCCGTTTGCCGCTTACCAGGCCCCGGCACTGGCCCGGGAATTGAATGTTTGCCCCGGGCATTTCCGGCGCCTCTTCCGCCGCCATTTCGGCCGGAGTTTTTACGATTACCTGCTGCACTGCCGGATGAGGCAGGCGGCGGCATGGCTGGAAGATGCCGGTTTGCCGGTCAAGGAAGCGGCCGACCGCGCCGGCTACGCCGACCCGGCGCAATTCACCAAGCTGTTTAAAAAGCAAATCGGCCTGTCGCCCCGGCAATACCGCGCCGTGCTTCAATTCGGTGGCCGGTAGATTATGTCGCCGGCGGACAAAATATACGGATAAAAATTTGCGGCGGTGCGTAGCATATGCTGGACAATCAATATGAACCGGCTATATTGATGGTCCCGGAACACTCATTTTAATCCGCTTTGCGTCCGGAAACAGACTGTAGCCGCAAGCAGCGGCCACGGGATGCGGCCACCGAGCGCGGATACAGCTAGCGAAAGTTGCACAAAATATGCAGCTTGGCATTATTTTGCAAATGCTCAAAACTCCGGCGCCCGCCGGTCTTTTGCGCCGGCAGCCGGCGATGCGCCGGGTGCTGCTGGCTTTGATTCCCTGTATGGCCGGCAGCGTGTATTTTTTCGGCTGGCGCTCGCTGGCGATGATCGCGTTTTGCTGCGCGTGGGGATTTTTGCTGGAGTGGGTGTTTTGCCGGCTGCGCGGCGAACCGGTCAGCGAGGCGGTGTTTGTGACGGCGGCGCTGTTTGCCCTGATCATGCCGCCGGGGGTGGGTTGGCATGTGCTGGCGGTGGGGATGGGATTCGCGGTGATTTTCTCCAAGGAGGTTTTCGGCGGATTCGGGCGCAACATCTTCAATCCGGCCATGGCGGGGCGGTGCTTTGTCTATCTTTGCTTTCCGCTGGCCCTGACCGGGGTGTGGCAGCCGCCCGCGGCCGCGCCGCTGGGCGCCCTGGACCGCTGGACAACCGCGGTGCGGGCGGACGGCGCCGATGCGACGACCAGTGCGACGCCAATGGCCTATTTGAAGTCGGGGCAACTGGCGCTGTCATCGGCGGCGGGGGCGGCCGCGGCGGTTCCCGCCGAAGTCGGCGATCGGGAACAGGTTGCCATCACCCGCCGGGCGCTTTTGCAGGGGCAGCTTTTCGGCAACATCAGCGGCACGCTGGGGGCGACCAGCGTGCTGCTGATTTTACTCGGCGGCGTCTATCTGTTCTGGACGAAAACCGCCAGCCGCACGACGATCCTGGCGGTGATCCTAACCTATGCGGCGTTGAACCAGGTCCTCTTCTGGCTGGGCGTCAAGCCCGTGCCGGGGGCCTGGCCGGCGGTGTTCGGCGGCGGATTTCTGCTGGGGGCGTTTTTTATGGCGACCGATCCGGTCAGTTCGCCCCGGACGGAGCCGGGGCGCCTGTATTACGGCATCCTGATCGCCGTGGCCACGACGGTTATCCGCAACTTTTCGATTTTCAACGGCGGCCTGATGTTCAGCATTATGCTGGGCAACATGTTTGCCCCGATCATCGATTACGGCGTGCAGGCCTGGCAGGGCCGCCGGCCGGTTCAGCCCGGGGCCGGGCGGGAGGCGCGTCCATGAAAGACCGGTCCTGGTTTCCGGTGGTGTATATGTTTCTGGCCACCGCCTGCGTGAGCGCGGTGCTGATCGGATTCTCGCGGCTGACCCAGGCGCGCGTTATGGCGAACGAGCAGTTGATGTTCGAGCGCGCCGTGCTGGAGGCGTTCCCCGATATCGCCGTGCCGCCATCGCCGCAGGTGCATGCGTTGTTCAACCGGCTTTTCGAAAAATCCGCGGACGCGGCCGGGGCGTATGTCTACCGCAAGGACGGCCGGATCGCCGGCTATGCGGTGCCGGTGGCCGGCCAGGGATTTTGGGCGCCGATCCGCGGGGTGGTGGGGGTGAATGCCGACCGCGCGGCGATTACCGGCCTGGCGTTTTATGATCAGAGCGAGACCCCGGGGCTGGGCGCCCGCATTACGGAAAAGGATTTTCGCGGACAGTTTGCGGGCTTGACGATCGGACCGCCGGACCGCCCCATCGGCATCCGGCCGGCAGCGGCGACGCCGGCCGAGCACGAGGTGCACGGCATCACCGGCGCCACGCAGACCTGCCGCCGGCTGGAGCATTTGATCAATTCCGGGCTCGCGGCGTGGTTGCAGGCCATGCGGTCCGGGGGAGGGGCGCCATGAACGGAGCGGCCAAGACGCCGCGGGCGATCATGCTGGACGGGCTTTGGCGGGACAACCCGGTCTTTCGCCAGATTTTGGGGATCTGCAGCACGCTGGCCGTGACCAACGCGGTGCTGAATACGGCGGTGATGTGCGTCGCGCTGACGCTGGTGACCATGATGAGTTGCCTGACCGTGTCGCTCCTGCGGGATTGGACGCCGCGGAATATCCGCATGATGGTCCAGACGCTGATCATGGCGTTTTATGTGATCATTGTCGACCTGGCGCTGAAGGCTTACTGGCCGGAGATGAGCCGCAACCTCGGACCGTTTGTGGGGCTGATCATCACCAATTGCATCCTGATGGGCCGGTGCGAGGCGTTTGCCGGTTCGAATCCGCCGCGCCCGGCCCTGCTCGACGGACTCTTCAACGGGCTGGGGTATTCGTGGGTGCTGCTGGCGATTTCCGTGCCGCGGGAATTGTTCGGCATGGGAACGATCCTGGGCGTGCCGATGCCGTATTTTTCAACCATGTACTGGGACAAGTGGATCATCATGGTGATGCCGCCGGGGGCGTTTTTTATGCTGGCCACGGTCCTGTGGGTCTGCCGCTCGATCGAAACCGGGAGGGCTAAAAAATGAATGGCGCGGGACAGGAAATCTGGCTGGCGATGGTCACGGCGTTTGCCGCGATTTTTACGCAAAATATCCTGCTGACGACTTTCCTGGGAATGTGCCCGTTCACCAGCGTGTCGCGCGAGGTCAAAACCGCGGCCGGCTTGGGCGGCGCGGTGGTGTTTGTGATGACGGTGACCGTGGCGCTGAACTGGCTGGCCTATTATTACGTTTTAGTGCCGCTGCAACTGGAGTTTTTCCGGTTCATCCTGTTTATCATCATCATTGCCGCGTTCGTGCAGTTGGTGGAAATGGTGATTGACCGGTATGCGCCCCGGCTGTATCAGGCGCTGGGAATATTTCTGCCGCTGATTACCGTTAATTGCGCCATCCTGGGCGCATCGCTGTTCATGGTGATCCGCGGATACTCGTTGATCGTGACCATTGGCTACGGTTTCGGCAGCGGGGTCGGGTGGCTGATGGCGATCCTGGCGATGGCGGGCATCCGGCAGCGGCTGAACGAGGCCCGCGTGCCCCGTGGTTTGCAGGGGCCGGGCATCACGCTGATCATCGCCGGATTGATGGCGCTGGCATTTGTCGGATTTACGGGCGTGCTGAACTGAGGGCACCGGATTGACAGGGATTTTCACCGCGGTTTTGATCGTCAGCGGCCTGGCCGCCGGGCTGGCGCTGATGCTGGTTGTGGCCGAGCGCCTGATCGCCAATTACGGCGAGTGCAAGATCACGCTCAACGGCAAACGGGAACTCACCGTCAAGGGCGGCAAGCCGCTGCTGTCGGCCCTGGCGGATTCCCGGATTTTCATTCCCAGCGCCTGCGGCGGCCGGGGCACCTGCGGCGCGTGCAAGGTGCGGGTGCTGGACGGGGGCGGCGCGCTTTTGCCGACCGAAAAGCCTTTTTTGACACCCGGAGAAATTAATGCCAATGTGCGGCTGTCCTGCCAGGTGAAGGTGCGGAATGACTTGGCGATCGAGATTCCGGAGGAGTTGTTCAATATCCGCGAATATACGGCGCGCTGTGCGCAAATCGAGGATTTGACGTATGATATGAAGCGCTTCCGGTTCGAGTTGGTTGGCCCGCCGGCGCTGGAGTTTGTGGCCGGGCAGTATGTGCAGCTTTTGTGTCCGCGGTATCGGGGCAACCGCGAGGAGGTCTATCGGGCTTATTCGATAGCATCCGATCCGCGCGACACCGGCGCCGTGGAATTGATCATCCGGCGCGTGCCGGGAGGGATTTGCACGACCTGGTGCTTTGATGTCTTGAAAACCGGCGATACGGTGAAGTTTAACGGCCCTTACGGCGATTTCCGCCTCAGCGCCGCCGCGGCGCCGATGGTGTTTCTGGCGGGCGGCAGCGGCATGGCGCCGTTTGTCTCGATCCTGCACGCCATGCGCCATGCGCATGACCGGCGCAAGACGATCTACTATTTCGGCGGCAACTCGACGCGCGACTTATGCCTGCTGGAGCAGATGGCGGAATTCTCCCGGACTTTGCCGGATTTTACCT
>CAZYXU010000236.1:0-4945 GCA_964650945.1 uncultured Verrucomicrobiota bacterium | reverse complement strand
TCGCCGATAACGCTTGAATTTTGCGCTTGCATCCGTTTGTCCGAAATCCCATAAATTCCCATCGTCAGGCGGGCTGCACCCGCAGCCCAACTGTTATCGCGGCCGGTGACCGCAAACCGACAACCGGAGGCTCGCAATGAATCAGACACTCCCGCCCACCCGCGCCGTTGCGCTCGCGCTGCTGCAGGAATTCAACTCCAATCCATCGCTGATCAATCACGCCCTGGCGGTGGAGGCGGCCATGCGCTTCCTGGCCCGGAAAAACCAGGCGGACGAGGAAAAATGGGGCGTCATCGGCTTGATTCACGACCTGGATTATGAGCGCTATCCGTCTGAACATTGCAAAAAAACCGCAGAGATTCTGCGGGAGCGGGGCTGGCCGGAGGAATATATCCGGGCGGTCAGCGCGCATGGCTGGGGCGTCTGCACGGACGTGGCGCCGGAATCGTCCCTGGAAAAAACGCTCTACGCGGTTGACGAACTGACCGGGCTGATCACGGCCTGCGCCCTGGTCCGCCCATCCAAAAGCGTCATGGACCTCACGGCGCAATCCGTGCGTAAGAAATGGAAGCAGCCATCGTTCGCCGCCGGCGTCAACCGCGAAATCATCCGGCAGGGCGCCGCCATGCTGGGGATGGACCTGGACGAGCTGGTGACGGACGTCATCGCGGGCATGCGCGAAGTCGCCGCGCAAATCGGCCTGGCCGGGGTGCCGGCGGCGGACGCGCCCGCGCCCGGCGCGCAAATTTGAGGGAGGATCCCGGAGATGGACATCGCCGCCTGCCAGGGAGTGAGAATCATCACCTGCCGTGGCACGTTCCGGGCCATGGGCGCGGCCATCGGCGAAACCTTGCGCGCCGTTTTACAGGCGCAAATCGGCGCGCCGCCGGCGGATGCCGACCGCGCCCGCATCCAACAGGCGCTGGCGCCGGCCGAGCAGGCGATGCCGGAAATCATGGACGCCATGCGCGGCATGGAACACGGCGCCAACCTGCCCGCCGGCGCGCTGCTGGCGGAATGGGCGAAGCGGCGCAAAAACTCAATGTTCCCCGACGCCTGCAGCAATGTCATCTTCCGCGACGGCCCCCAGGGGCCGCTCTGGGGTAAAAACAGCGATGATGACTGGGCCCAGCCGTTCCACCGCCAGCGCCCCGGTCCGGCCGAACGCCTGGACCATATCTGCATCCTGCGCATGTATCCCGATCATGGCATCCCGGTCATCAACTGCACCTACACCGGCTGGATCGCGGCAGGCGACATGCTCAACGCCGAAGGCGTGGCCGCCGGCTTCTCCTCCGGCGGCAGCCTGTTCCAGCAAAGCCCGTATCACCTCCCCGACCGCCTGTGGATGGCCGCCGGCATGTTCCGAGCCCGCACGGTGGAAGACTACGCGCGCCACCTGACGGCCATGCCGTTGCGCGGCAAGGGCTTCCTCGGCGTGGTGGTGGACCGCGCCGGCGGCATGGTCGCCCCGGAAATCATGCCGCCCCTGGTGCAATTGCGCCGCGCGCGGCCGGAAATGCGCGGCATGTGTTGCTCGAACTGCTACCAGTTGCCGGAGCTGGCGGAACTGTCCGGCCGCGCCCATCAGGAAAACGCGCGCGGCCGCGCCGCCACGCTGGCGACCGCGATCGAGGCCGGCGACCGGTCGCTGGCATATATGCAGGCCGTCCTGCGCTATCACGGCGAATTCGACATCTGCCGCCATGGCGCGCCGCGCCATGATGACGGCTTCACCGAGTACTCCATGATCGGCATCCCGCGCGCCGGCAAGCTGTTGTTTTGCGCCGGCAATCCCTGCCAGGGCAAATATGAAGAAATCGGTTTTTAACCATTGTTTCCATCGGGACTATTCCTGCACAGCCCCTACCGCGATGCAGTTATTTGATAAGATACCGGCAAAATCATTTTTGGCAGAACCATTTCCCCCGGAATAAAATATTTCTTTGCTTGATAGTTTTACATTTTCTGTTATTGACCCTTTTGAGATTGATGATCGCCGGCCAGAGCGCAGGCCTATGCTGGCAGTAAAATAAGATGTCAGCAGAATCATTTTTGGCAGAACCATTTTTCCCGTAATAAAAGCATTGCATGGCATAATCCGGGCAACCAAGGAAGTGTTTCATGAAAATTATGCAGCGGCGGGTCGCGGCAGCAGCGGCGGGCATCATGATGGTCTCGAATGTTTTTGCGGTCACTTATACCAATACGATTGCCCGGGTCTCCGCTTACATCACCAACCAGATGGCGGCGGACAACATCCCGGGGCTGTCCATCGTCCTGGTGGACGGCCAGGAGGTGGTCTGGACCGCCGGATTCGGCCTGGCCGACCGGGAACAGGAAGTGCCGGCGGACGCGGACACGGTTTATCACATTGGCTCATGCTCGAAGGCGTTTCTGGGCACCACCTTCATGCAGTTGCTGGACCAGGCGCGCGTCAACCTGGACGCGCCGGTGACGAACTACATCCCGGAATTTTCCATGCTGCCGCGCTTCACGAATTCCGGGACGATGACGGTGCGCTCGCTGCTGAACCACCACAGCGGCCTGCCGGGCGACTTCTTCAACGGCATGTGGACGGCGCGCGTACATGACAATTACACCGAATGGCTGATCGCCTGCCTGCGGGAGGACTACCCGTTTGCGGCAGTGAATGAACGCTACTTTTATTGCAACACCGGCTTCGTGCTGGGCAGCGAAGCGGTGCGGCGCATCGTCGGGGCAAGTTATCCGGCGTTTTCCGAGTCCGGGATTTTCGCGCCGCTCGGCATGGCCTCCAGTTCGTTCCTGCCGGACAAGGCCGCCATTTCCAATCGCCTGGCGGCGGCGTATAACGCCGCTGGAACGCGCCAGCCGGCGGAAGTGCTGAACTGCCTGGGGTCGGGCAGCATGTATTCGACCGCCAACGACCTGTCCCGCTACATCCGGATGATCCTGGCCGACGGCTGGTTCGACGGCCAAGCCATCGTCAGTTCGAACGGCATTGATGTGATGACCACGCCGCAATTGACCAATCTGCCGCTGAATGTGCAGGATGCGCCGCAGGGATTGGGCTGGGATAATGTGGACGATTATCGTTTCCGCTACGCCGGCCGGGTTTTCTGGAAGGATGGCGCGGTGCTGTACCATTGCTCCTTCCTGGGGATTTCGCGCGATTTGCAGTTGGGCGTGGCGGTAATCCAGAATACGGAAGGCAGCCAATGCGATGAGGTCGGGGCCGAAGCCCTCCGCTGGGCCATCCTGGAAAAAACCGGCCAACATTGGCCGACTAATGCCTTTGTGCCGGTGTTTTCCCCGCCGACTAACCGCCCGCAGTCGGAATTGGACGACCTGGCGGGGCTGTATGTGGGGGACGCCGGATACCACCAGGTCACGGCGCAGCCCGGCGCGCTGACGCTGGCCCTGCACGCCCATACCGATACGCCGAAAATTTTCAGCAACCTGGTGCCGCGCGCCAATGGTTGGTTTTCGCCGGCCGACGCCCAGCGCCTGCAACTGGCCTTCACCAACCTGGCCGGGCATGACATGCTGGTGCTGCACATGGCGCGCGGCGCCTACGCGGTGGTCGAGCCGGTCGGCGAGAGTTTTCAGCCGCCCGCGCTTTCCGCGGCCTGGTGCGCGCGCACCAACCGCTTGTATCGCGCGGTCAACATGTTCCCGGACGATTATTTCTGGGATCAACCCGGCGAAAAAAGGCTGTATTTCTGGAGCAAGGACGGCGCCCTGCTGGCAGACTCGCCATTTGGGGAGTATACGATCAACCCGCAGGATGATCACCTGGCGTTCCAGGCAGGAGTGCATTACCGCAAAGGCGGCGCTGTCCGCGTGATGCTGACCAACGGCTATGAATTGCTGCAACACTCCAGTTACCGCTACCTGGACGAGGCGGCGATTGCCACGCTGCCGCTTGCGACCGTCACCAACGGCGCCATCCCCTTCGCCAACGGCACCCGGTGGTTCTGGTTCAACGGCCGGTCGGGAACGACCTACCGGGTGCGTTTGACCGCGCCGGGCCGCGATTATTACCTGCGGTTGACGGATTACCCGGGAGCGGCGCTGGCCGCGGGGACCAATGCGCCGGCCGTCTGGACCTGCAATTCCAACGGCATTTATGCCATAGCCGTGAGCGCCACCAATGTGTTTGCGTTCGACATCGCGCTGACCGCCGCCGGTTGCCGGGAAACACGCCGTGATTTCGATGGCGACGGCCGGGCCGATCCGGCATCCTGGCAGGCCGGGCAATGGCGCGTGGCGTTGTCGGGAGCCGGTTATGCCTGGCAAACCGCGGATATGGGCGTCCCGTCGGCATGGGAATGCGCCGCGGATTATGACGGCGACGGCCGGGCCGATCCGGCCGTGTATAATCCGGGTGCCGGCCGGCTGCTGGCGCGGCTTTCCATGCAAGGCTATGCTTTGTTCGCAATGGAGCTTGGCCTGGCGGATGCTGTGCCGGTAATCGGCGATTTTGACAATGATGGCCGGGCGGATCCGGCTCTGTATGCGGCCGGGACCGGCCGCTGGTCCGCCTGGCTTTCCGGCGGCGGATATGCGGTGCTCGGCGCGATTTTGGGCGGAGGCGCCGCCCAGCCGGCGGCCGAGGATTACGATGGCGATGGCCGGACCGACCCAGCCGTGTTCGATCCATCCACCGGCAGATGGACGATCCTGCTGTCCGGCAGCGGGTATGCGGCCGCTTCCCTGTCAACCGGCGCGGATGCGGGCGCGCGGCCGGTACTGGGCGATTACGACGGCGACGGCAAGGCCGATCCCGCCCTGTACCAACCCGCTTCCGGCCGGTGGCTGGTGGCATTGTCCCGCCAGGGGTATAATCCAATCCTGTGGTATTGCGGCGCGATGGGACCGGGCTGGCAGCCGCAGCCCGGCGACTACGACAATGACGGCAAATCCGATCCGGCGCTCTGCGATGCCGCCGCCGGCATTTTCT
>CAZYXU010000235.1:0-4948 GCA_964650945.1 uncultured Verrucomicrobiota bacterium | reverse complement strand
AAAAATACCGCGTGGTGCGTTCGGATTTCTCCGGTCAGCGGGTTCTCGATCCCCAGCGCCACGGTGTCGTTCCCCAGTTCCTTGGCCTGGATATACCGGTATTGTTCGCCCATCGGCAGCCCCTCATTCAGCCGCATCTCCTGGATCCGCTCGGTGTCGTCCGGATATTCCGCCATCGCCACATGCGGACGCCCGGGATGCCGGATCGTATACCTGTATGAAATATAGTTGCATGCTCCGCCGCCCATGCTTCCCAGGTTGTTTTCCGTCCAAGGCTGGCGGAACCGGCCCAGGGGCGTGGTGACCACGGAACTGTGGCGCGCCTCGCCGTTGCCGTCCACCGACCGGAAATTTTCCGGGTCCGGTTCCGCGGCCGCATCCATTTCCCAGACCAGCTTCAGTTCCATGCCGTCGGTGTAATCCTTCGGGTTTTCCACCACCGGCTGGCTCACCGGCCCGCAGACCGCAATTTCATAACGGTATTTTTCCACTTCCCGTCCGTTGATATTCAGACGGAAGACGACCGCATAAGCCGCGTTGGCTGGCAGGGCGCCGGCGGCAAATTTCAATTCTCCGCTATGATCCAATGCCTCATCAATATTCGAGGCACCCGGACTTTTCTTTTTCAGCTCCAGCTTCCCTTGCTGCACCATGGTATCCGCCGCATGGAAGCCGTCGCCCATTTCGTTGAATACCTGCCACGACACTTCCGGTTGCTCGCCGGCGCGGAACGGCACGGAAACGTTCAGCGCCACAGCTTCCTGACTCCCAAACACCGGCTGACTTCTCCGGTTGGCCGGCGCCACCGCAAGCCGTCCCTTCCAGGACGGATTGAACCAGCATCTGGCGACATCGTCCTCCGGCTGACCGCCTATGGGCGAGGGCTGGTAATCCTGTGACAGAACCGCATGATCCCAGCCGCGGTCGTCGCAGGCAGCCGCCAACCATTCGTCCTGCCACTCTTCGGGGGTCAAGGCCTGGTTGAAGGTCCAGGTCGTGTCCGTATCGAACCGGTGATAACTGCCGTCCATGCACACCAGCGCGCCATCCAGCAGCACATCGCCGCCGCACGTGCTCCCGCCCAATTCCCGCGCAATCGCCACCACATTGGTCCCGGCTTGAAACAAACGCACATCCAGATCGTAATTCAAAATCTGCCTGGCATTCATATACGGAGGCGAGACCGCCGCCGCCCGGCCGTTCACATACACGGTGTACGGTCCGGCATACGCCAGCGAGCATTTGGCCCAGCGTACCGCTCCCGGCAGGACGAAGGTTTTACGGAAAACCGCCGGCCCGGACATCGTGCAGGGTTCGATCCAGTCAATCTCCACGTTATTACCCGGCAGGGTGCTGAGCAGCCGCACGCCCGTATAGGGCGGCCTGGGTCTGGTCTTGAAGGGAATAACCACGGTCTGCCAGTTGGTCCCCTTGATCTCAAAGGGCTGAGATTCATTAATAAAATCAACCGTCCGGTTAATTTTCATCCCGCCGGTGTAACGCCTGATCCCCGCCTGCCAGGCGCTCTGCGGCAGGCTCTGCCGGATCCGGAGGCGCAAGGCCATGCAAGGGGGCCCCAGACGGCCTTGGCCGTCCCCATATCCAAACCGGAGGGCCGGTTGGATTTTGTCGTAGTTGCCCCAGGCCAGGAATGCGTTCGACTCGCTGACGGTGAACTTCAATGCACCGCCGTCAACCCGCAGGTTTGTGATGCCGCCGGTCTGGCTGATCCCGCACTGCGAGCCGTCGTCGAAATTCCATTGGTAGGGAAAACTCTCCGCGGGATATGGCCAGATCAAGCCGTTGCGGTACTTGTCGCCGGCAATCCGGCGGCCTTTCAGCCAGCCGTTTTCCGGACGCAAGCCCTCCGCCCGCAGGCGCTGGAGCAGCGCCTGCTGCTGGACCGCGAGTTCCGCTTTGCTCCACATGTTGGTTGCCGCCGCGCGGGATTCTTGACTGCCGGTCAATCCCAGGATCAACCCAATCCCAATAATATTACGGATCGTTTTAATGACATGCTCCTGTTTATGGTTTTGCTTTGATTTGATTGGCGCACAACCCTGATCTTCGGCAGGGCGCGCTCCCCGCGAGACGCAGGGTCAGCGCAGAGATGGAGCCGCCAGATCCCTCCCGCCCTCTTTGAGCGTCGGGCCGGCCTGCAGATCGGCCAACTGCTGCTTCCGCACCACACAAACCCGGCTATTCGCGGTTAGCCAGCGGCATGGCCCATGCGGCCTGGCCGCGGATAAAATCCAGCGCAACGCGGACCACGAGCGTGCTGTCGCGGCCGTCCTTGGCGATCCAATAGCCACACGGATCCGCCAGGCGCAGGCTTGCGGGCACATGCACAAAGAGGCTGCCGGATTCGCCGGCCGGCCGCGCCGCCCGGCCTGAATATATTTTCCGGCCGGGATCCCACGCGCAGTGCGCCACTTCCATTTCACCCATGAGCAGGTGCATATCCGTGCCCAGCAAAACGGGCACATGGCGATCCTCGACCAGGCGGAATACGCGCACCGACATCGGCGGCACGATCGCCTGCATCTCGTTCTTCACCCGCCCGACATATTCGGCGTTCCAGAATTCCCATACCAGATAATCCGCGTCGGGCTTGAGGCGCAGCGCCGACAGGGCAAGAGGTATCGTCGCTGTATCCTGGCCCAGGTTATACACCGCCACAACGGCAAACTCGCCCCACGAAGTTTTGACCGGCCGCAGAAAAATACGCGGATGATCGGGATACGTGGTTGCAAACAAATCCACGGGGAACGCCACCGCGCGGGGACGCGGGAGCGTAACCTTGATCAGCCGCAGCCGTTCTTCATCCATGCGGTCGACGTCATCGCCAAGCATGGATGGCCCGCCGCTCATGGCATGGACCGTGGCATGAATCCTGGCTTCGTTCAACGGGATGGGTTTATCCACCGCAAGCACGTTGCCGGAATCGTTGATATACAGCGTGCGATGCGTATACCAGGCACTGGCCTGATTCTGCAGCGCCGGCCCGACGCCATGCCCGCGAAGCGAATCGTTGATGACATAGCTGGCCGGATAAAACCACGAGCCGGGATTGATGGCCCGCCCTTCGCCGAAATCGTTGCCCGTGCGGACGCCATCCACCAGCCCGGCGCAATGCACCGTGGGGCCTGAACTGGCCAGCAGATACGTATCCGGGCCGGCGGCTTCGCGCACCACGGCCATGGCTTTGCGGAACGCCTCGGGACCCGCCACCACGCGCTTGTCATAATGCCCGGGATAGGGCGTGTCACAGATAGCGCCGGCGCCGGCGTCGAGGAAATCCGTCATGTAATAGCGCACTCCCCATTGGCGATAGGTTGCGAAGATCTTTTTCAGGAACGCCAGCGTCTTGGGATGGCTCGGGTCCAGCGCATACAGTTGGGGCCGTTCCGCCGGGGGGCGGCGCGCCGGATCGCCATGATTCCAGCGCGCGCCGGCGACCCAGAGATTGCCCTGGGCGTCTTTCAGAAGCGCGTCGCGAAATTCCCCGACGAGGTCAGTCAGGTGCGAACTGATCCAGAAATAACCGACCCAGAAGCCCCACGTCATGCCCAGCTCCCGCAGGTTCCGGGACAAGGCTTCCGGGCCGCTGGGAAAATGGCCGTAATGCCACTTCAGCCAGTTGCCGGGCTGGCCGCCTTCAATATTGCCGATGCTGATCCAGACATAATCGACGCCAAATCCCGACAGCCGCCGGCGGATCGCGCGGCAGTTGCGCAGCACCGTCTCTTCGTAATTTTCCGAATTGGTCACATCAACCCAGGTTCCACCCACGTAGCCGATCGGCGTCTTCTCCCCCTGCGCGGGCGGCGGCACGCAGCGGGCGGCGGCCAGGCCGGCCCAACGCTCAAGCTGGCTAAAGGGATCGGGGCCGAATGCGAGACAAAACTGTTCGGTCTCCGTGGAGGCGCCGGGCGCCAGTTCCCAGCCGGCAAAATCGCAGGCCGCCTGCACAGCCGCCATGCCGCGGGTATTATCAAATTCGTAACTTACTTCCGGGTTGGCGCGCAGGAAGGTGACGAACCCGATCTGGAAGGCTTCCCGCCGGGTTCGATTGAAAAACTGGAACTTGATTTTGCTGCGCCGCGGGCATTGCGGATCGGTCAGGCGATGAACCGCCCGCAAAAACTGTTTGCCCGCCAGACCCAGGGCCACCCCATCATCCTGCGGGTCCCAAAGCCCGAGCGGCCCGGCGCAATCGAACAGAAACACCTTACCGAGCGCCAGCGGTTTTCCGGACCGGTTTGTCAGGGTCGATCGCGCGATCAGCGTGCCGGTGCTTGTATCCATTTCCGCTGTCAGGGTCCAGGCCAGCCCGATGTCCCGAAAGGTCAGCGTGCAGGCAGTCTGCTCCCCCGCCGGAATTGCAACATCGGCTTGCGCGAGCGCCCATGTTTGCCCGGCCGCCTCAAGCCTCACGCGCCATTCGATTTTCCTGCCATCCGGTCCGGTCTGTAAAGAAAACAGGCGGCGCTGCTTGTCGATTGCAAACATGATTTGCAGTCTCCTTGTGAAACACACAGCAGGCCCGGCAGCGGCCGGGCAACTCTTGCCCAACCTACTTCACACAAAAGATTGTCCCGTTATTGATCACGGCCTTGTAGCGGGCGTACAATCGTCTGGGGTTGGCGGAAGGCACTGCGCCGGTGTCGTAACCGAATTCCCAGTCATTGGCGTCTTCCGGCGCGAGGGCGATGTTCCGGGTTGCAATATAATGGGTGGTGGCGGAGTAGTTATCGATCAGCGTGAAGACGCGTTCCGGACTATTGGTCGGAAGTCTGGCAAATTTCAGACGGGCCGCGCGCGTCAGGCCGAGATCAAGCGTGCTCCCGGCATTCAAGTAGGCATAGCGAAAAGTGTAATTAATCGGAGTGACGCCGTTCGTGTCAATCGTAAAACGCAAGGTGCCGTTGGTATTGACATTAAAAGA
>CAZYXU010000234.1:0-4956 GCA_964650945.1 uncultured Verrucomicrobiota bacterium | reverse complement strand
ACACCTGGTTCAAGCAGAATTGCAATCTTATTCCGCCGCATACGGCGAATCGGGGCGCAGGAAAACGCTGACAACCCGCGATGATGTTACGCCCATCAAGGTAAACGCACGGATGGCAGCCGCCAACGCCGGCCGGGGGCCGGAGCTTGACCGCGGCGCATTCAACCTATATCCGGTTCACGGTTCAATTTGTCATGGCATGGGGCGCAGCCGTTTGACCGGCGCCTTGAAGTAAGTTTGGCGATAGCGCCGGGGGGTCATTCCAAAACCCTTTTGAAACACCTTGTAAAAGTAAGACAGGCTGGTGAATCCGCAGTCCAGGGCAACTTCCAGGATCTTGGCTTCCGAATTCGTGAGCAATGACGCGGCATGCGCCAGGCGCGCCTCCACGATGACTTCCGTGGGGGTCTTGCCGGTGCGTTGTTTCAAAGTGCGCGCCACGTGTTCCGGCGCCCGGCCGGCAATGGCGAAAAAGGCTTTGACTCCCGCCTGCAGGTTTTCAGGCTGGTGGATTAATTCGCAGGCCTGGCGGAGCCAGTCCGGGCAGGCGCGGTATGGGTCGGTGATGGTTTTGCCGGTCGAGCCCAGCAGGTTCAGCAGGAACCGGTCAATCCGGATTCGCTCCTGTGGCGCGTGTTTCAGTTCCATGCCGGCGGCGTTCAGCCATTCCAGTTCCGCGGCAGTCAGGTGATAGAGTCCGGGCAAACTGTCGCTCCCGCCCCAGAAATCATCGGCGAGATTGTAACGGACGCGGATATCGTCCAGGATCAGCCGGGGAAAGGCGGTGTTCAGGATCGTGAAATCAGGCGAACGATTGGCAATCTGATGCCGGTCGCGTTCGGGGCGGATCATGCAGAGGTCGCCGGTCAGCATGGTTTGTTCGTTGCCGTTGATCAGGTGGCGGACCGCGCCCCGGGACACCCAGAAAACCTCAGCGAAATCATGGGTGTGCATGGCTTGATCGCGGATGCGCGCCAGCGGACAGTGCTCGACATGGAATAATGTGGCGCTCGGCACACAATCAAACCAGATTTGCTTAAATCTATCTTTCATCATCCAGGAGCAAAAACAAACCAAATCAGAGCAAGAAATCAACAGCAGCCTTTTGTATATTAATATTACCAACAATCATTACAAGACAAAATATTGCGGAAGGCCGGCATCGTTGTCCTGGTATTTCAATGGCATAAATAAAGTGTATTTGAGGAATATCCCATGAAATCAATCATCAAACTTGCCATTATCGCACTTTCGTCCGCTGTTTTGTCCAAAGCGGCCTTTGCCGATTCGCCGGCCATGGGCGAAATATTCGGGCGGGGCCTGGAAATGATTCCAGCCGTGAAGCGCGAGGAGCATTTACTGCGGCAGGTTGCGCCCGGCGCGTGTAAAGGCGCAGCCTGCGCGATGACGAATGCGGCTGACGGCCGCCTGGATTTCACCATCGCGCAGACCAATGCGGTCATCGCCGTGCGGAACATGGAAGCGGGCAAGGTATGGCCCTGGCAGGACGACCTGGAACGCGCGGCCTGGATAACTTTCCCCGTCGGGTTCAAGCTGGACATCACGGCGCCAGCGGATATGGCGGTGGAAGCGCGGTTGACCCATCCCGACCCGTCCTCCCGCAAGATGATTTATTCCAAGGCGTTTGTCTTCAATCTCAAGCCGGGCGTGAACACGGTTGCCGCGCCCCAGCCGGTCGTTTTTACCTGCCCGGCGGGGATTGAAATAAAATGTGCCGGCGGGGTAGTTCCCGGGCAAGGCATCACGGTTGACAAAATAACCTTCAGTGCCGATGTCTGGAGCGCCTGTTTCCGCCGCGAATTCGTCATTCCGGCGGATGACCCCGCGTGGCGGGCCATCGGTTCCATCGAGGTGTTGGGCGGGCAATATTACGGGCAGAACACGCTTGTCCTCAACGGTCAGGAGGTCATGCCGGCCGGGTTGGTCCGCAAATTCACCTTTCATACCCAGTATAATGTTGAGCGTGTGGACCTGGCGCCCTGGTTGCGGCCCGGGACAAACCGCATTGATCTGTGCGTGCGCATGGTTGGCAATCGGGCGTTTGCCTATGGGTGGCTGCAAGGGTCGGTTGTTTTGAACTCGGGCAACCGGATTTTTTTGGATAGCGGGGCCGGCTGGAAATGGAGAGTTGATGAAAATGCAGCCTGGACAGCATTGCCGGCCTGGGATCGCGGCAAGCCCCATGCGGCCGGGTATGTGCCGGCGGGAACTGCCGGCAATGACCGGCGTTTTACCACGAAGATAATTTATGACCGGCCGGCGGCCGACGGCCGGCTGGTGGTTGAGCATCCGGCGGACAACAAGTTGTTCTTCCATGCGGAAACAAATGCGGCGGTTGCCGTCCGGATACCACCCGGGCATGCCGGATCCAACCCGGCGGTGCAATGGGAATTGCTGAAATACGTCCGGGACGGATCGCTGCTGGAAGCTGTGCAAGCGGGGCAGAGCGCTCAGTTTGCCAGGCAAGGCGATGCGCTGGTGTTTGATCTGAAAATCGCGCCCGTGCCGGACGGTGTTTACCTGCTGCAGACGGCCTTGGAATGTGACGGCAAACTGATCGAGCAAAACGACCCGGAACCGCTGGTGTTCCTGGCGCCGTTGAAAATGGATGCCGTGGCGGGCGACAGTTACGAGCAGGGCATGGAGTTGGAATTGGAAACGGCCATTGATTTCGCCAATCCCGGGGATCCGCATCCTTCCATCGAGACGGATGCCGCGCCGGAATTTTTGAAAATAGCCACGCAAAAGCGCCATGTGTTGTCATCCGAATTCGTCAGCGCCGTGGATGCCCCAGCGCTTGTCGAGCGGGACGGCTTGAAATACCGGGAGACGGGCACCAACAATTGGGCGCAGTTTTCTTACCTGGTGGAATTCAAGCATCCGGGCGATTTTTACCTGCTGGCGCTGGAATATCCCGACAATGCCGAGCGCTGGATGGCGATGTCCTGCACGCCGGCGGTCTACCTTTCCCGGGAACCCACCAATGCCGTTTATGACAATATCCCGAATCACCTGACTTCCAAGTGCGCGCCCGGCGTGTGGACGGGCGGGAAATATCCGGTCAGCCATCGTCTGCTGGAACTGAAATGGCTGTATCTGCCCGATCCGGGCGCTCATGCGCTCAACCTGATCAATCTCAAGCCCGGCTGCGCCGCCGCGGCGTCCCGACTGAAAATCTATCATGTCCGGGGCCGGCTGCCGGCGCTGGCAACGCCGGATCTCCCCCTGGCGCAGCAGCGTCAAATCGGGCAGTTGACCGAGGCGGATTACGCCAATCATCCCAATCACTACATGTACCTGATGGATGGGCGCGGGTTCTACAAGAATTTTACCTGTTCCCGGCAAAGCGCGGATGAGTTCGCCAGGCAAAGACGCGCATTAGGCGACCGGGCGGCGCCCATCCTCGAAATGTGCGCTTTGCTCGACAGCTACAAGGAAGCCTGCGAGCGGTTTGCCGAGTACATGCGGTTTGCCGGCCTGAACCTGCATGTCATGGGCTGCCTGCAATATAATAATGAAAACACTCCCTACCTGTCGCCGGACGGCAGCTCGCGGCTGACGCCCTGTATTCGCGATTTCGTTGCGCGCGTATTGAATGTCAATGACATCGCATTTCTGGCCTCGGTGGAATTCATGCATACTGCCGGACTCAAGGCGCGGCGGCAGCGCGGCGAGACCAATCTGCTGATGGCCGGCAGCGCGGTTTTCGATTTCCGGCATCCGGATGTTGAGCGGGAAATGCTGCGGGTGGCGGACGAATTGGGCGAGAAATTCAAACATTTGCCTCAATTCAAGGGAATCAACTGGACCGCCGACGGGATGGAAATGATCCCGGCCTATGGTCAATACAATACCAGCTACAGCCAGGGCGATGCTTGCGCCGGCTATGACGACGCCGAAATCGCCGCGTTTGAAAAGGAGACCGGCATGGCCGTGCCGGTCGGCGGCGATGATCCGGACCGGCGTTTCAAGCGGCAGGCATATCTGAATGCGCCGGAACGCCGCGCCGCCTGGCAGGGATGGCGCGCCGGCCGGGTCCAGCGGTTTTTCCGGAAGGTAGCGGAAGTCCTTAAAGCAAAGCGGCCGGATTTGGTCTGCCACGCATCCCCGTTTTTTTATTACGACACCTTCATCGAATGGCGCAAAGCAAAAACGCCGTTTGCCGATTTTATACGGGGCCGGGGCTGGGATGCCGGGTTGTATGCCTATGCGCCGGATTTACGCCTGACGCCCTGGGCCGGCGCCGCGGCCGAATATGTGCCGGCTTATACCTGGGGGCACATGCGTCGGATCGAAAATTACGCCGCCGCCTGGCAGGCGAACGCGGACACGGATTTCTATGCCGCGTTTCAAGCCCTGCCGTATCGTTCGATCATGCTCCGGCATTGGTGGGTGGAAGTGGAACATGCGGCCGGGATGCTGCCCTTCCGGCCCGGCTGGCCCCGGCCGTTTCAGTCAACCTGCATGACCCAGCAGCGTGCGGACTTTGCCCGCGAGCCTTATACGCAGGCGATGATCGGCTTCGATCCGCAGACCATCATGTTCGGCTTCAACGACGCCACCTTATACACCGGCGAAGAGCAGCCGTTGCGCGAGTTTATCCGCGTCTTCCGAAGCCTGCCGGCCGAACCCTTCAAACTGGCGCTTGGCGCCGGATTTTCCAACAATATCGCGGTGCGCGCCCTGCGCCGGGATGATGCATATTATTTCTATGCCGCCAATCCCGGCTATTGGCCGATTGAGGGCGCGGTTACCGTTGCCGGCGCCGGCCAGATCGTTGATCTGGCTTCCGGAAAAGTTGTGGCCGCCGCGCCCGGATCAACTGCCGGCGCATTCAAGGTTCCGGTAAAATTAAAACCATACGGATTGGCGGCATTCAAGACGGCATCACCCGGCGCGGCGATTGCCGGGTGCGAGAATCTGCCGGTGGCGGAG
>CAZYXU010000233.1:0-4990 GCA_964650945.1 uncultured Verrucomicrobiota bacterium | reverse complement strand
CGGAATAAGGGGGTCCGTCCAGCGCTGATCAGTCTACCTCCCATCACCCGGCATGGCCAGCTCCATTTTCTTTCTGCCCGGCAAACACGCCATTCCTATCCGTTACCCACCAGGAAGCAATGAATATATAACCTGTATTTTGCACCGCGCAAGTTTGGCGCTGATATTTTACTTAGCGTGCATAAGTTCCACAAGGGGGCGGTTGAAAGCGCAAGCCGGCCGCTGGTAGACTCGCTGGTTTTATTCGCCGACGGGATTAAATCCCGCTCCGCCGAACTCGCAGCCCACCAGGATGTAATTCTGTGACGATAAACGTCCCTGCCAGCGGCCCACATCGCCGGCCAACGGGGAATAATACACCACCGGGTCAGTCTTGCCGTCGCCGTCATAATCCGCCGCCACCGGCAGCCAGCCCGGCCCGCCCAGGTTGCCGCCGATCGCCGCGTCAAACTCGCCGCCGGATGACAAATACACCTCCCAGGTGCCGGACTCCTCATGGTAGATCCCGGGATCGGCAAGCCCGTCGCCGTCAAAGTCGCCGCGCAACCCTACCCAGCCCATCCCGCCCATATGGAAATACACCTCGTTGTAATCCTGGGAGGACAGGCGCACCACCAGCAGGCTTGACGTTTCGGAATAGATCGCCGGATCCGCCGAGCCGTCGCCGTCATAATCGCCCTGCATGGGATAATAGTGCGATGCCGGGCCGCCGACCCGGGAATTGACAGCCGCATAACCGTCCGCCGACAGCCAGACCATCCAGTGTCCCGAGGAGCTTTGATACAATGACAGATCGCTCTTCCCGTCGCCGTCGTAATCGGCAACCGCTGGAGCATACCCCGGTGTTTCCGCGCCCGCCTGCGCCTGCACGATTGCGCCGGTCGTGGAGAGTCTGACACGCCAGGTTCCGGTGGTTTCATCGAACACGCCCAAGTCCAGCAGGCCGTCGCCATCGTAATCGCCAAAAGCCGATTGATAATTCCCGGCGCCCAACAATGTCTCATACACCCCCACTCCGTAATACCGGTGGCCGGATAACAGGAATATTAACCGGCCCCAATCGGCGTGCACCATGAACAAGTCCGATTTGCCGTCGCCGTCATAGTCGTTCGGCGACCGGCCCGGCGAGTTGACACCCGAAGGCCTCACCAGAACCATCCCGGCCGCTGTGGTCGTGTTGTTCGCCAGGTTCGGGTCGACCAGCAGGTTCGCATGGCGCACCGCCACCCGCACCTGCTTTACCCCGCCCATTGTCGCCGGGACTACCATTCCGAGCTTCTCCTGCGCCGTCATGATCACCAGCCGCTCCTGCCCGACGGCAAGGTCGAATGGGCGCTGGCTCGAACCCATGACCGCCAGCCCCTCCCCGTCAAACCCAATCAGCAAATCAAATGCCACTTCGGCGGAGTTCATCGGGGCCGGGCCCAGGTTTAACAACCGGAACGACACCGTTCCCGCCGCCGTCAAATTGGTCGCATTCACCGGCAGGTACACCAGGTCGTTCACGGCGATATCCGCCGCCAAGGACGGGTTAACGATATACGTATTGGTGACGTTCGGCGCGGGGTTCCTGTTCCTGTCGCCGGACTGACTTGCCGCCACGCTCACCATCCCGGAATCGGTGAACGTCAGATCGGTCCGCCCGGAAATCACACCCGGCCCCGAGATCACCGTGAACATCACCGGATTCGTTGAGCCGCCGCCCGCGGCATTCAACCCCGCCGTGTTCGTCAACGCAAACACCGAACCGTTTGCAGGCGTAAAGTTCGTAATCGCCTGGTCGGCCTTGTCCACCGTCAGCGTCGCCACCAGGTATTGCGGGCTGTTGGTTGCCTCGGCCGAAATGACCGTGTTCGTCACGTAATACGTCCCTGCGTTCAGGCCGGTAATGTCAACGCTGCCGGTTATGGCCAGGAATGACCCGCCCGCCAAACTGCCGGTTGCCGGAGTTGTCCGCCACCAGCCCGCCGCGCCGGCGGAATAGCCCGCGCTGTTCGTTAAAGCGAAGTCCCAGCAACCGGAATTGGACACCACGAAAACATGCGCGGCAGGATTTATGCCGCCATACACGCCGGTATAGCTCAAACTCGCCGGCTGTATTCCGATCGCGCCCTGCGAAACCGTCATCACCGCCGAATTCGTGCTCGCCCCCGTGGCATTCACGGCGCGCACCCGGTAATAATATACCACCCTCGCCGGCAGCCCCGTCACCGCGCAAGTCAGTGCCGCCCCGGCCGCGCGGTTGCTGTATCCCGCCAGGTATTCCGCAAAGTCGTTCGTTGCCGCCACATCCAGCAGGTAATTGATTGAACTTTCCGCTGACCGCCAGTTCGCGTATAGCGCATTCGCCGTGATATCCGTCGGCGGCAAGATCCCCGGCGCCGCCGGCCGTGTCAGGAATGCGCGCTCCGCCGTGAAATTCGTCCCCTGGCTGTTTACGGCGTAGGCCAGGAAGTAAATCATTTTCCCGGGCGGCAGGTTCGTCACAAAGAAGCTGAAATCGCCCTCGTCAAATGTTCCGCTGTGCGAATACTGGGTGCCATCCGCCAGCACTGTCCCGGAATTCGTGCCCCAGTATATGCCCCGCTCCGACACCGGGTACCCGTTCGTCGCCGTTACGCTGCCACCCAGGTAAGCCGTTTCCGCCATAATATTGCTGACTACAGCCAGCCCCAATGAAGGCGTGTTGGTAGAGTACATGGAAACGGTAACCGTAATCGTCGCTTCAGGCTGCGCATCGGCCCGGTTTAAGCAAAATGACAGAAGAATCGTGACCCACCCCGCGGCAAGCCGTAAACCAGCTTTGCGGAATCCTGCGGCTGGCCCGCCGGCGCCGCCTTGGCGGCGGCGGAGCCTTCCTGCGGCACTTGTCCGGCGCAGCCTTGGCGAAGACGGAATCCGCAGGATTAACCAGGAGAATAATTTATTTATATATAACACCAGCAGCCTCCATTTATCGTGCAGAAGTTGTTATCCGCACGCGCGCAAAATTGGCGATACCTTCGTCCGATTCAACAAAGATTATCCCTTCCCGGCGCTGATTAAGAAATTCCGTCTTTGCGGGAATATCCAAATCCAAAGGGATCGCGGCCTGTTCATAGGGGCCGATTGTCAAGGCGCTGATCCCGGGCTTAATCCATTCTTTTTCCGGGATCCATTCAAAACCAGGCGAAGGACCGATCACCTGCCGGCCCGGGGGCGCGGCGGGGATAATTGAGCCGATCTGATAAAGATGCGGCCGGCTGTCGTTGTTATACACTTTTATATCAGCGATAGCTGTGCGCTTGCCCAACGCCGCGTTTTCCAGAACGATTGCCGCCGGCGCCAGCCCCGGGCTACCCGCCGGTTTCTCTTTTAGCTCGCCCCTGGCTTCCGTCTCAATATAGAAAACCGGCGAGACTGCTAAAACCAACCCTTCGCCTGACTCAGGTATGCCTTCCACGTCTATGCCCACGGCCCATTTCTGGTTGCAGTATTTTTCCTCACCGGGAATGCGCAGGAACATGTTTATATTTTCCGCGCCCCGCGCCGGCACCGCGACCACATTGGTCTCAAACCAGAACCAGGCCGGATCAGGGATGCCGGCATAGCCCTTGAGGACCTTTACCCCCACCTTCTCCGGCTTGGCAGACTTCAAGCTGAAACGGCGGGGCTTGTCCGAGTCGTTGTAAACCTTGAAACGCGTCTTGGTCCGGCAGTCCATATCGTAGAGTTGACCGACGGGGACGTTCTGGATTACAAGCCATCCCGGCTCAACCGACAACCCTACATCGCCCCGCTTCTCCGCAAAAGCGACCCCATAACCGAGGCAGAATCCGCCCAAGAGGAGCAGCAAACGGAAACCGGAAACCGGCAAATTGGCGCCTACCCGGAATCCCCGGCCGGGACGCGGACCGGCCTTCTTCCCTGATTTCATATTTCTCTTTCCCAATCTCATTGCGCTCATCTTTCTTTACAGTTAATCCGGATGCCGAACGCCGTTCGGCTACTACACGACTTCGCCGAAGCTATGTCGGGCAAGCATTTCCGGATGTAGTAGCGTCACGGTGTGACGCATCTGTTCCGGGATAACGGCGCCCAAGGCGCGGGCCGCGCTGACGGCACAGGTCGCCCTGCTGATGTGCGATTACGCTCAATGAATGTCGATATTATTTTGAGAACCTTAATAATTTCTTCCTTCGATTTGAACTCTCACAAACCCCGTGGCGCCGCGGCCTTCAATAAAAATGACGGATTCATATTTTTTATCGGAGTTTTCCGCTTTTTCCGGCAACGCCGCCTGCAGGCGGAGCGTGCTCCGGCCGCCGGCAGGAATGGTTAAACTCCTGTCGCCCAGTGTGATCCAGTCCGGTTCCGGCAAAGGACTGAACCCGGCGGACAGATAGGTTTTAAACTTGTTTGTATCGGCCAGCGCGTAAATTTTGTAGGTCTCGGCGGCGGTGCTGTTATTAAAGATGACAACCTCGCCCTTTTCCTCTGCTTTCAGGCTGATGGTGGCAGGGGCTACGCCTATCAGCCCGTCCGGCGTGGTCATGCCTTGCAGGTCGGCCCGGCTCTGCGTTTCAATCTGGGCCCGGATATTTATCGCCACACCTATCCCACCCGCCCCGGACTTTCCGGCTATATTCAGGGTAACCACCCAGTGCTGGTTGTAATAGCGCTCCTCATCCGGAATATTCAAGTGAAACCGGGCATAAGCGTTGCTGTTAGCCGCCACCTTGATCTCGTCCTCCTCAAACCAGCACCACTTCGGATCCGGGATTTCCAGGTAGCCCTTTTCCCATTTTCCGCCTGCGGAAGGACGGTGCGCGGAAAGAAGATAAGTTCTATCTGCCGCGCTATCGTTGTAAATGGTTAACTGCAGGCTTGTTTCCTTGTAAACATCGTAAGCCCTGCCGGGAACGACATTATGAACGATGAATCCCGCCGGACCCGCCTTCAACGATGCCGCCTCCAACCGACCGGAATAAGCCGTCAGTAAAACCAGCGG
>CAZYXU010000232.1:0-5007 GCA_964650945.1 uncultured Verrucomicrobiota bacterium | reverse complement strand
GCCGATTTCGACGATCCGGCCGAATTCAGTCCGGGCTGGGAAGTCGTCCGCATTCTCAACAGCGGGAAAAAATACTCGTATCCCGGAGTAGCCCCCGGCATGAAGATATGGCTTGAGTCCGTGTCGGATGCTTCTCCCGCCGGCGATGCGCGCGCCAGCGCGCGGCTGAGGGCCGAGCGCAAAGGCGCCGGCCGGTTTCCCGTTTCCTCGGCATCCGACAGGCTTTCGCTGCTCGACCATGGCGAGCGGATATACGAAGATCGCCCGGCGTCCTGGGGATGGCTGGGCAAAAAATTCAGCCCGGAACTGGATTTGATCAAGTGCCCGGCCATCGGTCTTTGGGTGCAGGGCGATGGCAGCGGCGCGGTCTTGAATGTCCAGCTTGCCGGTCCGGATCGTACGCAGGCGCTGGAGGATCGTTACGTGCCGCTGGATTTCACCGGGTGGCGCTACGTGGAGTTGGTGGAGCAGGAATCCGATCGTTTTGAGCAATATGCCTGGCCGTACGGACGGTGCGTCTATGATATTTATCGCACCACCATTCAGTATACGCAGGTGGCCGGGCTGAATCTGTGGCTGAATAACGTTCCGGCCAACGGTACCGCCGCCTGCCTGATTTCCCAAATCCGCGCCCTGCCGCTGGTGAAAACCAGGCTGTGCAACCCGGTGCTGGAGGTTAATGGCCGGGAGATTGCCTTACCGTTTGAAATTTCCGCCGGCGATTGGGTGGAAATTGGCGCAGATGGAATGGCGACGGCATTTGCGCCCGATGGCCGGGAAATAAAATCTGCGCCCTTGCCGGCCGGCTTTGTGCAATTAACCGCCGGCGCCAATGATCTGGCCTTCAAAGCGAATGCGGACGCCGGCCGCAGCCGGGCGCGAGTGACGGTGTTAGCCTCTTGCGCAATTATCTAAACGAACGAATTGTCAGGGTGAAATGGAACGGCTCACGAGACGTTCGCCCTCCATGGGAAAGAATAGTCATGGGATTAATTTTGGAGGGCGAACGGCCCGTGAGCCGTCTGTAGGTGAAAAGCAGATGTGATTGAATAATGAAGCATTTAAACAAGGGTGGTTCGATTCAATCCCGAAAAGCGGTTTTGCTGGCCTGCATTCTTTTTACGTCTTTTCAGGCGATGGCTGATGCGCCGCCGATTGCCGTCACCAATTGCGCTATACCGCCGGTTATTGACGGCGTTTTAAACGATCCCGTCTGGCAGGCGCCGGCGCAGGTTGAAACATTGTATCTGCAAAACACCAATCAACCGTCCGCCGCCACCAGGGTGTGGCTGGCGCATGACCGGCAATTCATCTATCTGGGATTCAAGTGCGACAATTCCAGGATGGCGCATGTTACCCAGCGCGCCTTTGAGCATGACGGCGCCGCTTATAATGACGAATCGGTCCAATTATTCGTGCGGCCGGCGGCGGCGCGTGACCGCTACGACCTATTCGTGTTGAGTTTCGCCAATGTTATTTATGACGAACAGTGTTCCGGCGGCGGTTGGCGGAATCGCGGCTGGACCCCGCCCTTGCGATCCATGACCGCCAGCCAGGCGGGCGGCTGGACCGCGGAGCTGGCCATCCCCTGGGCGGTGTTCCAGTGCGACGATTTTAACGCGATGGAAATCAACCTGGTCCGGAATTTGTCGGAAATTCACCTCGATCCCTACGGCGCTTTACAGGAGGAAAAACGCCTGACTTACGTCTTGCGCCCGGACAGCCGTGGCGGCGTCCACGCGCTGGCTAATTTCCAGGCAGTGGCCGGCGCCGGCGGGTTCAAGCCGGAGATTCCCTTCGCACCCCGCATTGCCGCGGCGGAAGTAACCGGTTATGTCCAGGATGGCGAGCGGATATTTTACGGGGTTAATCTCAATTTGGAGGCCGGCTTGCCGAAGGCCGGCGCGGCGGAACTGCGGATTGTCGAACTTGATGGCACAAATGTAACGATCAAGTTTAAGGAACTTGTGGATCTGCCGGCGTCCGGCGTCCGGCAAATGCAATTGCAGGCGCCGGTGTCGGAACTGCGGCCGCGCCAGGTGCGGGTGATGCTGGTTGACCCGGTTAACGGAAAAAACATCCTGGCCGTCCGGGACATTGCGGATATATCCGCCTTGCAAGTGATCCGCCAGGCGTATGTCGGCCGCAGTTATTATACGTCGGAAGATCTTGCTGAAATTCGTGTGGCATTGGGGCTGCCGGCGGAGATGCTGGCGCGGTCAGCGCTGGCGCTGGAGGTTGGCGGCAAAAAAACGCTGGAACTGGCCGGATTACAGCCGGAGATGACCCCGGGTGTGCCGGTGACGTCGCTGGCCATGGGCGACAACGCCGTGAATTTGCGGATTGTTATGGATGGCCGGGAATTGGCGGCGCAGACCTTGATCGTAACCCGGCTGGAGCCGCGGCCCGGCTATGAAACCAAGGCGGATTTCATCAAGGGCGTGGCGTTGAAGGATCAAAACCCGTTTTTCCCGGTGGGGATTTGCTGCCATGTGTTGCATGGCAAAGAAGATGACGATTGGCGGTTTGATTACCTGCAAAACATCGGATTAAACACTCTTGTGAGGATGCGTATTGCAACTAATACGGTTTCATTCATGAATTTGGCCGAACAGCGCGGATTAAATGTTATTACCTGGAATTATCCCCGGGTGTATTCCTCCATGAGTTCGCTGCCAAAACTCTTCGAGCCGGATGTTATCAGGGAGATAGCTATCCTGCGCGATTACAGGCATTTTGTCGGATATTGGAATGTGGACGAGCCCAATCTCGGCAATGCCGGCGATAAAATTGCGATAGCGGAATGGTATTGGAAGACAACGCGCCGACACGATCCGTATCGCCCGCAATTTCTTTTGTATTCCATGAACATCCCGTTTGGCGATAACTGGACGCGCTGGTGCGATATGTTGGGGTTCGACATCTATCCCCGGCCGTATACCGGCGGCCTGCTGAGCGAGCCTGGTTTATATACCGCGTATTATGCCTGCCAATTGCGCGAGCGGTGCCGGCGCGACAACAAGGTCATGTGGTTTGTCCCTTTGGCCAACATGCTCGACTTGGGGCGCACGCCCATCGGTATGAGCAAGCAGCAGATACTTTGCCAGGCCTATACCGCCATTATTTACGGCGCGCGCGGATTGCTGTATTTCGCGCTGAATGCCGTCGTCGGCGAGGATGCCTGGGACGCCTTGCGCATCATCAGCGCCCAGGTTGAAGAAATGGCGCCGGCGCTGCTCAACGGCGATATTCCGCAAAAAGTGCAATACACGCCGGATAATTTCAATCCGCGCGAGCAGAAATTTCCGCTGGTCAATGCCGCGGTGTATCGCTATGCGGACGGCGCTTACCTGCTGTTGGCCGCCAATATCATGCCGCATGCCGTGGAGGCGACATTCAAGGTTGGCGGCATCAAGAGCGGGGTGCGATTGTTTGAAGAGATGCGGCAAACAGAAATATCACACAAAGACACCAAGGCGCAAAGCAAAGACCGGCAATTCTGGAAAAACTTTGTGAACTTTTTGACTTCGTGTGAAAATAATCCGGAAAAACAAGCGATCGCAAACAAATTGGCGTTGGAAGGCGAGACGTTCACAGATAAAATCGAACCTTACGGCGTGCGCGCCTACCGGCTGGAATTGGCCGGTCAGCCGGCCGCGGTGGATGTGGCGGTGGCAATGCGGGCTCTGCCGGAGTGGCGCGCGGCGGGAGTGAATGTTCCGGCGCTGGTCGAACATCTGCGCCGGAGTAAAAATCATTGCCCGAATCCTTGTTTCCGACACCAGACCAACAAAGGGGTGCCGGACTTTACGCGCAAACTCGGCGGGGGATGGCAGGTGGATGAAGCGATGCCCTGGAACGGGAACCCGTCATTACGGTTGCATAACGCATCCGACGGCCGGGAGTTCGGATTCAAGCCCGGGGCGTTGCAAGGCACATTGGGCTATGTGCCGGTGACTGAACTGCCGGTAAAAATGACATTTTCCTTTTACGCGCGCAGTGACCAGCCATCCAGTATTTATGTCAAACTGAATGTAGGCGATTATTATTCGCCCGGGGAAGTGGAGAAGTCATTCGCAGTAACCACGGAATGGTCCCGCCATCATATCACATTTGACATGCCCGTGACTTCCGGCATGAATATGGGGCATCGCGGTTACGATATGGTTCCGCGGCGTGATACGACCGTCTGGATTACCGGATTGCAACTGGAGCCCGGCGGCCAGCCGACGGAATTCCAGGACGATTTCAGCGCCGCGGTCAGGGCGCTTGCCGAAAAATGACTTTTGGATCGTAAAATTTCGAATATTGCGGAGTTGTGGGCTAATATTACGAACAACTCGGTTAATTTCGTTAATTGCAAAAGAACGCCCGGAATTGTATTCTGCCGCCAATCATAGTATGGGTATTGCTACAACAGAAAAGGGCAATCATGCAAAGAGCCTGTGTCTTGGCCGTTTGGTTGGTGTTGCAAGGCGTCGTCCGGGCCGCGCCGGCGACTCATCCTGCGCGCGAAAACTGGAAAATATGGCACGATTCCCAACCGGATTATACCACGCGCGGGACTTTGGACGCGGAGTACCAGCCGCCGTCTGATCCGGTCTTGGCGCAGTGGACGGATCGTTTGATTCCCTTGCCGAAAGAGGTTTCGATCAAAGGCGCGGACCGGGTGGTCGCCGGCCGGGTGGCGCTGCTGCCGCCCTCGGCCGTGGCGCCGGCCGTTACCGGCGCATCCAATGCCATCAGCGCTTTTGCCAAAGGCCATGTGGGAGACGCGGATGTAACCATCAAATTGATGCTGGCGGGCGACGGTAACCCGCCGCCGGCCGGGATTTTGAAGCGGTTGGCGCGGGTGCCGAAGAACCGGGATCAAGCTTATGCGATTGTCGGCCGGCGGTCGTGGTGGGGCGGGCGGAACGAAATCCTGCTGGTGGCCAATCAGCCGATCGGATTGGTGTATGCGTCCAGAACCCTTGCGCAATTATTACGGGCGGGGACGAATGTCAC
>CAZYXU010000231.1:0-5028 GCA_964650945.1 uncultured Verrucomicrobiota bacterium | reverse complement strand
GATTCAGAAGTCAGAATTCAGAATGATTGCAAACAGCACAAGATAAATGTTTTACGTTACAGTAAAATCTCAGGTGCTGAACACCGAACACTGAACACTTTTGAAAGAAACTCAACAGAAAGGAACCTGACATGGCCGGCAAATTCCGTTTTTCTTTCGGACCCTGGAATATCCACGAAGGCGCCGACCCGTTCGGCCCGATGGTGCGCAAGCCGCTCCCTTTCGCCAAAAAACTGGCCCTCTACAAAAAGCTCGGGTTTGACGGCGTGCAATTCCATGACGATGATGCTGTGCCGGAAATGAACGACCTGACCCCGGCCCAGATCGTCAAGCGCGCCGGCCAGGTGCATAAGTTGCTGCGCCATGCGGGATTGCGGGCGGAATTCGTCGCGCCGCGCCTCTGGGAAGACCCGCGCACGATTGACGGCGGATACACCGCCAACGATCCCCAATGCCGTAAATATGCCCTCGAACGCAGCCGCCGTTGCGTGGATATCGCCAACGCGCTGGATACCAGGCTGATCGTTCTCTGGCTGGCGCGCGAAGGCACATACATCCGCGAGGCCAAGGACAGTTGCGCAATTGTCGGCCGGCTGGTGGAAGCCGTGAATTGCATGCTGGAATACGATCCGAAAATCCGCATCGCCATCGAACCCAAGCCGAACGAGCCGATGGATCACACCTACATCCCCACCACCGGCCATGCGCTGGCGCTGGCCGCCATGTGCGCCGACCCCGCCCGCGTGGGCGTGAACATCGAAAGCGCGCATGCCATCCTGGCCGGACTCGATCCGTCGGATGAAATGGGCTTCGCCCTGGCCGCCGGCAAACTCTGGACCGTGCATCTGAACGATCAGAACGGCTTGAAATTCGACCAGGACAAGTCCTTCGGCTCCGTGGATTTGCGCCGCGCCTTCAACCAGGTGCGGATTCTCGACCGGCACGACTACGGCCGGAACGGCGAATACGTCGGCCTGGACGTCAAGGCCATGCGCACGCAAAAATTCCCGGCTACCGCGCATCTCCTCAACAGCCGTAAAATCTTTCTGCGCCTGCTGGAAATCAGCCGCGGGCTGAACGAACAGCGCATGCAGGCCATGATCGCCCAACGCGATTACGAAGCCCTGGACTACTACATCCTGACCAGGCTCACCGGGGGATAGCAAAGACGGTGTTCGGTGTTCGACGTTCAGTGTTCGGTGTTCGGTGTTCGGTGGTAAAACACACAATCAAAGAGCGACACAGCAGAGCCAATTTCAAAACTAACGTTTTGAAAGAATTCAGAATACAGGAGTCAGAATTCAGAATTATTGCCAGTGGCGTTAAATCAGCGCGTTACGTTGTCAGGCTACCGAACACTTAACACCGAACACTTTGCTATTCTGAATACTGACTTCTGGATACTAAATACTGCTTTCAAAATCTGACTTTTGAAAGCAACTAACTCGTGTCGCTCCAATTGTAGTGCAGGCTTCCAGCCTTCGCATCCAGGTTGCAGCGGCCCATGACATCAAAATTACCTTTTATTGCGTTATGCCTGGCCTTGCTTCCGGCATTCAGCCCGCGCGCGCCGGCACAAACCATCAGCTTGATCTCCAACCCGGCGGCTGACGCCCGGCATTGGCGGCCCGGCGCCAACACGCCGCCGGCGGCGGCCGCGGCGGATGGCGCCGGATTGCTTCTGCCCTGCCCTTTGCGCCAGGGACTGGACCGCGTGTTCTGGGACCGCGACGCCGATCTGAACCTGGCGGATTATCCCGTCCTGGAGTTGGAGATAAGCTGCCCGCAGCCCGCCGCGGTGCGGCGTGTCGGACTGTATTTAAAAAGCGGTGACGGCTGGTTCGTCTGGCTCGCGTCCCCGCAAGGAGCCGGCCGCCAGCGGTTGTCATTTGCGCAACGGGAAGCCGGCGTGGAAGGCCGGCCGGCTGGCTGGCGCCGGATTAACGGCATCCGCCTCAGCGTCATACCCGGCGACCCGGCCAATACCAGCGTGACCCTGCACTCCTTGACCGCCTGCCGGCCCGCGCTGGCGCTGGTGCGTGGAACCGCATCCACCCCCAACCAGGCCGAACGCAACGCGGCCAACAGCGCCGCTCGCCGGATCGGACGTTGGTTGGAGGATTTAAACCTTTCCTACGCCCTGCTGGACGATGAGGATATCAGCGCCGGCCGGCTGTCCGGTGCGCGGCTGGCCATCCTGCCTTACAACCCCCACCCGCCGCGCCGGCAGTTGCAGGCTTTGCAAAACTTCATGCATCGCGGCGGAAAATTGCTGGTGTTTTACAGCGCCGAACCGCAATTGGCCGAAATGATGGGGTTGCGACTGGGCGAATACCGGCGCGCCAACCAGCCGGGGCAATGGAGCGCCTTCGCGTTCAACGATCAAGCCCCGCCCTACGTTCCATCCCTGATCTTTCAGGAGTCCAGCAACATCCGCCCCGCTTATCCCGCCGCGGCCGATGCTAAGGTCATCGCCTGGTGGCGGAATGCCGCCGGTCGGACCGGCCCTGACCCAGCCTGGGTGCGGACAGACCGGGGCTGCTGGATGTCGCACATCCTGCTCAACGGCGATGATGAAAATAAAAAAATGCTGCTGCTGGCGCTGGCCGGATATTATGACCAGTCCGCCTGGCGCGACGCCGCTACCGCCGCCCTGGCCCGGGCCGGCCGCATCGGCCCCTACGCCAGTCTGGCGCAAGCCCAGGCCGGCATCGGCAGCCAGGCAGCCGCCAACGATCGGGCCGCCATGGCGCAGCCATTCCTGGACCTGTCCCGCGAATCTTACAACGTTGCATGCCGCAAGCTGGCTGCCGGCGATTATCCGGAAGCCTTCCGGCAAAGCCGGCGCCTGCGCCAGTCATTGCTGCGGGCGTATGCCGCCGCGCACCCGCCGCGCGCGCGGGAATTCCGCGGGGTGTGGAACCATTCCGGGCTGGGGCTTTATCCCGGCGACTGGCCCCGCACCGCGCGCCTTTTAAAAAACTCCGGCATGACCGCCGTCTTCCCCAACCTGTTATGGGCCGGCACGGCCCATTACCCCAGCCAGGTCGTCCCGACTTCCGACATCAACCAGATGTTCGGCAACCAACTCCGCCAGGCGGCGGAAGCCGCCCGCGCCGCCGGCCTGGAAATGCACCTCTGGAAAGTCTGTTGGAACCTCGGCGCCGCGCCGGCGGAGCAAAGCGAACAATGGCGGCGCGCCGGCCGGCTGCAGCGCACGGCTGACGGCGGCAGCCTGCCTTGGCTCTGCCCCAGCCATCCGCAAAACCTTGACCAGGAACTCCGCGCCATCCGGGAGGCGGCGGCCACCGGCTGGCTTGACGGCCTGCATCTTGACTACGCGCGCTACCCGGATACCCAATCCTGCTTCTGCGACGAATGCCGGCGCCGGTTCGAGCAATCGCTGGGCCGGGCGGCCGCCGGCTGGCCGGCCGCCGCGCAAAACGGCGCCCTGGCGGACAAGTTCCGGGAATGGCGTTGCGCCCAGATCACGGAATTCGTGCGGCAGACACGCCAGTCCTTGCGGAAAATCGACCCGCGCATAAAGCTTTCCGCCGCGGTCTACCAGAATTACCCCGATTGCCGCCACAGCATCGGCCAGGACTGGGGACTCTGGCTGAAAACCGGGTTGGTGGACTTCGTCGTCCCCATGAATTACACGGAAAACACCGCCGAATTCGCCGGCATTCTGCGCCGGCAATGCGCCTTGCCGGGCGCCGCCCGCCGGATTTTTCCGGGGCTGGGCGTCACGGCCGCGGAAAGCCAACTGACGCCCGACCGGGTCATCGAGCAGATCATGCAAACCCGCGCCTTGAACTGCGGCGGTTTCGTGTTATTCGACTTGAACGCCACCCTGGCGGAGGAGACCCTGCCGATTTTGCGCCTGGGTCCCGCCGGCGCGGAATGATCTTAAAAATGAGCTAACGTCACTGTCATCCCCTAGATCTAATTTTCAACCGGAAAACAGTGGTTTTACTAACAAATTCGGCTATTGCGTTCAAAGTTAAGTTCCGGTTTTATGCGGGATCGGAATCGGTATCGGAATCGGAATCGATCCCGATAGCGATAGCGCCCCCGACCCCGACGTTGTATTTCTGCCTTATTACCTGTGGGATGCTACTGAGCCAACGTCAAAACTCACGTTTTGAAAGCAACGCAGATGAATAGTTTGTCGAGACGTGAGCCGCGCGCGGATTCACCGCAAACTCCAGCCGGTTGGCAATCTGCTTATTCTCGCCGTGCAATTACTACCATGTGGTGACAGATGCTGGGCCTCACGTATCCAATTATAATCTGAACGACCTGCTTAAGATAAACTAGGAATTTAGAAGTGTAGGATGTGTGGCAATATGCAGTGTTCTCCGCGAGAAAAACTATGCCGTCCACGATGAAGCCGCTTTTCTTGAGAAGTAGTGATATTGAAGTTGGCGAGTAGATCGCAACATGGTCCGGATTATCTACTTCATGGCCTAAGATCAAATTCTCTAGAAAATAGATGAGGCAGTTCGCGTTCGGGGTGGTCATGATCAAGATGCCATTTGGTGCGAGATGCCTTCTTGCGCATTCGAGAAACAACCCCGGATTAAGAACATGCTCTATGAGTTCTCCCGCCACAATAGCTTCAAACTCCCGCGACAAAGAAAAGTTTGTCGCATCAGCAGCAACTACGTCATAGCCCTCGCGGTTCATCTGCTCAACCTGATCAACTTCATAGTCAAGCCCAAGGACAGTTGCCGCTGACTTGACCAGTCGACCATGAAGCCAGTGGCCATGTTTACGATTCTCAAGGTTGTGCTCGACGCAACCTATATCGAGAACGCGAAGGCCCCGCACCAATGCGGGTATGTACTTACAGCGATCAAAAACCAGTCGGGGGTATTTCATGTTTTTCTTTCATTACAAACGCCGGCCGGCAGCGGCGCGCGGCGGCGCGTACGCAGGCCTGATTGGCGCCATTCCTTGTTTTGCCGGCAAACATCCGGTTGTAAGTATGTCAAAAGACGTGGATTGTGGCAATATTTATTGATT
>CAZYXU010000230.1:0-5035 GCA_964650945.1 uncultured Verrucomicrobiota bacterium | reverse complement strand
TTTTCCAGCATGCTTCAACATAGCCGGGGCATGCCGCCACACCAACCTTGCGGCAAACCCCTACGGAACTGACTTGCGCCCATTGTGCGCCCGCCGGTCATTTTTGGCTTGACCCGGAGCGTCCGGCGCGCCATGCTAACCGGCAATTTAACCCCCATATCCGGAGATGCAATATATGCCGCGCCGCACCGACATCAGCAAGGTCATGATCATTGGCTCCGGCCCGATCGTCATCGGGCAGGCCTGCGAATTCGACTATTCCGGCACGCAGGCCTGCAAGGCCCTGCGCAAGCTGGGTTATCAGGTCATCCTGGTCAACTCCAACCCCGCCACCATCATGACCGATCCCGGCATGGCCGACCACACCTACATCGAGCCGCTCAACCTGCAGCGCATGACGGAAATCATCGAAAAGGAAAAACCGGACGCCCTGCTGCCCAACCTGGGCGGCCAGTCCGCCCTGAACCTGTGTTCCGAACTCTTCAAAGCCGGCGTGCTTGAACGCCATGGCGTCAAGATCATCGGCGTCCAGGCCGACGCCATCGAACGCGGCGAAGACCGCATCGCCTTCAAGGAAACCATGCGCAAGCTGGGGATCGACATGCCCCGCAGCGCCCCGGCCTACAACGTGGCGGAGGCGGAAAAGATCGCCGCCGACCTGGGCTATCCGGTGGTCATCCGCCCGGCCTACACCATGGGCGGCACCGGCGGCGGACTGGTTTACAACGTGGAGGAGTTGCAAGTGGTCGCTGCCCGCGGGATCGCCGCAAGCCTGGTGGGCCAGATTCTGGTGGAGGAGTCGGTCCTGGGCTGGGAGGAACTGGAACTGGAAGTGGTGCGCGATTCCAAGAACCAGATGATCACCGTCTGTTTCATCGAAAACATTGACGCCATGGGCGTGCATACCGGCGACTCGTTCTGCGCCGCGCCCATGCTGACCATCAGCGCCGATTTGCAAAAGCGTCTGCAAAAACACTCCTACGACATCGTCGAGGCCATCGAGGTCATTGGCGGCACCAATGTCCAGTTCGCGCACGACCCCAAGACCGGCCGGGTGGTCATCATTGAGATCAACCCGCGCACTTCGCGGTCTTCCGCCCTGGCTTCCAAGGCCACCGGCTTCCCCATCGCCATGGTCTCAACCATGCTGGCCGCGGGGCTGACGCTGGACGAAATCCCCTACTGGCGCGACGGCACGCTGGACAAATACACCCCGGGCGGCGATTACGTGGTGATAAAATTCGCGCGCTGGGCATTTGAAAAATTCCGCAACGCCGAGGACCGGCTGGGCACCCAGATGCGGGCGGTGGGCGAAGTCATGAGCATCGGCCGCAATTACAAGGAAGCCCTGCAAAAGGCCATCCGTTCCCTGGAAAACAAACGCCACGGCCTGGGCTTCGCTAAAAACTTCAACAAACTTTCGTTGCCGGAATTGCTGGACAAGTTGAAATTCGCCACCAGCGAACGCCAGTTCATCATGTACGAAGCGCTGCGCAAAGGCGCCGCCACGGACACGCTTTACGCTTTGACCTATATCAAACCCTGGTTTATCGAGCAGATGCGGGACCTGGTGCAATTGGAGGAAAAAATTCTCGCGCACCAGGGCAAGCTCCCGCCGGACGATCTGCTGATCCAGGCCAAGAAAGACGGGTTTGCCGACCAGTATCTCGCCCAGTTGCTGAAAGTTCCGGAAGAGGAACTGCGCCGGCGGCGGCTGGAATTGGGACTGGCGGAAGCCTGGGAGCCGGTGCCTGTCAGCGGCGTGGAAAACGCCGCCTATTATTACTCCACCTACAACGCCCCCGACCGCGCGCCCGTCAGCGCGCGGCGCAAGGTGATGATCCTGGGCGGCGGCCCCAACCGCATCGGCCAGGGCATTGAATTCGATTACTGCTGCGTGCACGCCGCCTTCGCTTTGCGCGACGCGGGTTATGAAACCATCATGGTCAATTGCAACCCGGAAACCGTCTCCACCGATTACGACACCTCCGACAAACTCTATTTCGAGCCGCTCACCGTGGAAGACGTGCTGAGCATCTACGCCAAGGAAAAGCCGGAAGGCGTCATCGTGCAGTTCGGCGGCCAGACCCCGCTGAACCTCGCCAACGAGCTGGCGCGCGCCGGCGTGCGCATCCTGGGCACCACCCCGGATGTGATTGACCTGGCCGAGGACCGCGACCGGTTCCGCATCATGATGGAAAAAATGAACATCCCCATGCCCGAAGCCGGGATGGCGGTGAACATGGAAGAAGCCCTGGCGGCCGCCCGCCGCATCGGCTACCCGCTGATGGTGCGCCCCTCCTACGTCCTGGGCGGTCGCGGGATGGAAGTGGTCTACGACGATGCCATGCTCCTGCGCTACATGGAAGCCGCCGTGGATGTGACGCCCGACCGCCCGATCCTGATTGACCGCTTCCTGGAAAACGCGCTGGAAACCGAAGCCGACGCCCTGGCCGACGGCCAGGATGCCTACGTCCCGGCGATCATGGAACATATCGAACTGGCCGGCATCCATTCCGGCGATTCCGCCTGCGTCATCCCGCCGGTCAGCATCCCGGAACGGCACCGTCAGACCATCAACGATTACACCCGGCGCATTGCCCGGGAACTGGGCGTGGTGGGCTTGATGAACATCCAGTACGCCATTGCCGATGATGTCGTTTACGTCCTGGAGGCCAACCCCCGCGCCTCCCGCACCGTGCCGCTGGTTTCCAAGGTCTGCAATATCGCCATGGCGCATATCGCCACCCGCCTGATGCTCGGCGCCAAGCTGACGGAACTGAATCTCAAGCCGCAGCGGATTCCGCATTTCGGCGTCAAGGAAGCCGTCTTTCCGTTCAGCATGTTCCCCGAGGTGGACCCGGTGCTGGGGCCCGAGATGCGCTCCACCGGCGAGGTTCTGGGCCTGGCCGATTCCTTCGGCCTGGCCTTTTACAAGGCCGAAGAGGCCGCCACCCCGCCCCTGCCGCTCAACGGCACGGTGCTGATCAGCGTGACGGCCGGCGATCGCGAACAAATCCTGGACGTCGCGCGCGAATTCGCCCGCCTGAAATTCACCATCAAGGCCACCCGCGGCACCCAGGCATTCCTGGCCGCCCATAACGTGCCCGCGGAAGCCATCAACAAGCTCAAGGAAGGCCGTCCGCACATTGTGGACGCGGTGATGAACAAGGAAATCCAACTGGTGATCAACACCCCCAGCGGCAAGCAGAGCCAGACGGACGACTCCTACATCCGCAAGGCCGCGATCAAGTACAAAATCCCCTACATCACCACCGTGGCCGCGGCCCGCGCCTCCGCCAAAGGCATTGCCGCCGCCCGCGCCGGCCGGAGCGGGGTGCGTTCATTGCAGGAATATCACAAGCAGATCAAATAAACAGTCAAGGAGACATCCAACATGCGGAAATTATTGATTGTCGGATTATTGGCAACGCTGGCGGCCGTATCGCAGACCCGCGCGGAGCAAACCCAGTTGCACCGGCTGGGCGCCGGCGTCAATTACTGGCGGACCATCGACCGCATCAAGGATGACGACTATAAACTCGACGACGACGGCCTGGCCTGGCTGGCAACCTACCAGTTCGCGCCCTGGCGTCTGGTGAAAATCCAGGCCGACCTGGAAATCTTCCCCGACGGGTTCGGCGGCTCCGACAAGACCACCTTCGCCCCGCAGGCCTATCTGGTGCTGGGCTCCGCCATCTATGTCGCCGGCGGCATTGGCATCAATTATTCCGACGATAAATTCGCCGACGACCCGTTCTACGGCGTGCGCGCCGGCCTGGACCTTGAAGTGCTGCCCAACCTGCACCTGGACATCAACGCCAACTACCGGTTCCTGGACTGGGATAATGTCAAGGAACTGGACAAACATATCAACACCGACACCGTTACGCTCGGCGCCGCGGTGCGCCTGGGTTTCTGATGCCACGCCCACGGCATAACGCCCCGGCAGCGCCCTGGATCACGACGTCCATTTTCGACGTGTTCAAGATCGGCCCGGGGCCGTCCAGTTCGCACACCATCGGCCCGATGAAGGCCGCCGGACGGTTCCGCGCGCACGCGGCGGACCTGCCGGCCGCGGAACTGGCCCGCGCCACCCGCCTGGAAGTGGACTTGTTCGGCTCGCTCAGCGCCACCGGCAAGGGCCATGGGACCGACCGCGCCATTGCCGCCGGCCTGCTGGGCATGGTCCCGGAGACCTGCGAGATTGACCAAGTATCCGCGCTCCTGCAGGATCCCGCCGCGGTTTACCACATGGAATTCCCCGGGCTGAAAACCAGGATTCCGTTCCGGGCCGCGGATATCCGGTACGCCGGCGACCGCCCCGCCGCGCCCCATCCCAACACCATGATTTTGCGGCTGGGCGCCGGCGCGCGAACCATCCTGGAAATGGAATGTTATTCCATCGGCGGCGGATTCGTGCGTTACAAGGACGAGCCGGCCGCCCCGCCGCCCGCGCCGCCGCACCCCTTCGGAAACATGGCGCAATTGCAGGCGCGCCTGGCCGAAACCGGCATGCCCCTGGTGGACCTGATGCTGTCCCACGAAAAAGCGGTTTCCGGGCGCGACACGGCCGCCACCTGGGCGGACCTGGACCGGATTCTGGAAGTCATGGAATCCGCCGTGGAAGCCGGCATCCAGCACGGCGGATTGCTGCCGGGCCCCATCCGCCTGGCGCGCAAGGCGCCGACGCTCTACGCCCGCGCCCGCGCGTTGAAAAACTACCCCGACCGTTTCCTGGTGTTTCTCAACGCCTACGCCCTGGCCGCCGCTGAGGAAAATGCCGCCGGCCGCCGCGTGGTGACCGCGCCCACGTCCGGCTCCGCCGGCGTGCTGCCCGGCCTGATTTACCTGCTCAAGCATCAGATCCGCCTGCCGCAACAGGCGCTGCGCGAAGGGCTGCTGGCCGCCGCCGCCGTGGCCTTCATCGCCAAGCATAACGCCAGCATCTCCGGCGCCGAGGTCGGCTGCCAGGGCGAGATCGGCGTCGCCTCGGCCATGGGCGCCGCCCTGCTGGCCCAGGTTTACGGTTACT
>CAZYXU010000229.1:0-5063 GCA_964650945.1 uncultured Verrucomicrobiota bacterium | reverse complement strand
TGATAATGTCAATGCAGCGGCCCTGCGGGAGCGCGTCAAGGAATTGTCCTGCCTTTACTCGATTTCACAAGTCTCGCTCAGGCCGGGCCTGGCGCTCACCGGGATTCTTCAGGAAGTCGCGCACATTCTGCCGGCAGCCTGGCAATTTCCGGATCAGGCCTCGGCGCAAATTGTGCTGGACGGTCGCCGGTTTGACAGCCGGCGGCGGCCGGCCTACGGAGCGCGGCAGCAGGCGCTCATCCTCGTGCATGGACAGGGGCGCGGACATGTGCGGGTCGGTTATCCCCGGGCATTCCAGCCGGCCGGCCGCCTTTTCCTCGACGACGAGCAGCGGCTTTTGGATGAAGTCGCCCGCCAGGTCAGCCTGATTGTCTTCCGCAAGGAAACCGCGGCGGAACAGGAGCGCTGGAATGCCAAACTGCGCCATGCGGACCGGTTGGCCACGATCGGCCAGTTGGCGGCCGGTGTGGCTCACGAGTTAAACGAGCCGCTGGGCGGCATCCTCGGTTTTGCGCAATTGCTGGCCAAGACGGCGCGGCTGCCGCGGCAGGTCCGCCGGGATATCGCCAAAATCGAGGCGGCGGCTCTGCATGCCCGCAAGATTATCCGCCAGTTGATGACGTTTGCGCGCCAGACCTCCCCGCGCGACGTCCGGCTGAATGTCAACCGCCTGATCCTGGACAGCGCAGACATCTGGCTGCCGCGTTGCGAATCCGCCGGTGTGCAGGTGGAATACGCCCTGGACGAATCCCTGCCGGAAATCCTGGCCGACGACGGTCAACTCCGCCAGGTGGTGACCAATCTGATCGTCAATGCCGTGCAGGCCATGCCTGACGGAGGCGCGCTGCGGATCGCCACCACCCGGGAAGGCGACTGGCTGCAGCTGTCAATCGCCGACACCGGCTGCGGCATTGCACCGGAAGCGCTGCCCCGGATTTTTGACCCATTTTTCACCACGAAGGATGTTGACCAGGGCACGGGCCTTGGGCTGTCGGTCGTCCATGGCATCGTGGCCGGACATCAGGGCCGGATTGCCATTCAGAGCGAACCGGGACGCGGCACGCGCGTCATCGTCAGCCTGCCCATCAGCCTGCGACCGGCCCAGCCGGCGCCACCGGGAGGCAGCCATGCCCAAATCTAAAACCGCGCGCATTCTGGTAGTGGACGATTCTCCGGATACGCTGGAAGTCATCCACCGGAACCTGGCTGCTGCCGGCTACGAGGTGTTCACCGTGCCAGGCGTCGCCGAGGCCGTGCGCACCCTGGACGCCACCAGCGCGGACCTCGTCATCACCGACCTGCGCATGCCAAAACTGAACGGGCTGGACCTCGTCCGCCATGTGCGCGAGAACCACGCGGACATTGAAATCATCATGATCACCGGGTATGCCTCCATCCCCGGTGCCGTGGAAGCCATGCAAACCGGAGCGCACGAGTATATTGCCAAGCCGTTCACCGACGAGGAACTGCTGGCCGCGGTCCGCCGCGCGCTCGCCCGCCTGCGCGCGCGGCGGCCGCCGGCGGGCAGCGGGCCGGCCGCCCCAGCCGACTGGGGCCTCCTGGGAAATTCAGCGCCCATGCGTGCGATCTACGGGCAGATCGCCAAAGCCGCCGGAAGCAACGTCACGGTTTTGATTCTCGGCGAAAGCGGCACCGGCAAGGAACTAGTGGCGCGGGCCATCCACTACAGCAGCCGCCGCGCCGCCGCGCCCTTCGTGCCCATCAACTGCGGCGGCATTCCCTCTGGCCTGTTCGAAAGCGAATTGTTCGGCGCGCGCAAGGGGTCATTCACCGGCGCGTATGAATCCCGGACGGGGTTTTTCCAGGCCGCCGCCGGCGGCAGCATCTTTCTCGATGAAATCGCGGAAATACCGCTGCCCATGCAGGCCGCGCTCCTGCGCGTTCTGCAGGACAAGGCGGTTTTCATGGTCGGGTCGCGCCAAGCCACCAAAGTGGATGTCCGCATCCTGGCGGCCACCAACAAAAACCTGGAAAACCTGGTGGCCAGGGACTTCTTCCGCGACGACCTGTACTACCGCCTCAATGTCTTTCCCATCGCCATCCCCTCACTACGGGAACGCGCCGATGACATCCCCCTGCTCGTCCGGCATTTCGCCGGAAGTTTTGCCCGCGAACTGGACAAGCCCGCGCCGGAATTTTCCGACCGATGCCTTAAAATCCTGCGGGCTTATCCCTGGCCGGGGAATGTCCGGGAACTGGAAAATGTCATACAACGCCTGGTGCTGATGGCGGAAAGCAAAACCATTGACGCGCCCGACCTGCCGGCATTAATGCGCTTTTCCGCCGCGCACCGCACGGCGGATAACCGCACCTTGGCGCAAGCGGAAGCCGATCATATTCTCACCGTGCTGGCCGGAGCGCAGGGCAATAAAAGCCGCGCGGCGGCCATCCTGGGCATTGACCGCAAAACCCTGCGCGCCAAATTAAAATCCATGCTCCCGGCCAGCCACGCCTGATCGGCATTGCCCGCGCTGGAGCGTTTTGCCCCGGCTGGGGCAGTTCGCCTCATGGCCGCCCCGTAAAATCCAGGCTCCACCGGACCGGCATACTTCTCTACGCCACGCATTGTTTTCCGCCGCGCAGCGCACTTCCAGCCCACGCCCCAGCAGCTGCCACAAGATGCGCGCATCCACGCCGCCATGCGCCGGGCTGCATGCCCCGACAGCTGCGCGTCATGCAAAGCGCTTTGGCATGCATCTTGCTTGATAATATATGCAAGCTTCAATGAATGTCAGGCCGGTCCGGAGGGCGTGCTCATGAGAAAATTAATGCTGTTTGAAACCACCGTCGCGCTCTTGACATCGCGCCAGTCCGAGCCGGCGCTGCGGAAGTATGCGGAAATGCTCGCCGGCCGCTGCACGGCGCGGATTGCAGTCATCCGCCTGCCGGACAGCATGACGGCTCCGCAGGACCATGCGGCCGGCGGCGGCGGGAAATCGGCTAACGGCTTGATTTGCCAGACGGCCCGGCTGAACCGCGTCAGCCTGATCGTCGCGGAGTGGCTCAGCGACCCGCGCAACCTGCAGGATGTGCTCTGGCTGGCGCACCAGCTTGGGGCGCCGGCGGTCTTCATCCGCCATCCGCGGCACGCGCCGGCCGGCCGGGTAGTCGTGGCGACGGAGGGCGGGGTCAACGTCCTGCAGCAATTGTGGGTGGCCCGGGAAACCGCGCGCGCGGCCTGCGCGCCTATCCATCTGCTGCGCGTGCTGTCGCCCGCAGCCTTCGCCAAAAGCACGGAAAACGCCGATAACCCGGCGGCGGTCCTGAACGCCTGCGCGGATCGCCTGCTGGATATGCAGGTGCGGATGGAGGTGCGCAGCGCGCCCAGCGTGGCGCAGGGCATTACGGCTTATCTTGAAAAAGGCGATACGCTGGTGCTGGGGGCGCCCAGCGCGTTGCGCATGAGCGCCCCCTTTGCCGGGTCCCTGCCCGACACCGTCGCCCAGAGCGTGGATGCCCCGTTAATTCTGCTCTCCACGCCGCCCGAGCGGCGGGTGAGGTTCCGCGGGATGTTCTGGGGCAAGCTCATCCAGACCGGCCTGCGTCCGCGCCACAAGCGCCAGGCGCTGGCCAGTCTCATCAACAACCTGGCGCTGCACAACCAGTTGCCGCGCGCCAGCCGAACCGATATCCTGCGGCGCGCCATGCAGGGCGAAGCGCAAAGGCCGAGCGCGACGGAATGCGAAACCGCGTTTCCGCATGTGCGGCTGCGCGGCTTCTTCGGCCTGGCTGCCAGCCTGGCCATTTGCCCAGACGGCGTGAACTGGGGCAGCCCGGACGGGCAGCGCGCGCGGTTTATCTTCCTGCTGGTGACGTCGGAAGGATTTTGCAATGAATACCTCGCCGCCCTGGCAATGATTGCCCGGCGCATGATGCGCCCGGCTGTCCGGCGGGCTTTGTTTGAATGCCAAACTCCCGAGCAGGCACTGCAGGTGCTGGAGCCGGAGGAAGACTGCGGACTTTGGCCGGAACCGGCTGGCGTCCAGCCGGCTATCCGACCGGTTCCACGCGGCGCGATGGCGGGCAGCCGCTAATGGCAGGCAGGACGATGCGTCAATGGTATTCATTTATGCAACCAGGGAGGTGGAGCATGCGATGGCTAACAACGTTTTTATTCCCCGAGACATCCGCTGCGGCGGCAAGGCGCCGCAAATTTGACAGCCGGCTGAGCCGCCGGTCCGGTGCGCCGGCGCGAGCGTGCCCGCATTACGGCGCCCGCAAACTGACCCGGCGGCCGCCGCCAACCCCGGCCCGCGAGGGGAAACCGGTCGGCGAGTTCAACGCCTCTGCCTGGCCGGCGGAACTGTTCGTCCAGGCCGGCCATGACCATCAATGCGACTGTGTGGGCGGCGGAGCCTGCACGGAACTGCCCCGGGAATACCGGGAATGGCAACAAACCTTGTGTCAGCAGAAGGGAGGCGGAAGTGTCGCGTAATTCGAAATGCATTTGCATCAGCCGCGGCGATGCCCGGGTGATGCGCCAACTGGTGGATAAGGCGCTGGCCATGTACAGCGGAGTGACGCTGGAGTACGCGCGCACGCTCAGCGATGAGTTGCACCAGGCGCGGATTTTCCCGGAGACGCGCCTGCCCGACAACGTGGCAGCGCTGGATTCGCAGATATGGCTGACCGATCTGGATTTCAACAAGAAAATTACGGTCACCCTGGTGGTCCCTGAAAATGCCGACGGCGGCGCCACCAGAATTTCCGTGCTCAGCCCGATGGGCATGGCGCTGTTCGGATATGCCGCCGGCGACCGCCTGGCCTGGGGACCGACTCTCCGGCCAATCCGGTTGGCGATTGACCAGGTGATCCGGTCTTCACCCGACCGCCATCCGCCACGGAAACAAACCAGCGCGCGATAAACTGAAACCCGGCTGGCAGGCTGGCAGGGTTAAACATATCGGGCTTGCTTATGGCATTTTTAAATGGTATAGGTTAATTTCAACTTATTACCCAATGGGAAAGGATCGATATGTCCATTCAAAAAATCGAATTGCGTTCCAACTGCGCCACCGCCCTGCTCGTGCCCACCAGCATGG
>CAZYXU010000228.1:0-5095 GCA_964650945.1 uncultured Verrucomicrobiota bacterium | reverse complement strand
GGTGTTTTTCAACTTGGGCATGGCAATGATGTCGCCGGCACGCGCCTCCACCACGGGCACCTGCTTTTTGCCGCAGGCGGCGAAAAACGCGCCGATGGTTTCCCGGGCGCCGCGCGTGGCGTTGAAAACCTCCATGCCCTCGCGCAGGGTGCCGCTGACGATGCGCGCAAAAGCCAGTTTGCCGGCATACGGATCTGTTTGCGAGCGCCAGACAAAAGCGCTGAACGGGGCTTCCGGGTCCGGATCCACCGGCTGGCCCTGGGCATCTTTCGCGGGACGATCCAGCGGTGACGGGAAAAGCCGCGCGATGCCGTCCAGCAGTTCCGTGATGCCGGCGTCCTTTAGAACCATAGCCACGAAAACCGGCACCAAACTGCCGGCATCCACGGCCGTGCGCAGTCCCTTTTTTATTTCATCGGGGGTCAGGTCTTCGCCCCCCAGGAATTTTTCGATCAGGGCGTCGTCGGTTTCCGCGGCCTTTTCCAGGAGCGCGTTGCGGGCCGCCGCCACCGCCGGGGGCGCGGCATCTGCGGCGTCCAGCAAGCCCGCCGGCCGGCCGGCCTCCATGGTCACCACCGGCACACAGGCGGCGCCCCAGGCGCCCTGGATTTCCGACAATATTTTATTAAAATCCGCGGATTCCCGGTCCAGGCCCGTGATGACCACGGCGCGCGGAATGCCGCGGCTCTCGCACTGCCGCCAGGCGGCGCGTGTGCCGACCTGGATGCCGCCGATGGCATCCACGGCAATCAGGGCGGCATCCGCCATTTGGACCGCGGCTTGAACCTGGCCGAAAAAGTCGTCCGTCCCGGGGGTATCCACAAACATCATCTGGGTTTTGGCGCCGGCCTTGTTCTGATAGACACCGCAAAACGGCTTGGCATAAATACTGGTTTTGTGGCCGATTTCCTCGTCGGTATAATCGCACATGCTGGTGCCGTTGGCCGGCGTTCCCAGCCGTTCATTCATCCCCGTTTTAAAGAGTATGGCATCGCATAAGGTTGTCTTGCCGCTGCCGCTATGGCCGGCAATCACAAAATTGCGCACATCTTTCACCGCAATGTCTTTCATGGTCCTCCCCTAATATTCTCCCGCATGCAGCCGACACAGCGCTTTTTGTCATTTATAACCAAATCGGCGCTCAAATGCAAGACCATCCATCCGCGGGTTCCGGACGATCAATCCACCGTACGGGCGCCCACCTTGCGTTTCCAAAGCATAAAAAAAGCGCCCACCGATGCGGCGGCCAGGCCCACGATCACCCAGAATGCCAGGGGATGGTGCATGTCCATCGGCATCCGCACATTCATGGAAAAGGCGCTGACCACGAAAGTCGGCACCATGATGCCGATGGTGATGATGTTGAGGGTTTTCATCAAGACGTTGATGTTGTTGTTGACAATCGAAACCCGCGCATCCATCATGCCGGCCAGAATCGTCGAATAAATTTCCGCCAGCCGGTAGCACTGATTGTTTTCGATGATGATGTCTTCCAAAAGCTCCTGGTCGCCGGTCGTCATGCCTAATTTGACGGCGTTGTGTTTCCACTTGTCGATCAGCGAAGAGTTGGAATTGATGGCGCTCAGGTAATACACGAGGCTTTTTTCGAGGGTGAACAGGTTCAGCAGGTATCGGTTTTCCATGGCGGTGCTGATCTTTTTTTCCAGGGAATCGGCGATCATGTTGATCACCTTCAGGTGCTCGATATAATGCTGGATCGTGCGGTATACCAGGCGCAGCGTCAAATCCAGCAGCGATGCCACCCGGTTGAACAGTTTGCCGCTGAAAAGCTGAATATCGTCCGACAAGAGCACGATCAGGCGCTCCTGGAACAAAAACACGCCCACCGCCCCCACCTTGAACAAAAACTGGTCCCGGGAGGAGTAGTTTTTCGGGCGCTTGAAGATCATCGCCACATGATCCTCCTCGAACTCCAAGCGCGACAACTCGTCCGGATCGAGGGCGGAATTCAGGGTATGCTCGTCCAGCTTGTAAGTGCCCAGCAGCAGCTTGCGCTCGTCGTCGTCCGGGGCAATAAACACCAGCACATTCCCCGGCTGATCGCCGCTCTCAACGATCCGCCCGTTCTGCAGTTGATATTGTTTCAGCATAAAACCAGCGCATGCCCCGGAGTGTAGACGCAAACCGGCCACAAAACAGCCAACTTTTTAGAGGTTCCGACGGCTTTCGTCAAGCAGCATTTTACCCGGCCTGAAATGCCGTCAAATTTTACGTGCATCCCGCCGGGCAATCCTTTATAATTCCTGCCATATTTTTCAATGGCCAAGCCGAAGCCTGGCCGCCAATCCAGAGGATTCCCATGCATACCGCCCCCACCTTGGAACAGCCGATGGCGCGTTACGCGTTGGTCTGGCTGGCCGCCGCGTTGCTGATCATGTTTTTCGGCCGCGGCTTGATCGATCCGGACGAAGGCCGTTACGCGGAAATTCCCCGCGAGATGACGGCCACCGGCAATTGGCTCGAAATGCGCATGCTGGATTACCGTTATTATGAAAAACCGCCGCTGGCCTACTGGCTGACCGCGCCGGCCATCGCCCTCTGCGGCGCCCGGGACTGGGCCGTCCGTCTGCCGCTTTTTTTCAACATGGGCTTGATCGTACTGCTCTTTTACCGCCTGATGCGCCGGCACTGGCCGGCCGGTATCGCCCGGCAAACCATGCTGGTCAGCACCGCGTCGGTCGGTTTTACCGCCGGTTTGAGCTTGTTGATGACCGATCCGTTTCTGACGCTTTTTTTCGGGCTGACATGCTACTGGGCATACCGCTGGTTCCTGGTTCCGGCCGCGGAAACCGCGCGGCGCGCGCGGCTGGCAGCCGCGGCCGGCGCCGCCGCCGCCCTGGGATTCCTGACCAAGGGGGCGGTGGCAGTGGTGCTGCCGGGGGCCATTATCCTGCTCTGGATGGCCTGGGAAAAGCGCTGGCGCACGCTGCGCGGCTCGCTGATGGGTTGGGCCGGCGTGGTCTTTCTCCTCATCGCCGGGGGCGCCTTGCTGTTAATTGAAAGCCATAATCCCGGGTTTTCCCGGCATTTCGTCTGGCAGGAACATATTGCCCGGTTCATCGGCACGCGGGAATTGCAGGGGCATCCCGAGCCGGTCTGGTTTTTCGCCATAATCATCCCCCTGCTGCTGGCCCCGTGGACATTCTTTGTCCCGCGCGCCGTGCGGATGATGATCATCCGGCGCGCCCTGCAAACGGACCAGTTGACGCGTCTGCTCCTGGTCTGGGCCGTCGTCGTGGTGGCCTTTTTTTCCGCCAGCACCGGCAAACTGATGTCGTACATCCTCCCGGCCTTGTTGCCCATGCTGCTGCTCCTGGGGCGCTGGGGTTTAGCCGAGCCCGCCGATGGCACCCGCGCCGACCGCCGGCTGATCCGAGTGGGGATGGCCGGACCGCTGATTGTCGCCGCCAGCCTGTACCTGGGATGGCTGGTGAGTTACGGGCAAATTCTGCCGGATGACGTGCAGCCCGTCCGCGGCATCAGCATCCTGGCCTTCGTCCCGCTGGCCCTGGCCTGGCCGGCCCTGCGCCGGCTGCGCGATCCCCATGATTTTTTCCCTCCCCTGGCGCTCCTTAATGCCGGCATTTTGCTGACCACGGCCCTGATGCTCTCGCCGCTGGCCGGGCGCAATTTCAACGTCACGGCCCACAATAATTCCTCGGTGGTCTACCAGGCCCTGGCGGAACGCCTTGAACCGGCGGACCGCATCATCTCGCTCTGGTCCTACCGGCCATCCTTGCCGTTTTATACCCAGCGCATCTACCGCCCCTTCCAATCGCAAAACGAACTGCTTTTCGGCATGCGCATGGAGCCCGGGCGGCCGGGCGATATGCAGGATGCCGATGAAATCCGCGCCATGGCCGCCGCCGCCCCGGGCAGGCTTTACGCCTTGATCGAGCCGGATGATTATCTCAAACGCTTTCCCGACCTCCGGCTGAAGCACCGCGAAACGGATTTACCGCGCGACCCCCAGACCATCGTCCTGGAAATCCTGCCGTAAAGGGCCATCCCCGCTGTCCCTTTGATCCTATGTGCCTTTGATCCTTTGCCCCTATACTAATTTCACCACGAAGGACATGAAGGACGTGAAGGGGGGATGCGGAAATTAAAATGTGAGTAATGGTGGTGTGTGATTTCTGGAGGGCGAACCTGCGGTGAGCCTTCCGGGCGAGGTGTTCCGTGTTCGGTGTTCGGTATTTGTGCCCCTCTGCCCCTTTGTCCCTCCCTGCCGTCCATTCCCGGCGCCCCACCCCCATCATTTTCCACGAAAATCGCTTGTCACCGCATCGCAAAAACGCTAGATTGCGGGTATGACAGAGTCCATCGAAAATAATCCCAGCGACCCCGAAGCGGAAATTTTGAACGCCATCGCCGCTTTTGAAAAAATCCTGGAGGCGCTTCCCAACGACCGCATCTCCCTGGAAACCCTGGCGGACGCCTATGAAAAAGTCGGCGACCGCGTCCGCGCCCAGGATTACCTGCTGCGCCTGGCGAATGTGCTGATTGAAGAAAACGACGAGGATGCCGCCCGCGACCTGCTTCGCAAAATCCGCGAGGGCGATCAAACCGATCCGCACATCCAGTCCATTATCACCCGCATCGAAAACATGGAGCCGGAAAAAGTGCGGGCCGTGGTCATGGATACGGCGGAGCCCGCCACCTTGCGCGCCTCGAACATCGCCGCGGAAATTTCCTTCGCCTGGAACCTGCGGCAAGCTCAAAAACTCAGCCAGGAAGAATATTCCAGCGTGGTGCAGGACTTGACGGAGCATTCCGCCAAATCCATCAATGTCACCATTTCCACCCTGCACGTCCTGAACGACCGCCATTTCCCCGGCCTCAACGACATCATGGCCTTCGCCTCCAATGCCTGCAATACGCCCATCATTTCCCTGGCGAATTTCGAATTGATGCCGGAATGCCTGGAATTGCTGTCGCTGGAATTTTCCATCCGCCGCGGCGCCATCCTCTTCGAGTTAATGGGCAATGATGCGCTTGTGGCCGTACTCAACCCGTATGACGAACAACTGGCCATGGATATTGAAGACCTGACCGGCAAGCCGGCCTATCTTTA
>CAZYXU010000227.1:0-5111 GCA_964650945.1 uncultured Verrucomicrobiota bacterium | reverse complement strand
GCCGCCTGATCAAGTTGATTAAACTCGGCGGCCGCCAGCAGGGCCTTTTCCATCATGGCGTTGGCCTCTGCCTGCTCGGGGGCGATCTGGTCTTTAGGGGTGTGCGGCATATGCGCTCCTGGTCTGTTCCGGCCTGGCTCCGGCAAAATATTACGCGCCGGCCAGCGGGATTAATGATAATGGCTGTCGCTTAAGTTATGCGCCATGGCCTTGTTTGTCAAACAAATTCCGGGCATGTGAATGTCCCGGGAGTTTATCCGTTCGGCCAACATTTGGGTTTTGCGCAATGCGCGGAGGCCGAGCCGTAGCTTGTCGCGCTACCAGTCGGTGATATTCGCTGGTCTGGTAATTTGGTTGCCGGGATTATGTATGTAGCGTTGAATAGTTTGGCGGCACTTTGCTTGCTTGATTTTGCGTTCCAAGTGCATGGCGGCGGCGCGCGTTGATGTTTGTTGAAGAAAAACCAGCATCCAATCCTTTGCCTGTTGAGTGTAGGCGGTGCTGCCGTTGATGTGGAAGCGCAGTCGTGCGCGGATATTGCCGGTCTGACCGATGTAGTAACGATTCAAGGAAGGGCTGAACAGGATGTAAGTCCAAAACATTGAAAGATGGTCGGAGCGGCGGGATTTGAACCCGCGACCTTTTGCACCCCAAGCAAACGCGCTACCAGTCTGCGCTACGCCCCGATATCCAAAAAATGTTGCCGCAAAACACCCCAAGTCCCGACACTCCGGGAGGTCGGGACGCTACCAGTCTGCGCTACGCCCCGATATCCAAAAAATGTTGCCGCAAAACACCCCAAGTCCCGACACTCCGGGAGGTCGGGACGCTACCAGTCTGCGCTACGCCCCGATATCCAAAAGCGACATCCTACCATCCCGGCAGAATCCGGTCAACGGCGAAAACGCGCCGCCTGAAAAAATAATTGCAAAACCACGATAATGCGCTATCCTTTGCTGCAAACGTTTAGGTTTGGTTGAGCATGAAAAATAAACTGAAACTCAAGGGGCGCTGCCTGCTGAAACTGTCCGATTTGACGGACGCGGAAATGATCGGGTTGCTGGATTTGGCCGACCAGTTGAAGCGCATGAAGGCGCTGGGCATCCGCGGCGACCGCCTGCGCCGCAAGAGCATCGCCCTGATTTTCGAAAAGGCTTCCACCCGCACCCGCTCGGCCTTCACCGTGGCGGCGGTGGACGAGGGCGGCAGCGTCGAATACCTGGGCACCCGCGACATCCACCTGGGCAAGAAAGAGTCCATCAAGGACAGCGCCCGGGTCCTGGGCCGGATGTACGACGGCATCCAGTTCCGCGGCTTCAAGCAGGAAACCGTCGAAATCCTGGCGCGCTATGCCGGCGTGCCGGTCTGGAACGGGCTGACGGATGAATCCCACCCCACGCAGGCGCTGGCGGATTTGATGACCATCCGCGAGTACTTTCACGCGCTGGCGGGGCTGAAGGTGGTGTATATCGGCGACGGCCGCAACAATGTCTGCACGTCGCTGATGGTCGGCTGCGCCAAGGCCGGCATCCATTTCGTGGATTGCACGCCCCCGGAACTGGCGCCCGACCCGGCCGGCCTGGACGCCGCCCGCATCCTGGCCCGGGGCAACGATGCGACGGTAACGGTTTGCCACGAACCGGCCGAGGCGGTGCGCGGCGCCAACGTGATTTATACCGATGTCTGGGTGTCCATGGGCGAGGAGGCGCAATCCGCCGAGCGCCGCCGGCTGCTGCAGCCGTACCAGGTGAACATGCCGCTGATGCGGCAGACGGGCAGCCTGGAAAACAACAGCGTCATTTTTTTGCATTGCCTGCCGGCTTTCCATAATCATGACACGGAACTGACCCGCGAGGTCGGCGCGCTGGAAGTTACGGACGATGTTTTCGAAGCGCCGTTTTCACGGGTGTTCGATCAGGCGGAAAACCGGCTGCATACCATCAAGGCGGTGATGGTGGCCACGATGTCGGACCTGGAGGAATAGATGAAGAAGACTGGCACGGGCGGCGGCGCGGCGGCATGGGAAACTTTGCAGCAGATGAACCCCCGGGAGAAGGCGCGGCTCTTCGACCGGGACGGCCGGCTGTTTCACGTGCTGCTGGCGCAGCAGTTCACCCGCGGCATGCTGGAGGAATTGTGCGACCTGGCCACGCGCATCCGGCATATCGCCAAGACCCGGGCGGGGATGGATTTTCTGCGCGCCCAGTTGTCCCACAAGATGGCCATGCTGTATTTCACCCAGCCGAGTTCGCGCACGTTCCTGTCGTTCCATTCCGCCTGCCAGATGCTGGGCATGAAGACGGTGGAGGTGCGCGACACCGCCACCTCCAGCGAAATCAAGGGCGAAACCCAGGAGGATTCCATCCGCACCTTCAGTTCCTTCGCCGACGTCATCATCATGCGCACGGCGGTGGGCGGACTGGCCGAGAAGATGGCCTGGACCTTCTCCCAGTCGGACCGCCCGGTGCCGATCATCAACGCCGGCTCCGGCAAGGATCAGCATCCCACCCAGGCGCTGCTGGACGTCTACACGCTCCAGCGCAGTTTCGAAAAGCGCGGCGGGATTGACGGCAAGACGGTGGTCTTCGTCGGCGACCTGGCGCGCGGGCGGACCGTACGCTCGCTGGCCTACCTGCTGACCAACTACCAGGGCGTGCGCCAGTATTTCATCGCGCCGCCGCAACTGCAGATCGGCCGGGACATCCTCGACCTGCTGGATGCCGCCGGCGTGGAGTATTTTCTGGGCGATGATTTCGTCAAGATCCTGCCGCAGGCGGATGCCGTGTACATGACGCGCATCCAGGACGAGTGGGATCAGACCGCCGGCGAAAGCGGCCTGATTGATTTAAGCAAGTTTCATTTCACGGCCGCGCATTTGAAAATCCTGCCGCCGCAGGCGGTGATCATGCACCCCCTGCCGCGCCGCCAGGAAATCGCCGTGGAGGTGGATCGCGACCCCCGCGCGGTGTATTGGCGCCAGGTGCGCAACGGGATGTGGGCGCGCACGGCGCTGCTGGCGGTGATCTTTAATTGCGTCAAGCCGATCCACGAATTCCACGGCGCTTGAATCCGGCTGCCGTTAAATCCGTCCGCGAATCTGCCCCGCGCGCGCCAGGCTGCGCGCCTCCACGCTTTGAATCTCGACGAATCCCTGGGAGCTGACGGGGTTCAAGCCGGCGCTTTTTTCCATCGAGGAGTCGGCGGGATTGTAGAGCGAGGCCGGGCAATCCGTCAGGCTGCGGAAATGGATGTTGCCCTTGTACAGCGCGACTTCCACCACGCCGCCGGCGTGCCGGGCCAGGACGTCAATCGCCGCCTGGGCCGCCTGCGTGGCGGGATCGAAATAGCGGCCGTCGTAAATCTGGTCGGCCACCAGCGCGGACAGATGGCGGAAGAGCGCGGTGGCGCGGCGGTCCATGACCGCCTGGTAAACGAACGCCAGGCACCGCCCGAGCAACTCCATGCCCGGCGCCTCGTACACGCCGCGGCTCTTGGTGCCGATGACCCGGTTTTCCAGGGCGTTTTTCATGCCGATGCCGTGCCGGCCGCCGATGCGGTTGGCCAGCTGCATGATGGCCAGGGGATCGGCTTTTTTGCCGTTGACGGTCGCGGCGCGGCCGCGGACAAAGCGTACGCGGAATTTTTCCGCGCGGTTGGGCGCCGCGGCGGGCCAGACGCCCATGGTCGGCTCGACAATAGTGCAGGGGGTCTGCAGGCTTTCCAGGTCTTCCGCTTCATGCGACAGCCCGGCCAGGTTGGCGTCGGTGGAATATTTTTTCCGGCCGCCGGCAAATGCCGGAATGCCTTGCCGGTTCAGGTAGGCGGCCATTTCCGTGCGGCCGGGGAATTCCCGCAACATGTCCGGGTCCCGCCACGGGGCGTAAACCCGCATGCCCGGCGCCAGTACGTTGGTGTACCGTTCAAACCGCACCTGGTCGTTGCCCCGGCCGGTGGCGCCGTGGGCCAGCACCGTGCAGCCCTGCTTGCGCATAACCGGCAAGAGCCCGCGGACGGTCACTGCCCGGGCGATGCCAGTGCTGTTCCAGTAGCCGCCGTCATACATGGCCTGCGCCTTTAACACCTGGAAACAGGCTTCCGCCATGTCCTTTTTCAAATCCACAATCATGGTGCGCACACCGCAAGGCGCCATTTTTTTGACAACATTGCGGATGTCGGTTTCATCCGGCTGGCCCAGGTCGGCCGTGAAACACAAAACCTTGACGCCGGTTTCCCGGAGTTTATGGGCGAGGGTGCGGCTGTCCAGTCCGCCTGAAACGCACAGGCCGACCTTGACGCCGGCGAGTTCTTGGATGTTCATGGGTTATGGCTCCATTTGAAAGACCTGGCGGATATTGCCGCCGGTCACTTTGTTAATAGTCGCGGTGTCCAGCCCCCAGGCGGGCAGCATTTCCCCGACCAGGCGGCGGTAAAGGCAGAGGGAAGGAAAGCCTGAGGCATAGGGCGGGAATAGTTTTTCGCACAGCGCGTGGGGCGCATGGTCGCTTTCAATCCAGTTGATCTCGCCGATTTTCAGCGCGGCGCGCAGGGCGCCGGTGTCCGCCGGTGTCCGCAGCGGCGGATTGACTTTATACAGCAGTCCTGCCGGCTCACGCATCCGCTCCTCGGACCACAGCAGGTGATGCGGCGTGACGCCGCAGGTGATGTTCAATGCCGGTCTATCCTGCGCCCCGCGGGCGCGGCGAATAGCGTCCAGGGCGGCGGCGGTGGAGACATGGCAGATGTGCAGCGTGCCCCGGAACCCAGCCGCGCGGGCGCAATCAACCTGGTCGCGGATGGATTCCACCTCCGCCGCCGGCGGCCTGGCGGCCCCGTGTGTGGCCGGTTGCGACGGATCAAAAATTTCGCGCAAAAGCGCGGATTTTTCGCAATGCACCGCCAGGACGCCGGTGTAACCGCATTCCGCCAGGACGCGGTAAACCAGGGATTGCGCCGCCGTTTCGCCGACGGCCAGCGAGCCGACGGACGGGCCGGCATAAAGTTTCAGTCCGGCGACTTCGGCGTGATGAGTGCGCGCCAGGACGGCCGCATGGCGCAATTGTTCCGGATCGGCCGTCGCGCCGATGAAAGTCTTGTAACGGCCGCACGCGGCG
>CAZYXU010000226.1:0-5139 GCA_964650945.1 uncultured Verrucomicrobiota bacterium | reverse complement strand
GGATGGCGGGCGCCGCCAGCACCGGGTCCGGGCTTTCCGGGTGGCCGGTCATGGCAACATGAATATTTATGATTTTGGATGGTCGAAATTGGATTGCTGAATGCTGGCCGCTGTCATTTGCCTCGGCAGACGGCCGATCCGTTTCCGCCTCTTTTACCGGCAAAGCATACGCGCGCACGTCATACGCTTCAAACCGGTCCTTAAACCGCCCATCATGCACGGAATATTCGCCGGAGGTGAAAAGTCGCTTAACTTGTTTGTCCGCATTCAAAACCGGCGAATAAAATTCCGCGTCCACCGGGTAATTCCGGCAATTCGCCGCCAGCAGGATCAGGCCATCGGCCGGATGGGAAAACAACCTGGCATGGATATCCGGATATTTTTGACTGGCGTAATCCATAACGCCGGGTTGATATTCAACAGTCTGCGGCACTTCCGGCGCGACCGCCGCCGGGCCGAGGATTTGCATCTGCCGCGCCAATTCCGCCAGGGATGCGAACGAACTCTCGTGGGTAAAGGGATAGCAGAAATAAAACAACCCCTTGGCGCCGTGGATCAGGAGCAGGTAAGTCTGGCAGAATTGCTCCGCCGGAACCAGGTAGCGCTGATGCATGCCGCTCCAGCGCTCGCCCACCGGCACATGCACCACCGGCTTGCGCCCGGGGCGGGCGCGCTGCTCGAACATGTAATGCATGTTCACCACGTGCAGCGGGTTGCCGCCTTCGCCGGCCAGGCCGGGAATCCAATAAGGGTCCGGCCCGATCAGATCGCTGAAATCGAATTCCTCCGCGCCGGCGAGCGCATACATCGGGTGATAGCCGTCCGCCGCATGCACCTGCGTCTGCAAATCCAGCCCATGCACCCACTGGTCGAAATACCGCGCGCCGAACGCCTCGTCGAAATTATTGTAAGCCAGCAGGTTTTCGCAATCCTTGACGCCGCGGACGCCCGCGAGCATTTCCGGCAGCGCCCTGGCATATGCGGCGGCGAAAATCGCCGATTTTTCGCCCGGCGAAAATTCGCTCAGCGCGCGCCGCTCATCCGGGGCGGCCGCGATGAAATCCTTGATATACCACGGATAAGGCGGTTTCCCGCCCTGGATCAAGGCCACCTTGATCCTGGTCAGCGGTATCTTTTCGCAAAAATTTTCCACCGGCACCCACATCAACAGCTTGTGTTCGCCGGCCACCGCCATCCAGGCCGGAGCTTGTTCCGGCGCTACCTTGCGCCACCACATCAGCGTATTATGACCGGCCGCGGCGACTTCGCGGAAATCCGCCTGGTTGGTGGCGCTGAAAACCAGTCCGAACGGAAAAAAAGGCGCGCCATTGCGCAAAATCACCCGGTTGACATGGTCAATTTTAACCTCGCGCCCCGGTTGCGGCGGGCGGCAGACGATGGCCGCCTCCCGCGCAAACAAAACCACGCCATCCTTGCGCCCCACCTCCACCCGCAGGTTATGCCGCCCATCCGCCAGGCGCGCGCGCGCCGCGGCCAAACGCGTCAAAGGCGCCACGGTTTCCACGGCCGCCAGCACCGCGCCGGCGCCGTCTTTCAGTTCCGCGCGCAGATTGCCCATGGCCGCCGCCGGCAAACCGAGCTCGCAAATCACCGCCACTTCGCGCTCGTCCGTGAAATAATTACGCTCCGGATACACCGTCAGCAGCGTCAAAACCGAAGTGTCGGCGACGGCGTCGCGCTGCCGCACCTCGCCCGTCGCCGGGTCCTCCAGCAACACCTCCACCGACCGGCTGGCCGGGTTGGAAACCGGCACGGCGATCTCCAGGCGCAGACGCGCCGATGCCGCCAGCTCCACCGGCTTGACGATCCGGTTAACGCCCCCCGATTGCGGCCGGTCCAGCACCGTGACGCACACCGTGCCGCTCACCGCGCTGTGATTGGAAACATCCACGGCCACCGTGTAGCGCAGCCCGCCGCCATCCGCCTCGTAGCGGCTGACGGACGGACGGCCCGTCAGGGCCGGCAGAAACGGCGGCCGTACCGCCATCCCCGCCAGGCCGGGCAAACGCAGGCTGCCAAACGCCTCCGGCTCGTGAAATCCGCCCGACAGCGGCGCCCAGGTCAGCCACTCGCGCCGCAAGTCCACCCGCACCCCCTGCGGGTCCAGCACCGGCTCCAGGACATTCAAGCATACATTCAAGCGCAGCCGCGCCAAATCCCCGTAGGAAGCCAGCAATGCCAGGGGAATAGCCAGTTCCGCCGTCCAGCCGGTGTCCGTCATCCGCGTGGCGGAACGCCATGGCCCGTTCCAGGCGCGGTCGCGTTCCCCGCCGCGTCCGGCGCGCTGCTCGGCCTTGACGTTGGCGGCATTGAGGATGTAATGGAAATAAAGCTTGCCGTCCGTCCCGGGATCGAGGAAAAGCTCCAGCGAATCGTCGTTGGAAAGACTGCCGTCATGCTCCCGGCAATCCACGGTCAAATCCGACGGCCGGGGATGACGGACGTCCAGCGCCAGGTACAGCCAGGTATCGTCATGCGCGAGCCAGACCTGGTGGGCGCGCTTGACTTCCGGCGCTTTCAGCGACACGAATTCCGTGATCGCGGGACCGTTGCTCCAACATGAATCATCCAGGATGCCGTCCAGCACCGGCGGGCGGGCGGCGGGGGCGGCCACGACATCCGCCGCCGCGGTTTGCTCCCCGGCCAAAACACATCCGCAAAAGTACGCCGACAGCCAGATCGTCAGCCATACATTAGCGATCATAAAATGCTTGAGCATGTTCGGCTGCCTTGCCCTTTATTGGACACTGAAAAACGTGCCGCGCATGACGCGTTCGTAACAACCCATGTCCACGCGGCGTGTCAGCCGGTCCAGGCGCGGCCGCCCGTCCAGATCAAAGCCCTGCGCCATCCAGACGGCGTTGCTCCCGGCATTGACGCAGGGCGAGTCGGCCGCCAGCCGGAAATCCCAGGCCGGCGCGTCCGCGAATTCCGGCGGGGTGGCGATGTTGTTCTGATTGGCGGTGGACAGATCGCGCGAAGTACAGCAATAATGGAACGAGTTGGTCGCGGCGGTCGTGTTGTATGCCGGATAAATGCCGACATCGTTGTTTACCGCCGCGTCCGCCAGGTTGGAATAAATAATGGTATTGACGATCATATTGGTGCTCAAGACATATATGCCGCCGCCGGCGGCGGCGGTATTGCCTGCCATCGTGCAGTTTTCCACCAGCCCGGTGTAAGTCGCCGTGTTGTAAAGATACACCCCGCCGCCGCTGCCGACCGCGCTGTTGCTGGAAAACAGGCAGTTCTGGAGCACGCCGCCGTCGGCATAGATCCCGCCGCCGTGGCTGAAGGAAACATTGCCGATAAACCGGCTGTTTTTGATAAAGGTATTGGACGCGTTGCTGGCGTTCAAATACAACAGATAGGTGCCGGCGCCACCGCCGGTCGTATTGGTATTATTCAGGAACAAACACCGTTCCACGGTTAGCGCCTTGAAGGAGGTCCGGGCGTGCAAACCGGCGCCGGGGCTCAGGCTGATGTTGCCCTCGACCGTGCAATCGGCCATCGACAGTTCGGCGTTGGAGTTGTACAGGGTAATGCCGCCGCCGCCGGGCGTGCCGCCGCCGGAAAATCCATTGGTCGTCTGCGTGTTGAACGCAATGGCCGCACCCTCGATCAGCGTCAATCCCAAGGCAACGAAAACACCGCCGCCCTCCTTGCCGGTGTTCCAGCAAATTTCGCCCCCCCGGACTTCGGCCCCGGAAGTTTGAATCCCGCCGCCATATGCGGCCAGGTTGTTGGAAATGACGCACCCGTGAACGAGGGTAACATACTGGGTGGCGGTATTGCGGACATAAACGCCGCCGCCGTAGCCGAGGCCCGGCGCGGTATTGCCGTAAACCAGGCAATTGGTCAGCAAGGCCGAGGAATTCAGAACGGCGATGCCGCCGCCGTTGGTGGCGGAATTTGCGCTGATCCGGCAATCATCCAACACCGCGCCATTGGTGCTTTGAAGAACATAAATGCCGCCGCCGCCCAGGCCGGTGGCGGCAGCATTGGTCAGGTGGTTGCCGGTCACATCGCAATTGGAAACTGCCGGGGCGCCATAATAAAACATGATGCCGCCGCCGTTTTTGCCGGCACGGTTGTCAACCACCAGCGTGTCCCGCAACTGGCCGTTGCCGGACATGTAAACCCCGCCGCCGCCATGCGTCGCGTTGGCGCCGTAGGCGGCGTTGTTAGTGATGACGCCGCCCGTAAGCAAACTGTTCCCGATCACACTCGCTCCGCCGCCGCTGTAGTAGGCGGAATTGGCGCTGATCCAGCAATTGCTGGCTACCGCATCGCCCAGCAACCCGACGCCCGCGCCGAATCCGCCGTTGCAGTTGATCACCCGGCAATTGGCCAGCAGGCCGTTGGTCATGTAAACGCCGCCGCCGTAATCGCCGGACGTGGCATAACCGTTGGAAATGGTGAACCCATCCACCACGGCGCCGGGATGGAAGATGCGCACGCGGTAACTGCCCGCGCCGTTGATGACCGCCGCATGCGGAACATGACTGGTAAACGCCAACTGCCGGTTGATGGTCAAAACCGCCGTCAAATTATACGTGCCGTTGGAGACGACAACCGTGCTGCCGGCCGGCGCCTGCGCGGCGGCATTGCTCAAGGTGGCCCAGGCCGCGTCCCAACTGTCGCCGGATACGCCGTCATTGCCGCCGGGCGCCACGTAATAAGGCGCGCCTGAAAGCGCGCCGGCCAGCAAACCGCAAACGATCGCCATTATGACTTTGTTTTGCATTGCGGATTCCTCCTGGTTGATTTAAAAAGCTTCAGCCGGTCACGGTAATGTCACCCGGATGGTTTGCCAGCTTTGATCGGCGCGGATGCCGCCGACCTTGGCTGTGCCGCCTTGCAATGACACCGCTTCTATCATATATGAATAATGTTCCGGCGCAAGGTTCATTTTCCAGGTGTATTCCGTCAGCAGCGCCGCCCGGGGATCGCCCCGGCCCGGCGTGCGCCCGCGGTCATCCGCGGTCTGCCGCCAGTGCAAAACCATCTCCGGCAGCCCCTGCTCGCAACGGATGGTCACCCGCGCCCCGGCCGCCGGCTGTCCGGCGGCATTGACCACTTCGACGACGGCATGGCGCCGGGATTGCACCTGGCCCT
>CAZYXU010000225.1:0-5165 GCA_964650945.1 uncultured Verrucomicrobiota bacterium | reverse complement strand
CAAATTTCAAAACTCACGTTTTGAATGAATTCAGGATTCAGAAGTCAGAATTCAGAATCATTACAAACGGCACAAGATCAATGTGTTATGTTGCTGTAAAATTTCATGCACCGAACACTGAACACCGAACACTGAACACTTTTGAAAGAGACTCATTGAAATATTTACAATTCACTAACAAATTTGTCTTACACCATCGCGGCGGCCAGGGCGGCGTAGTCGCCGATGGCCGCCCCCAGTTGGCTGACGGCAATCCGGCAGGTTTGCAGCGGCGCCGGCCAGGCGAAACGCGGCAGGTGTTTTTGCAGCGGCGCCATGAACAAATCGCCGGCGTGGATGGCGATGGTGCCCAGGACGATGAGGTCGGGATTGAACGTCATGATCAGGATGCCGATGCCCTGGGCCATCCGCACAACATATTCCTCCCAGACCTCCTGCGCCAGGGGATCGTGTTCGCGCAGCGCCGCCAGCAATGCCGGGATGGCAATCTGGTCAATCTCCCCGCCGGCATGATGCAGCATGCGGGTGTCGCTCGGATGCGCGCGCAGGCGCGCCTGGATGCGCCGGGCGAGGCTGAGCCCTCCGCAATAGGCTTCGAAACATCCATCCTGGCCGCAGGCGCAACGCGGTCCGCCGGGATTCAGGATAAAATGGCCGACTTCGCCGGCGGTGTCGTCCGGGCCTTCCAGTAATTGTCCGTTGACGATGATCCCGCCGCCCATGCCGGTGCTGTTGGTCAGATATACCAGGTTTTTGACACCCTGGCCGCAGCCAAACCGGAGTTCCGCCAGGGCGCAGGCATTGGCATCGTTGCACATGCGCACCGGCTTTTGCAGGCGTTGGGTCAGATCGCTGACAATGGGCGCGGTGCCCCAGCCCTTGAGATTGGTCGGCGCCAGCAACAATCCCCGCTGATTGTCCATGGGAGCCGGGGCGGCGATGCCGACCGCGGTGACATCCCGCATGGCCACGCCGGCTTTTTGAATGACAGCCTGGCAAAGTGCGACGATCTTTGACAGGCCGGCGGCATAACTGTCGGCGACTTCCGCGGCCGGAAAGCGTTGCGCGGCGCGGATTGCGCCGGCGGTGTCGCCGGCGCAGACGGAGATTTTCGTGCCGCCAATGTCAATGCCCAGTAAAATTTTGTCAGCCGGCATCATAAATCGGGAAAGCCATCATCTGCATGCCGTCGTTTGCAGGTTACGGCGCTTCCGTCCAGCGCAGGAAGACGCTGCCGGCGAAATCGCTCAAGTCGGAGCTTTCCCAGCGGTCCAGATTGGAGCCGTTAACGAAACGGTAACTCGCGCCGCAGCCCAGTTCGATGGTTTTGGTCAGGCTGACCATGATGCTGGCCTGCGGGGCGGCGACGAAGACGGTGGCGGAGTCGGAGCCGGCGTCCTGTGATTGGACGGAGAGATGGCCGCCGCCGACCAGGAGTTTCAGGCTGCCATGGACCACCTGGCCGGGAAACAGCACATATTCGGCGCTTAACCCGGTGTGCCAGAAATCGAACGCTTTGACCTCGGAAGACGCGCCGTTGCCCTGGTCAACATCGCTGATCAAGGCGTAAGTGTCCCACCCGAGATAGAGGGTGCGGCCCAGCGATGGACCGAACCGCAGCCCGGCCAGTTGGGCGCTTTCTCCGCCAAGGCGGGTGGCAACGAATTCAGGTTGCAGGAAAAAGCACCAGTCGCCCTGGACGGAGTCCAGCAGGGTTTTGGGTTCCGGTGCGGCGAGAACGCCTCCGGCAAGCGCGCCGGTCAACGCAAGGCTGAGGATTTTAATCAATTTCATCCTGGTTACTCCTTTGGTTAATGGTCTGCGAAATTACACAGGCAGATGCCCGGGCTTGGGATTAATCATCAAGGAAAACCACCGGACGCATCAGCGCCGGACGACGTCGGGCTTGTTGACGGCGTATTTGGGGCGGTTGCTCGTCAGGGCGTCCCGGACATTTTCCGCGGCCTTGCGCTTGAGTTCGGTCTGCGATTCCTCGGTGTACCAGCCGGTATGTCCGGATAATGTGACGTTTTCGAGTTTCAGCAGCGGGTTGTCGGGATTGATCGGCTCCCGCGCAAAGACGTCCAGCCCGGCGCTGTTGATCCGGCCTTGCGTGAGGGCCCGGCACAGGGCGGCTTCATCCACAATCGGCCCGCGGGAGGTGTTGATCAGGATGGCGGTCTTTTTCATTTTGCCAAAGGCGGCTTCGTTAAACATTCCCCGGGTCTGGTCGTTGAGCGGCATGTGGATGGAGAAATAATCGCCCTCGCGCAGCGCCGTTTCCCAGTCCACTTTTTCCGCGCCGGCGGCCTGGATGGTTTTTTCGTCCAGGAACGGATCGAAAACCAGGATGCGGCCCAGATTGAAGCCGGAGAGCTTGCGGCGCAGGATGCGCGCAATCTGGCCGAAGCCGCAAAAGACGAACGTCTTGCCCTGGATGCGCCATTGCGGGGCGCCCCGGGCAATATCCCAGATGCCGGCGCGCACGTCGCGGTCGCGGCTGGCAACCTTGCGCACACAGCTCATGAAAAGGGCGAAGGCCTGGTCGGACACATCCTCGCCGCAGTAGTCCGGAACGTTGGCCACCCAGATGCCGCGCGCCGTGGCCGCGGCGATGTCCACGTTGTCGTAACCCACGCCGTAGCGGGAGATGACCCGGCAGCGGGCCAGGCCGTTGATGATGTTGGCCGTCAGGGGCGCCAGGTTGACGATGATGGCGTCGGCGTTGCGGCCGGCGTGGAGCAGGGCCGCCGGATCGGCGGACTTGACAACCGTCAGGCGCGCGCCCAGAGGCTGGAGCACGGCGGTTTCTTCCTTGTAGTCAGGATAACGGTCGTCGGCAATGATGACTTCAAATGACATGGGACTTTCCTAAAAAGGATGAATGATGAAATACGGAAGCCGGGAAGCCAATATTCATCATTCATGATTTTCTTCAGACTCCGCAGAACGAACCGAACCCGCCGTCAATCGCCAGGCTGGCGCCGGTGGTGAACACGGCGGAGGGCGAGCAGAGGTAAACGATTCCGCCCAGCAATTCTTCCGGCTGGCCATAACGTTTCATGGGCGTCCCGCCCAGAATGTCCTGGCCGCGCGAGGCGGTCAGCACGCCGGGCGTCTTGTTGATCAGGTCGGCGTTTTGCAGCGTCGGGAAGAAGCCCGGGCGGATTTCATTGACGCGGATTTTAGGCGAATGGTTCATGGCCATGTCGGCTGCCAGCCACTTGGTGAAGTTGCTGATGCCGGCCTTGGCGGCGGAGTAGGCGGGGGTGCGCGAAAGCGGGGTGTCGGCGCTCATGGAAGACGTGTTGATGATTGCGCCTTCGCCCTGCTGGATCATCACCTTGCCGAAAATCATCGAGGGAATGATCGTGCCCATGATGTTCAGGTCAAACGTGAACTTGATGCCGTCCACCGTCAGATCGCTGAAGAAGATGTTGGCTTCTTTTTTGGTGATGGACTTGGGGTGGTTGCCGCCGGCGCCGTTGATCAGGATATCCACGCGGCCATACTTGGCCAGCACGGCATCGCGGGCGGCGGCGGCGCTTTCGGCTTTGAGCACATCGGTAGCGATCCCGATGGCGTCGCCGCCGGCGGCCAGGATGTCGTCCGCGGTCTTCTGAGCTTCGGCCAGCCGCAGGTCCAGCGCGGCGATTTTAACGCCCAAATCCGCCAGGCCGCGCGCCACCGCGCCGAACAGGACGCCGCCGGCGCCGGTGACTGCCGCCACTTTGCCTTCCAGTGAAAAAAGTTTCGCGAGGTTTTCGTTGGTTTTGGTTTGCATGTTTTGGTTCCTTATGGTTGTGGTAATCTTAAATTTTAACCCCACTGCCCGCGCACCACGGCGCCCTGCGCATTGGATGCGTACATGGCGCCGATGATTTCCATGCAGGCCACGCCCAGGTCGGCGCTGCAGCCGTACATGGGCGGCTGGTCGTTGATGACGCAGTCCACCGCGTAAGCCAGTTCATCCACGTAACCCAGGTTGAAAAATTCGTCCACCGCCGGCTTGGTCCAACCCAGGGTGTTGTCGGTCTTTTCCATGGCGTATTGATAGCCCGGGCGGCTGTAAACGCTCAGGCATGAGCCGAAGGTCAGGTCGGCCTTAAGATTGCCTTCCGTGCCGTAGATTTCCACCTTGTCGTCCATGCCGCCGACGGTGATGTAATTGCCCTCGATCAGGGCGTGTTCGCCATTGGCGAACTTCATGATCCCCACGGCAAAGTCCTCGCCGCCATTCTGCTGGTGGACGTAATTGTTTTCCAGTCCGCCGTTGCAGCGGGCGAACACTTCCACCACCTTGTTGCGGCCGCCGTCGCCCAGCAGGTGCAGGATCCAGCCGATGGGGTGGATGGCCAGGTGGATCAGGCAGCCGCCGCCGCAGGTCTTTTTGTCCCTGGCGAACGGGCTGTGGGTGCCGTTGTGGCATTCCTTGGCCTTGACGTAGAGCAGTTTGCCCAGGCCGCCTTCGCGGATGATGGCCAGGGCGCGCTTGAGCGCCGGGGCGAAGCACCAGTCCTCGCCATAAAAAAGTTTCACACCGGCCTGCCGGCAGGCATCGCGCATGGCGCGGGCGTCCTCGGCGCTGGTGGCCAGCGGTTTCTCACAGAAGACATGGCGTTTGGCCCGGGCGGCGGCGATGACAATGTCATGGTGCAGAAAATTGGGGGCGCACACCGACACCAGGTCCAGTTCCTCCTTGGCCAGCATCTCCTGGTAATTGCTGTAAGTCTTGGGGATGCGCCATTTTTTCGAAAATGGCTCCAGGTTGTCAATCGCTGCCACCGCCGCGAGTTGGACGCGGCTGTCACGGCTGTAACTGTCCGCGTGAAAATCCGCGGCAAACTTTGACCCCACAATTCCAACCTTGATTTTGTCGCCCATTTTGGTAAATCCAGGATTACCGGCCAGGTTGCGCGCAAAAGCGTCGCCTGGCGCGGAAAAAGACAAAAAGGACTTATACCTGTGCCGGGCCGGTTTGGCAAGCAAATACTGGCGGGCATCATCGGCATCGGCCCGTGAAACGCTAACGCCCCGCGCTGGCGCCAGGGTGTGATGTATGCCTATGACAAATGGCGGAACATCATAGAGGAAAAATACTTCGAGGGTGGCAACGAGGCCAGATTGACGGGGGTCTATGACGACAACCGCCGCCTGCAGGAAAT
>CAZYXU010000224.1:0-5185 GCA_964650945.1 uncultured Verrucomicrobiota bacterium | reverse complement strand
CACCTGGACGGCGAAGAGCAGATCAAGCATCTGGATGCCCTGCTCGAAATTGACGCCATCAAAATGATCCAGTTCGTTCCGGTGACCAAGGCCTGCGATAAAATCCCGCGCGATCCGTTGAAATGGATTGCGTTGTACCGGCGCATCATCGAATCCGGCAGGAAGGCGCTGATTTACACTCCGCCGGAAAGAGTGGAGGATTTGTTGCGTCAAATCCCGCGCGAAGGCGCTTTCCTGCATGTGGGTGGATGCAAGGATGAGCAAACGGCCCGGAATGTGATCGCCCTGCTGGAAAAGATTGGGGTGGAATAGGGGTTGCCATCAAAGAAATCCTGTAATTTGATGGAAACGGGCAAGGCGTACGGAAAAAAACAAATTTACCGGCGGACGGCATAAATTGTCCGGGAACCACCGGCGCGGAGCAATTGGTCATGCCGATCGGCGGCATCTGCGCCTCGACTTTTGAAATCGGCCGGGATGGCGCGTTCAAGAACGATCGTCTGTAAAACGGCTGGACCACGTCGTTGCCGCAAAACAAAACGATGATGGCTGACAAATGCGGATTGATATTTTAACCGGATGAGGATTCGCAACAATGTTAAACTTCAAAGCCATTCAAACCGCGGCGCAGTCCATCCTGGATGAAAGCGTAAAAAATCGCGAGGAACTTGGGGCGCAATTCGCGGCTTTCCGCGGTGGGGAACTCGTCGTGAACGCCTGCGCCGGTTGCCTGGATCCGGAGCGGACGAAAGCGGTTGGCGAGCGGACGATTTTTCCAGTCTATTCCACCGGCAAGGCGATTGCCACGACGGCGGCGCTGAAACTGGTTGAACAGGGCAAACTGCAACTAGGTATGCGTGTGGCCGACTTGTGGCCGGAATTCGGCGTGCATGGCAAGGAGCATGTCACGGTGCGCCATCTCTTCCAGCACCGTTCCGGCATTTGCCAACGGCCCCACTACGACAGCATTCCGCAGATCGCGGATTGGAAAGTCATGCGCGCGCGCGTGGCCGGGCATGCGGCGGCTTTCGTGCCCGGCACACAGACGCGTTATCAGACTGTCAATTACGGCTGGCTGCTCGGCGAAATCGCGCAGCGCGCGGATGGGCGTCCTTTCAAACAAATTATCGAAGAAGAAGTTATCCAGCCGCTGAATCTCAATTCCATGTTCTTTGGCGTGCCGGCCGGGGATCTGCCGCGCGTGGCCACGATCGTGCGCGGGCCGGAAATTGCCCCCATCCCCGATAATCCCCCGTGCTGGGATTATGAATTGGACACCATCATGAACACGGATGTCATCCGCCAGGCTTGTCTGCCGGGCTTCAACTGCATCGCTAATGCCATGGACCTCGCCCGCCATGCCGCGGCGCTGCTGGATTCCGAGCGGGATCACCGCCTGCTGAGCCGGGAAATGATCCGGGAAGCCACCGTGATGAACCTGGCGGCGGACGATCCCAAACCCCAGTCAACGGCGGCCTGGAGCACGTATGGCCTGGGTTACGCGGTGCGTTGTCCGCTGGGCGACAGCGCCCGGATTTTCGGGCACGCCGGCTATGGCGGGTCCGAGGGGATCGCGGTCAAACACCTGGATCTAGGCGTCGGTTATACGTGCAACCAGATGCACGGCGGGAGAGTTGTCAGGGAAAAGCTTTATCAATTGCTGGGAGTGGTTTGACGAGAAATCCAATTTCACCCGCTATTTATTGGACACTACTCATCCTACATGGCGGAGATTGCCAAGCCGCTCGCGGCATACTTGTTTTGGAGGGCTCACCGCAACCGGAACATGGCGCCTTGCGAGGTGCGCTCGTAACAGCCCATGTCCGGCTGGCGGCGCCAGAAGTCTATCCGCGGCCAGCCATCCAGGTCCACGGCGCCCGCCATCCAATCCAGTGCAATGCCCGTGTCAATGCAGGGTGATCCGACTGCCAGTTCAAAATTACCAGCTTCCCGCTGGACGAAACCCGGGTCGTTGGTCAACACGTTTGCCAGGGCGAGGGCATTGGTTAGTTGGTTCGTGGGGTAAGTGCAGCAATAGCCGAGAATATAACCGGCGCCGGTTGGCCGGATGTTTTCATCCACGGGCGCATTGTTATGATACACGATGGTATTGGTCAATGTTAAGCCGTCGCATGCCGCCAAGCCGCCGGCATAATTCGTTGCGGTATTTCCCACAATCGTGCAGCTTTCCAACCTGATCGGCTTGCCGGCAGCGCTTGATTGTATTACTGCGCCGCCATAATAACGGGCCACATTGGTTGTTATCAGGCAATTACGCACAATCAGCTCCTCCGGCGTGGGTAATTCATAGACTCGTTTCAGGAATAACGCGCCGCCGATGCCGGAGGCAGCATGGTTGTTGGAAATAATGCAGTATTCCAGGCGTCCGGGCGCATCCCAGTAAATGGCGCCGCCGCCGCGGGAATCCGAAGTAGAGGTTACCCGGTTGCCGTGTAATTTAGAATGGGTAATAATCATTTTGGTGTTCGTGTAGGATGTTGCATTGGCAACATAGGCGTATATAGCGCCACCGTACTGGAACGCGGAATTATTCGCAAAGACGCAATTGCTTGCCAGAAAGCCGCCGGCACCAGTGCTGGGAAAGATGTAGATGCCGCCGCCACCGCTTCCATAGTTGTTTGATACCGTGTTATGCGCGAAAATCGCTCCATCCTGGCATTTATAAAAAAAGGCTCCGCCGCCAGAGTTCGAGGTGACATTCGCGGCAATGGTATTGCCGGTTATAAGCGCCTTGTAAGTCTGCAGGATGCCGCCGCCGCCCTGGTAGGCATAATTATTGCTTATCACGCAATCAACCACGCGGCAAGCTTCGGCTGCAACCGTGCTCCCATTGATGTATATGCCGCCGCCGCCGCGGTAGGCTGTGGTTGCCAGGTTGGTGTTGAATGCCACCGTTGATGCGCTAAGCGTTCCGCCGGCATTGATATATACCCCGCCGCCGTTCGCGTCGGACGTGTTGGTGACCCAGTTATACGCAATGCGGCAATTTGCCACAATTCCGAGCGCCGAGGCGATGTAAATCCCACCGCCGTGTTGATTAGCCGAATTGGTCAAAATAAAACAATTCGTCAGGATGCCACCGGCCGTATTGATGTAAACCGCGCCGCCGAACGCGGATGAAATATTTCCGAAGCCGTTTCCGCCGGTAAAAGTGAATCCTTCCACCACCGCCCCGGCATGATTCAAATACAGGCAGCGCACGCTGCCATTGCCGTCAATGATGGTGTTGGCCGGGTCCGCCGCTCCGGCATTCCAACTGCGCAGGGTAATGGCGCTGGTCAGCATGATATTGGAGACCACGGAGTATGTCCCGGTGGCCACTAGCACGACCGACTGCGCATGTTCTCCGGCGCGTGTAACGCCGTTGCTGATGGTGGCCACCGCGTTGGCCCAACCGCCAAGGCCGGACTTGGCGTCATCGCCGGAATTGACATCCACGTAAATCTGCGCCTGCAGCGCCGGCACAGCCAACCCGGCCGCCAGCAAGGCGCAGGCAATTATGGAAGCGGCTGACTTCATTCGATAAGCCACAAGATTCATAACGCTCCTCCTTTTTGTAACTTTGTAACAAATGCCCTTAACCGCATCATTCATCTGCACACTAAAGCATGTTATGTGTCACGGTCCCATGATGCAACCGGATTATCACCACTTCACCTGCCAATGTTTATTTCAAAGCCGCCCTTTTCCGCGTGATGGCGACGATCTGGAATCCGAACGGTTTTACCGTCAAGGGGATGACAATGCTCTTGCCGTCCGCGCGGCACGGCAGGGTGCGATCAGACCACCATTCCACGGCTGAAATATCCCCGGCGCCCGGCAGCCGGGTGGCCGCGTCTTTGACGATCAATTCCCCTTTCCATGGCCGGACCAGGGCGTGGTCCCAGTAGTCCGGGCCATTGTGCATCAAGGTTACGATCAAACCGTTATCCAGGATATTGATCATGAATTCGATTTTAGCGCCGCGGATTTCCACCGGCAGCAGGTCCTGCATGAGATGGTCAATCAAATCCGCACACGCCGGGTGCAGGGCGCGGCCGGCCGAAGTTTGCATGTAGGGCAGGGCGGTAAACACCACCCGGCCCCGGCCCAGTTGCCTGGAGGTTGCCACCGGATCGCAGCCGTCATATCCGGGAATGCGCTGCAACGCGCGCGATCCGCCGCGATATCCGCCGACTGCTTGCAACAGCACGGACGATTGGAGCGGCCGCACGAGTTCGATTTCGGTCTCCCAATCGCGAAATATGCTTCCGCACCGGGTACAGGCGGTTTCCCACAGCACTTCGCGCCGGCCCAAAAACTCGACGCCCAGGAAGTCGGAGTCTTCCGGGCCGGCCTGCATGGCATTAACCATGACAATGCCGCCCTGTTCGGCATAGGCGCGCAGGGTTTGCGTCAACTCCGGATGCAAGCGGATGCCGCCCAGCAGGATGACCGCCTGGTAGCGGACCAGCGCTTCCAGCGGGCAATTTTCCAGGACGGCGTCAAAACTGTCGCCCCAGGTGCTGTCGGTTCGAACGCCTTTCTCGTAAATCCGGTGGTCGAATTTACCTTCTCGCTCCATGGCGAACAATTCCTGGTGCGTGCGCCATGGAAACCGGCCGTCGTGCCGCCACGGCAGGCGTTGATTCGGCAAGTCGGCTTCCTGCCCCGGGAACGCGGCGTTGAAAAAATTGTCTATCATTTCCTCGGCGCGGGTATAGGGGACGCTGCCGCCGAAGATGCGGTGATCCCGCGGCGTCCAGCCATGGTCGTGTTCCAGCATCAAGGCCACGGGTACGCAGGGCGTCCCCCGGTCCGGATGCCTTTTGAAGACGAACCGGGTAAACTTTTTGGCGTTCCTGCCAAATTCCGATACCTGCCGCTTGCCGGAAGCGTCGCGGTAGTAGAGTTGGCTGGCCGGCGATTCGATGCCGTTGCAATACCGGCAGCCGGAGTAAAACGCGGCAATCCATTGACGGAGTGACAGCGATGGGGTGATACCGCTCTTCAATTCGCCGTATTCGTCGAACCAGGTGATTTCCCGGTTGACGCCGCCCCAGGAGGAAAAATATTCAAACCATTCCCGGCCGTATTGCCGCGCCGCGCCGCGGATGATGGCGGTGCGCGCCTGGTCGTTGGGCAGATCGCAGTTGCCTTCGGTAAACAGCACGTCCGCGCCCCA
>CAZYXU010000223.1:0-5202 GCA_964650945.1 uncultured Verrucomicrobiota bacterium | reverse complement strand
TTGTGCAGCGTGCGGTCCTGGGAATTGACAGCATAATGTTCCCGGCTGCCGAAGATGTTGCCGACCTGCGGCATGACGTCAATCCAACGCAAACCGTATTCGCCGGCCCGCCGGATCGTTTCCCGGTATTGTTCCGGATCGTCATCCTGGGCCCCCCAGGCGTTATGGATGCCGGTGACCCCCGCCGCGCGCAGCCATGGGAAAGCCGCGGCCGGGTCGCCGGGGAAATTGGCTTGCAGCACGGGGAAAGGGCGGCCGGTAAAAAAATTAAAATGGCGCGTCAACCCGTAAAATATTTCGCGGCGGCCGAGAAAATCCGCCTGGCGCACGCCGGTTACGGCGCGGCCCCCGTCCTTGATTTCCGCGATCGCCAGTTCGGCATGCCCCTGCAGCCCCAGGTACTGGGGCGTGGAGTAAATATTTTTGATGCGGCTGCCGCCGCGGCGCGGCGCGGGGAAGTCCCCGGCATTCACCGCCCAGTGTTCCAGTTGCGGCAGGGCCCGCTCATCGCCGATATGGCCCAGGGCGGCGATGGCGGCCGTCATCAGGCCGCGCTGCTGTGGATTCTGGCGGTCGGAATCGGTGATGGCTTTCAGCAGCGCGGGCACCGCCTCCGCCGCTTTCAGCCAGCCCAAGGCCAGGATGGCGTTTTCACGGACAAAATAATCTTCGTCGTCCATGAGCTGTAGCAGGACACCCACCGCCGCCGGGTCGCCAATCTGGCCCAGGGCCTGCGCCGCCCGCCGCCGCGCCCATTTGTCGGGGCTTTGCACCGCGCGGCTCAGGGCCGGGACCGCCGCCTGAGCCTGCAGCCAACCCAGCGCCAGGATGGCATGCGTACGGACCTGGCTGTCCGGGTCGTCAATCATCTTGATCAGCGCCTCTTCCGCACGCCGGTCGCCGATCCGGCCCAGTTCCAGCGCCGCTTGCCGCCGCCGGGCGGCATCCTCCGCCGCGCAGTCCTTCAACAATCCGGTAACCTGTTCCAGGTCGGCCGCATGTTCCGCCGCAGACTGCGCGGCCCGGGCGGCCGCCGCCAATGGTTCCAGTTCCACCAGCAAGGTATCCGCCCGGTCAAGCAGCGCCTGGAACTGTGCCTGGCCGAACAAACGCGCCTGAATGCCATCGCCATACAAGAACGCCGCCGTTGTACGCGGCGCATTGTCCATCCAAACATTGCCGTCCATTGCGGCAATGGTTTTTTCAACAGCCTTTTTCTCATCGGCGGTTCTGCCCGGCACGGCGGCAATCATCCGCAGCACGTTATCCTTCTGGAAAAAAGGATTGTCGGCCGCCAGTTCAGCGTGGGACATGGCGTTGATGGCATTAATTTTTTCCGCCCGTACTTCATCGTAATTGCGCTCCAGGGTTGCCCGGGCCAGTTCAAGTTCCTGGCGCATGCCGGCGGCGCGGGCGCGCGCCGCGTCCGGGCAATGCGGCCAGGCATAATCCAACCGGGCCAGCCGGCTTTGCAAGGCGGCCTCGAGGCGGTTTTTAACCGCCGGAATGATGCCCGGGCCGTGATCCGGGCCGCGGTCGTTCAGGGTATAGTCATAAATCTTTTCGCGCCGCAGGAATTCCAGTTCCGCCGCGCGCCGGGTTTCGGCCATCTCCGCCGCCGTCAACGGCGGGGCGGCTGCCAGCCAGGCCAGGCAGTTCAGCAGCAGGGCCCGTTCCGGACCTTGCATGGACTCGGACGCGGCATCGGAACCGATGAAACAACCCAGGGCGATGTAACGCCCGCCCTGAATTTCGCCATACACGCCCACCGGCAAACCGCTGCTGTCCTCCAGGAACGTCCGCCCCAGCGGCCCCGCCTGAACGATCAGATGATCCCAGGCGGCCAGGTAAAACGGCGCCGCGATCCCGGCGGTCAACGGGCTGTCGCCGCAGGGAAAAAGGCCCGAACCGTTGACGCGGTTATGGACGGCGCCAATCTGCGGAAAAAGCGGGCGGTTGGCCGTGCGCACGTACCCCGAGCGGAACGCGCCGGCCAGGATGCCCTTGCCCTGCGCCACGAAATCAATCATATTACGCCGGCCGTGGAATCCGGCAAAATTCAGCGCATTCCAACCTCCGGGCAGGAACAAGACGTTCAGGCGCTGCAATTTATCGCCCTGCTGCAAATCCCGGCGCTCGATGATTTCGACTTCGTATGGCGCCTCCGCCAGGGTTTTGAGCATGCCATCGGTGATATGTGACCGCGCATCCTGGAACACGCCCACGCGTTTGACATCATCCGCACAGGCCCATGCCGCAATTAAAACCAACACGCCCGCCTGAATCATTTTATTTTTCAGCATGATATCTCCTCGACTTGAACGCAAACGGCTCAGTTGTACAAATCACGCAACAGCTCCCTGGCGGCCGCCGTCACCTGTTCGAGGGCGCCCTCATCCAGGCAGGACCAATTGGCCACCCGCGTTTCGTAGCCGCCGTAGGGGAACGCCTGACGGGTGGGCACATAGCCGGCAGTGCCGCCATTGCACATATGGGCGGCGAAGGTCTGTTTCGCCGGCGAAGCGGTTTTAATTTCAAGCTGGGCCTCCACGAACGGTTCGCCCGGACAGCCCACCACGGCCAGTTCGCCGATCCGCATGACCTGCACTTCATAGTCAATTATATTCAGTTTTTTCTGCTTTTCCGCCAGATCCAAGGTCGCGAGGGCATAGACCCAGTCCCACTTGATATTGGTCTTGGTAGCATCCGTCCACATCGGATCCGGATGGTCCTTGATCAGCGCGCGGGCCTGTTGAATTTCCGAGGCGGCCAGTCGCCGCATGGGGATGGGAAGGATACGGCTCACACACGCCAGCGGGACGCCGCTCAGAGGTTTCAGGTCGGGCAAAATCCGCCGGGTGGTTTCCATCAATTTTTCGCCCATCAGATAGATATTACTCCGGAAATCCGGATCAAGCGGATTGGCATGCAGAATGTTTCCGCAAAAGCCGTTCAGCACCAGCGCCACGCAGGATCCCCCGAAATGCTGGCGCACCGCTTGCGACCAGAAGCCCGGCCAGTCGGCGGAAATCCAGCGATGCGGATAGCCGTGAGCGGGATGACAGGTGTGGTGGAGCAGCGCCGCCAGCGTTTTGCCCGCCTCGTCCTCAAAGGCCGCCAGGCTGACTTCGGGGTCCGCGGGCCCCTCCGGGCGCAGGATTTCCGGGTAACCGCGAGCCGGCTGACCCCGGTGAGTTCCATCCCGTAAAATATAACGCCGGTTGAACGCCACCCGGCCGTCAATGCCACGAACCGCCTTGAGCGTCACCGGCCGCAGCGATGCACGCGCCTGCCGCACTGCCGCCTCAAGTCCTTGATAAAACGGCGCGTTATAACGTTCGTCCGCTCCTCGCAGCCACCACAGTTCGGCCGGAAGCGGAAAATCATCGGACAGCATCTCGTTGCCGACCCCGGGCGCCGAATGCGATTGCGAGGCGTGAATCATCACCCACGCAGGCGTGGTTCCCAAATACTCCGCCACCCACTGGCGCATCCCGTCGGCATGCCGCGCGCTGATGGAAATAAGATCCGCCGTGATGACGCAAGCGGTTTCGCCGCCGGATTGCAAGACCAGCGCCCGCACGTACAATGGATCCCGGATCTGCTCCACCGGCCGGTAACGCCCGACATCGCCGCCGATTTGAATTCCCATCGCCGGCGTGACATCCGCCTGGCCGGCGCCGGCCATTAGCTGTTTTTCGTTTTTTCCTGAATTTTGCACGGTTATCGGCTGTCACCCATGTGTTTACGCGAGCATAGTATCCGGAAACGCCAATATTCTCCCCTTCGGCCATGCTCGGGGCTGTCGGATACAGCCGGCAGCCGGCCGCGCCATACTTGCGCGGTGCAAAATTCAGGTTTTCACAAACTCAAATCAGGCGGCGAAAGCGCGCCGGCTTCAACTTATTTCTTCACCTGATCCTTGCGCACCACCAGGTAATTCAGCGCGAAATACGGCCGGCCGGATTTCGCGGTGGCTTCCAGATTGTCAATCGCCAGCACATTGCTGCGCTGTAATGCCGGGAGCGGCACATCGAACGACCGCACCCCCCAGGCATCGCCGCGGAAGGGATTGGGCCCGCTGAAAATGCTGGTTCCGTTCAGCGTGATTTCAATGGCGCAATTCGTTCCGGCGCCGCCATCGCGCCCGCAGATGAGTAAAACGTAGGGAGTTTCCGGCGGATAAGGGTCAGTCTCGAATGCCAGCTCCATTTTTGGCGCGCGCGATTGCGCGCCATAACTCCAGATGGCCGCGCGATCGAAAATCCGCCTGGGCTTATAGCCACTTTTAAAACTGTAAGCGGTGAATATCTGGTCGGTTGCCGGAGTGAACGCAACTTCCGCGCTGGCCAATGTTTCCGTAGCCTCGGCCTGGCGGGCAAACATTTGCAAGGCTTTGTTTTTGGAGATTCCATCGCGAAACATTGTAATCCACCGGATCGGCCAGGAAAAAGACGCCCATTTTTGAGCCGCGGCCGGATACCAGGGATTATTTTCAAATTCCGCCGATAACTTCTCGATTTCGGCCAGTTTGCTTTCGATTTCGCCAAAACGCATGGCAGCGGACGGCGTCAACTTCAAGCCAAACTGATCGAACCAGGCCATCGCCGCCACCAGCCGTTTGACTAATTCATAATTTTCAGGGCCGACGAGTTTGGCGGCGGCATCCCGGGCAACCGCTTCCGCGTCATAATTTTCCGGATCCCAGAGCATGGCGTTCCAGAGCATGTCCGGATATATTCCGCCCGAATTATACGCGGCGCCGCTGACTTCCAGATAAACCTCCTTGTCGCGACCAGCACCCAGCCACCACTTCACCGCGTCAGTCGGGAAAATAGCGCGGTTAATATGATAATAATCGGCGGAATTTTGGAAAAAATATGGCTGACGCTTGATTAATTCGGCGAATTTCGCGACAGCTTCCACGGTAAAACCGGCGGACTTAACGCTCGGCCCGGTCCAGGCGAGGTTGATCTCCGGCGGCAATCCCGCGCCCAGGGCTTTCAGATACTCCAGCGGCGATTCCGCCGACCAGGGATTGGTGTCCGTCGGCCCGCAGTAAAACGGCTGCACCATCGAGAGCGTGGCGGCGGGATAGGCCGCCTTTATTTTAGCATATAAGCGGTTCATAAAGTAGACATCGGCGGCCCGCGCCGTCCCGAAATTCTTTTCATCCGCCGGGCTGAGCGGGAACCGGTAATC
>CAZYXU010000222.1:0-5211 GCA_964650945.1 uncultured Verrucomicrobiota bacterium | reverse complement strand
TCTGTGATTGCTTTAAATCATTTCAACGCCAATATTCGTGCAAAATTCAGGTAATTGCATCAGAAAGCAAGGAAGCGCAAATTACTGCATGAAGGAAAACGCCCTATGAAAACTGTCACCGGCCACATGTTCAAACGCAGCGGCAAGTGGGTTGTCGCGTGGCAATCCGCCGGCAAACGCTACAAGCGAACCACCGGCACGGGCAGCCGGCGCAAAGCCGAGCGTATACGCGATGAATTCCTAGCCCCGTTTAAGCTGAAAGACGAGACGGAGATATTGCGCGGTATGGTTTCGCGCCTGGAAGACGTGACCGAAAAACGCGTCGCCATCGAAAATGCCCAGCCGGCATTGATTATCGGCGAAACATGGCGCGCCTGGCATAGCACACAAACCAGACCCACGCCGCAAACACTGGAGCAATATCGCTTTCAATGGGAAAAATTCCGGGCATGGCTGCGCGAAAACCGGCCAGACATCCGAGAATTGCGACAAATCACGCGGGCGGATGCGGTTGCCTATACGGCCGCATTGCGTCAAGAGGTCACTCCGTCTACATGGAACCGCCACATTACGCTGCTGCGTTCAATATTCCGCGAACTGGCGGACAATGAAGAAGCCAGGTTGACGGGTAATCCATTTGACAAAATTAAACGGCAGTCGTGTATTCAGCAAAGCCGCCGCGAGCTTACCATTGACGAACTGCGCCGAGTCTGCGAAAGCGCGGAAGGTGAACTCCGTATACTACTTGCCCTTGGTATTTACACCGGATTACGCCTGGCGGACGCCGTCCTGCTGGAATGGGGCGCCGTTGATTTAATGCGGCAGATCATTACGAACCGTAATCGGAAAACAGGCAAAGCCGTTGCAATCCCGATACACCCGACGCTGATGCAGATGTTAAGTGAAATACCCGCGCATGGCCGGCAAGGGCAATTATTGCCGGAAATGGCCAAGCTCTACCGGGAACGCCGGCGCGACAGGGTGACAAACGCCATCCAGGCACATTTTAAGGAATGCGGGATACGAATACACCAGGACGGCACCGGCCCAGGCACCGATAAGCGCGCAGTTATCGAAGTTGGCTTTCACAGTTTACGCCATAGCTTTGTTTCGATGAATGCCGCCGCGGGGACGCCGCTGGCAATGATGCAGGCCCTGGTCGGGCATGCCAATCCTGCCATGACGCGGCATTATGTCCACGAGGATATACAAGCCACTACCCGCGCCATCCATGCATTGCCCGCCATCATCGGCAGCGCCGCCCCGACCGCCCTACCCGCCCCGGCTGGCGACATCCGTGCCCAGGTGCAGGCGCTGGCCGACCGGCTGAATGGCAGAAATTGGAAGACCGTCCAAAAAGAGTTGATTGCCATATCCCGAAAATAGGCATTGACGCAAGAAACATATATGTTACTATAAATCATGGTCATTGAAATCAGAGAGTATATCGAGAACGGCAAATCTTGTTTCGGCAAGTGGTTTAACAGCCTGGACCCTGCAACTGCTGCGCGGATTGACCGTTGCATACGGCGGCTGGAAACAGGAAATTTTGGCGCGGCGAAAACGCTTCCGCATGGCATTTATGAGTTACGCTTGAATTTCGGCCCGGGATACAGAGTTTATTACGGCAGGGATGGTAAAATACTCGTTATATTGTTGGGCGGCGGCGACAAACAACGGCAATCCGCGGATATAGCCCAGGCTGTAAAACACTGGAATCAATACAAGAAAGCGAAGGAATGACATGCCCCTTACACGTAATTATAAAGACACTGTTTTAGAGCGGATAAAACGCGATCCGAAATTTGCGCGCGCCCTTTACGCTGAAGCGCTGGAGGCATTACTGACCGGTGAAACGGCGGAGGGATTATCCATGCTGCGCGATCTGGTTCACGCGGAAATCACATTCAAGGAATTGGCCCGGCATACCGGTTATGACGAAAAGTCGCTGCACCGCATGCTGTCACAACGCGGCAACCCAACGGCGCAAACCCTGGGGAAAATTACGACCGCCATCCGGGATGATCTTGGATTTGTGCCGCGCGTGAAAATTGCGTAAACCTATGAGCATGGCATTTCGCCTGCAATTCATTTAGTCTCGCGTCGCCTTTATGGAAAAGGGGGCGCCATCCGTATCCATGGGTTTGATTCTGCGCATTTTTTTGCGCCGGGAATTACACGGGAAGAATTGGACAGACAGATGGGCACGGCTGGGTAATAATTTTTAATGAATCAAAAAGTTAATCTTTTTTGTTAATATATTAATCTTTTGTGTTGACAACGCCTTGAATTTTTGATAAACAATTTTCAGTTAATTAGGGACCGTGCCTGAAGGCCTCGAGCCTCCGTGCAACAAAAACTTGTTGTGGAGGAGTTCGATGGCCTTTTTTATTTCCCGCCGAAAAAATCCTGATCTTGTCGCTGCTCTCGCGCGATCTGGTTTGTCCGGTAAAGATTTATCCAAGCAATGCGGTTTATGCCCCGCGACCGTGTCGCGCGTCATCTGTTGTCGTTTGTCACCCACGGCGGCCACTGTCAATAAAATCGCCGCCGCGCTCAAAACTACTCCCGCGGCCCTCGGGTTGGAAGCGGGGTGCGAATGACTCCTGCCCAACAAGTTGCAGATATGGCGCTTCAAGTCTTACCCGCCCACGACCGCGACCCAATAATTCAAAGGTACACCGGCGCGGCCGCCGCGCCAACGCCCGAGCGATTGCTGCGGCGCGCCCAGGTTGCCGATCGCCTCTCTTGTTCGCTGCGCTTGGTCGATTTGTTGGCTGCCCGCGGCGCGCTGAGCCGCGTCAGATTACCCGGGCGGCAGCGCGGGGGCGGATTCCGCGAGACAGAAGTTGCCGCGCTGATTGCCGGAAATGGCGGTGCACCATGACCGCAAAAATTGACACGACGCGTTTAATGCACGTCCGCCGAAACGGCAGCGGCAAAATCATCGCCCAATGTCCGGCTTGCGCCGAGGCCGGCGGCGACAAATCCGGCGAACACCTTGTAATTATGGCGGACGGGAAATTCGGCTGTATTGCATATCCCGGCATGGACGGAGAGCAACACCGGAAACGCATTTTTGAACTTGCGGGCAACGTTTCACCGGATAATTTGGGGCACGGTGTGACGCGTGGCATGCTGAAACCGTGTCCGACCACCAAGCGCGCCCCACGCCGGCCGACGCGAAACTTTGCCGATATGAAGCAAGCCGCCCGGCTATGCACGCCGGCGAATGCGACGCTGGAAGCGGTCTACGACTACCCGCGTGACGGTCAGCCATTCGCGGCGGTTTCCCGCTATGAATTCCCAGACGGCAAAACGTTCAGGCAGTTTCATCATACGCCCGCCGGCTGGACTATCGGCGCGCCCGCTGGAAAATGGCCGTTATTCCGTGAAGCAGAGTTGCCACCCACGGGCACGATCTATATTTGCGAAGGAGAGAAAGCCGCCCTTGCCACCGTTGCAATCGGATTGACCGCCACCACCAGCGCCGGCGGGAGCAAGGCCGCCGCAAAAACCGACTGGACGCCCCTGGCCGGCCGTGATGTTGTAATTTTGCCCGATGCCGACGAGCCCGGAACGGCATACGGCGCCGACGTGATCAAGATTTTAACTGAACTAAACCCGCCCGCCCGCGTGAAAATTGTCCGATTGCCGGGATTGCCGGGAGGCGGCGATATCGTTGATTATTTAGATCAACGCGACGCTGTTGAACCGGAAACCTTGCGGCAGGAGATCGAACGCCTTGCCGCCGACGCGGACACCGTGAAGCCGGCGCCAACCGAGCCAGAGATCGATGCGGGCAATGAAACGCGACTTTGCCTTTCTCGGAATCCGATACCCGCCGCAGCGAAAGGGCAGCCAATGGCCAGGTCTGACACCGGCTTGGCTGAACGTTTCACTTACTACCACGGCGCGGACGTTGCCTACCAGACCGAAAGCGGGCAGTGGTTCACGTGGAATGGCCAACGCTGGCAGCGTGACGCTGGCTTGGTGGAAATCCGGCGCCGCTTTGCGGAGACAGCTCGACGAATCAAGGATGAAGCGATTCGACTACCCGAGGATATGCCGGAAAGCATGCGGGTTGACTTTTTCCGGTTCGCGCTTTCGTGTGAGCAGATCGGCCGCATGGACGCCGCCGCCCGCCTTGCGCCCAGCCTGGGGCTTGCTCGACCACTGGCGATGTTCGACGCCGATCCGATGCTGTTGGCGTGCAGCAACGGCGTAATTGACTTAGAGCTTATCCGTAAATAACAATTACACGTCTGAACACGATCAATGCACATGCTAACTGCAACAGTCCCTCGAAGCTTAACACCGTTTTTTCGAACCGCACGAGCAACTTGCGATAGCGATTCAACCAAGAATGTGTGCGCTCGACGACCCACCGGCGTGCACGCGCGCGAGGGTTGCGTCGTTTGGCAGCTATTTCTTCGCCCCTTTGCCGAACATGCGGCACATAATGGTGCTTTACGATGGCCTTCCTTGCCGGCTCCCCAGCATATCCCTTGTCAGCGCAGAGATGCTCCTGTGGAGGTTTCTGCGCCGGCGGCCGCTTCACAAGGATTTGATCCATTGTTGGTTCCAAAAGTTTCACGTCGTGAACTTGTGCACCGCTGGCGACTATCGACAGCGGGATTCCATTCGCATCTACGAGCAGGCTGCGCTTGCTTCCTTTTTTTCCCCCGATCTGTGGGGTTTGGCCCAACGGCCTCTTGCGCCAAAGGCGCTTTGACCATCGCCCCGTCGATGCTTTGCCACGCCCAGGCGATCCCCTCCATTTCATCGTATTCCGCCAACCCTTTCCGCCACAAACGCACAAACACGCCTTTGCGTTTCCATTCCTGGAAGTATTTATGGATAGAACTGGCGCTGCCAAACCGCTCTTCTGGCAACGCCTTCCACTGGCATCCTGTTCGTAACACATATACGATGCCCTCGAATATCTTGCGCGCATCCAGGGGTTTGCGGCCTCCACCGGGTTTCCGCCGATACCTTCGCCCTTTCTCGCGCTTTCGCGATGGGATCAGCGGTTCAACTTTAGCCCACATATTTTCGGACACTGTCCAAGACTTGATTGCATTCATAGCCAAGAATAATGCCAGAATGCCTAGCTTATGTCAAAATGTTATTTACGGATAAGCACTAAGCCATGCCGACCCTTGCCGGCAACCCCGCCATCACTTCCAGACCGCCAGGGGCATGCAAGGC
>CAZYXU010000221.1:0-5229 GCA_964650945.1 uncultured Verrucomicrobiota bacterium | reverse complement strand
GCCGGCGGGTCAACGCCGTGCCGCTCAAGTCGCCCGGGAACACCTGCAGCAGGATCCCCGTTTCATCCGCCGCGTCCAGGAACTCGCGGTAGGGCACCCCGTAAATGTCCATGGCGTTAAAGCCATAGGCGCGGGCCGTCCGCAATTGTTTGCGGATAAATCGCCCATCCAAATCCGGGCTCAAAGTGCGGGGAAAAATCATGTTCCAGCCGAATCCGCGCAGTAACACCGGCCGGCCGTTAAGCAGCACCTGCCGCCCCTGCACTGTAATATCCCGCATGCCAAAACGTTCGGCGCGTTCATCCAGCCGGACACCGTCATGCCACAGTTCCATCCGCACGCGGTAAAGTTGCGGCGACTCCAACGACCAGGGCGCCGGATCAACAATCGGCAGGTCCAGCGCCAGGGACACGGACTGCCGGCGCAAGGCGATGCGCCGCCGGGCTTCCGCCACCGGGCGGCCATCCGGCGCCGCCACCGCCACCCGCGCTTCCAACCCCGCCAGCGGCCCGGCACCGCCCAGCACCGCCCGCACCCGCGCCCGGCGCCCCCGCAAATCCGGCAGCACGGACAGGTTGTCAATCCAGGCGCCGCCCGTGGCGGCTAAAGCCACACTGCGATACAGGCCGCTCCAGGTGACGGCCCAATTTTGCACGCCGCCCTCGCAGGCCATATCCCAGCGCCGGCCGTCCTCAAACACCCGCGCCGCCAGGCAATGCTCCGCGGCGCGACGGAGATGCGGGGTGAGATCGAATTTGAACTCCAGCAAGCCGCCCGGATCCTGCCCCAGGTAGCGCCCATCGCACCAGAACTCCGCGCGGGGCTGCACGCCGCCGCAACACAGCCAGACCCGGCGGCCCTGCCAGCCTGGCGGCAGACAAAAGGTTTTGGCATACCAGGCCGTTCCCCGGTATCCATGGCGCTCCACTTGCACCGGGGGATGCGCCGTCTGTGAAATAATGTGCCGGTACTCTCCCCCGAAACCCTGCGCCTGCCAACTGCCCGGCACCCGGATGCGCGCGGGGAAGGTCCGGCGGGCAAACCAGTTTTGGCCGCGGCCGCGGTCGGCGGGATCAAGGGCGAATTGCCAGGGACCGTCCAAGGACAACCGGTCAGCCGCCGGCGGCCGATGATTCTCATTGATAAGGTTGCGTGCCATATTTACCGGCATCCTCCAATAACATAAACATGCCGCCGGCGTGCAATGGCTCTTTTTTAGCGAGTTTATCCAGCATGATGCGCTGCAACCGGGATCGGCGCGGCGCCGTCCGCAAATCAAGCTCCTCCGCCGCGCGGCGAAAGACGAAGTTAATGCCGGCGGTCGGCCCCGCCTTGATGGGAAACAAATAGACTTCGCGCATGAATTTTGCCATGTTGGATTCCGGGAGCAGTTCCGGCCAATCCGGGCTCAAGACCCAGGACATGCAGGTGAAACAGCGCACGCCATGCTGCGCCAGGTTTTTCTCAAACACCTCCGCCGCCTGTTGCAGGGACGCGCCGCAATCGGCGCCGACCATGCTGCGTCCCGGCGGAATGTGCATTTCCGCCGTCAAGTCGCCGGGCGCCAGGACCTTTTCCCAGGCCGGCAACGGCAGCGTGACCGGCCGGGCTGTAATCCGGCCGGCGGGTGCGACAAGGTTGCCGGTGATGGCCGCCGCCGTCCGCCGCAGGCTGGTGACCAACGCCGCCGGTTGCCCATCCTGACAGATCAATCCCTGGTCATCCACCGCCAGGCCGTCGGATGCCAGCGCCGCAACTTTGCCGGTGGCGCGTTCGCGAAAAGCCCATACCGGCAGTTTCTCCGAAATCGGGGCCAGGCGGTAGACAAAAAGCCCGGTTTTGAACATGATTTCCCGGCAATACAACCCGGTCCAGCCCAGTTTATGTACCAGCGCATCCGGATATTCCGCCAGGGCATCGAATAAACCGCGGCCGATCCCCCGGCAGGTTTCCGCGGTGATTGATGCCGGCAAGCCCAGTGCCGCATGCCGCGCGCGGATGAGCGGCGCGAGCAGGGCACACAGCACCTTGAGGAAAAGCATGCGGTCCATGGTAATGCCGGCCAGATCCGCCGACGTCAGTTTGCCGCCATTCTGCCACTTGACGCAGCAGCCTTCCCACGCGGCAAGATTAGCGCCATCCAACAGCGTCCGCCGGTCCAGCGCATCCAGCACGGCCGGCAGGGCGTCATGAAAATCCAACGCCGACAGCGACTCCGCCAGCCAGGCGCGGTCCTGCAAATGTTCATTCGCTTGCATATAATACAGGCGTCTCCAGCATGCCCACCGGCGGACGTGTTTTTTCAAAACCGGCATAAAATCTCGACAACACCCCCCCCAGTGCCGTCCGCATCCGGAAGATAAAAAGGTTGTCGCCGCGGCGCAGGAACTTGCCAACCTCCAGCCGATACGGCGGCCAGCATAACACGCCCGCCAGCCGGCCGTTGATCTCGACTTCAAACAAATCGTTCTGGCGCCCCAGGTCCAGAATGACGCGCCCGCCGGTCTTTGCCAGGCGGATGGTTTGGGAATATTCCGCCACGCCGGCAAAATTTGGGTAGCCGCGCGGCTGCAGCGGACCGGTCTGCACCCGGCCCGGCAGCGGGGCCAGAACCGGGGCGACCTCCGGGCGGTCCAGCCGGCTGGCAGCCAGGAAATCGCCGCGCAGCACAAAAGGCGGCAAATCGTTCAGCGGCGCCACGCGCGCGACAAACCGCCGGATGCGGGCGGGCGTATAGCGGATCAGTATTTCATTGCGGCCGCGCCGGACATATTTGCGGAGGTCGCCGCACAGATTGCCATCATCCCAGACCGGCAGGCGGGCTTGCTCCAGGCAAACCCGGCGGCGGTTGACAAAAATTTCGCACCCGTCGCAGCCATCCACAATCAATTCCAGGCGCCGGGGCTTGCAGGCAACGTCAATTTCGCGCCGGAGCCAGCACGACTGATCCGGCACGAATTCCAGCGGCGCGGTTTCCACGCCGGGCGGCGCCCAGTCCGCCGCCCGCGCGGCGGGCGGCCGCGGCGTGGATTTGCCGGTATAAACCGCCATGGGCAGCGACACGACGTTGCCCTCCGGCAAAGTCAAATGCCAGGTGTCATCCAGCCGCGCCGCCGGCCGGCGGAAGGCCGGCGCGGCGGCGCGCGGGCGTGGCTTCCGCGCGCGCAGGCACAAGAGCGATTCGCCGGGCAACAATCGTTCGGCGCCGGTCAGCCACCCGCCTGGTTGGGCCGTGACGGGATCAATCTTGCGCCACGCGCCGGGCAGTGAGATGGCAAGATCCGCCGCCGCCTCACCGAAATTGGTCAAATACATGGCCGCGCCCGCCCGCGTTTCGCGCCGCGTCGCCATCACGCCGGACGCTCCCGCGCCGCCAATTTCCACCGGCGGCCGGCAATGCGTCCGCAAGCGCCGCGCCACTTCCGCCGCAATTTCGCCGTCGCGGGCGCAGATTTCAATCACGCGCGCGGCCGCACCCCACCGGCCCGGCTGCGTCCGGCCGGATTGATCCAGAACCATCGGCACACGCCCGACGCAAAGCATCAATCCGCCCGCCCGGACAAACCGGCGCAAGACCGCCGCCGTCTCCGTATCCACATAATGGATATCCGGGAAGATCAGCGCCCGGCAATCGAACTCCCGCATCCGCAGCCCCCCCGGAACGGTTTTGGCCGCCCGCAACACCTGGTCGAAGACCAGGTAATAGTCCCAATGCCGCCGCAGCAGCCCGTGCGCCAGATCATGCAGGGCGGATTGGGTGGCATCCCAGGCCGCATCCTGGAAATTCGGACCCAACCCCAGCGATTGCGGCGGCGCATAGCGCGCCCGCGCGTCCGCGCCGGGATAGTAGAGTCCGATGGACGTCGCCAGGCGCGAGCCGGAATTCAGGCGGGACATGGTCCGGATATACCGGGAAAAAATCCGGTAATGCCGCGTCCAGGGCGTTAAAAAGATATGGCAGCCGCAGAATTTGCGGAAGCTGCCCGTTGAATCGGGAAACAAGTTGTCGTTAATCAGGCTGATCCCGTGATGGAACAGGAAGTCGGCGGCGCGCTTGTAATCCACGAGGGTGGCGCTATGGGGCATGCACCCGAACGCTTCGCACAAAGTCCGCTGCTTGTTGCTGAAATAAGCGATACTTTCAATTAATTTTCCCGTGATATCCCGCTTACGGCTTTCCTCCGCCGCAATGATCCGGCCGGCGTCAAAGCCGGCCACCCCGCGCAACAAGTCAATCCCCGGCGTCTGCATTTCCGCGAGCATCGCGTACATGTCGCCGTTCCGGTGCAAACAGGCGGAGAGCATTTCCTCGTGGAGCAGGTGGCCGGTCATTTGCAGGCCATGGGCGGCGCACCAGGCGGCGTATTGCCGGAAATAATTTTTTTGAAATAGTTCGGCGACCAGCTTCCAGTAATCGCCGCGTACGCGCAAGGCGTCCGGCGCGGGCGCCGCCAGCGCCGGGATGCGCGGGCGCAAATCATAACCATACCGCTCACGGAACAGCGCAAACAGGCGGGGCGTGTAAGGCAGCCCGGCGCCGCCGGCGACCATGACGGGCTCATCGGTGAAAAAACCGACAATCACCTTGCCGAAGTATCCGCCGATTTCACGGCGGTAAACTTCATGGGTTGCATCAAGATAAGCGCGCACGGCATCCGGGTTCAGGGTATCCAGATACCCGGCCGCGCCGCAAGCCCACTCCGCGCCGTAAGCCGCCAGTTGGAATTTTTCGTTCAAGGCGATTTCCCAGGCCGGCCGGGCGCGCCGGCCGGGGGCGGCCGGCGCCGGATTGATCTGCAGGACATGCTGGCGGAACCGCGGATGTTGGCGCAGCACCGTCCCGGCGCACGTGCCGCTGGGCCAGTTGAACTCATCGTAAATCCACAGCTTGATGCCACATTCGCCGCAGCGCCGGCAGGCATGCCGCCAGAGTTCGAAATATTCCGGCCCCATGTATTCCGGCTGGAGTCCATACAGCGGGATGACGATGATTTCATAAATTTCCATCGCCAGAAACCGTTGGAGGTTGCGGTCAATGGTTGCCGGCGTCATGTCGCCCAGCCACGCCCACCAGGGCGCCGGCCCGAATTCACGGCCGGGATTGGCGATCAATTTGTTTTGCATATTTTTACCCCGTTTCTCCCCTTCGCAACCGGCGGCCGCGCATGGCGCGCCTATTTGAACTGCACGGTTCCCATGTGTTCCATCGAGTGCAGGTTGGGCGAATAC
>CAZYXU010000220.1:0-5238 GCA_964650945.1 uncultured Verrucomicrobiota bacterium | reverse complement strand
TTGAAGTCTGCCAGGCGCTGGGCGACGAATGGGGCTACGTGGAAAATTGCGCGCTATACTCGGCGCCGTTTCTGGCCAGGAGCCTGCTGCATACCGCCGGCCATGGCGGCAACCTGGCGCTCAATTTCGGACCGAAGCCGGATGGAACGATCCCCAAAGACCGGCTGGCGTTGGCGCGGGAATTCGGCGCATGGGTACGGCGCAATGCCGATGCAATTTATCATACTGCGCCCTACCCGGCCACCCGCGCCTCGGCCGCCACCTATTACAATGCTTCCCTCGCATGGCCGATAACCGCCACCCGGCGCGGGCGCAAATTATTCCTGCTACTGCCGGAATGGCCGGCGCAGACGTCCATCCGCATTCCGGCAATTCGCCTGGAGCCGCAAACGGCATCCCTGGCCGGTTATCATGGCCGGCTATCCGCCCGGGCAACATCCAGGGGCCTGGAAATTCACGGTCTGCCCACGCGCCCGCCCCAACTCGAAGCCAATGTCATCCGCCTGACATTCCGGCATATTCCCGCGGCGCCCGCACCGGAAAAAAGCGCTCCGCCTGTCGTCCCGGCCAAGGCGGATGGCGCCACTTTCCTGCCCCCGGAATGTGCCGTCCGAAGCGGACGGCGGCGCAAGGGCCATTTGATCCGCATCCGGCAGGAAATCGCGGGTTACCCGGCCGATACGCCGATGCCCTGGCAGAAAACCCAAAAAGTATTCGTGGACTGGGAACGCGCGGAACAAAAAGTCACCTGGTTGGTCCACTGCCCCGCGTCCGGCCGTTATGCCATATACCTGGATGCGCGCTGTCCCAAACACCTGGCCGGCAGCGGGTATGCGGTGCAGGCGGGGCGTCGCGTTTTGCATGGCGTAATCCGGGCCACGCCGTTGATCCGCGAGCCCCGCATGCGACCGACTTATTCCTGGTCGGTCAGCCATCAATTCCGGCGGCAGCAGGCCGGAGTCATGCAACTGCCGAAGGGCATGTCCGCCATCTCGCTCCACCCCACCAGCATGATTAACCGCGTATATTTTGCCGAAATCCGCGGGGTATGGTTGAAACGCTCCGATTGAGCATCCCTGGATTTCCCTGGATTTGGCTGGGCCATATCCTTTAATTGACAAAGCCGCATGTAATGCGGTAGATTGCATGTGATGCAATTAACCGGGACAGTATGCACCCCGATCCGGCTGTTAACCGCACTGGCATTGGCGGCCGGCGCAATACCTGCGGGAGTATTTGCCATGGAAAATAACGCATCCCAGACCGTCAATCGGGCCATCGGCGCCGGGCGTTGGTTCCCGGACGACTCCGGCGAATTGCGCTCCATGCTGGAGGAATACATCAAAACGCCTGCCGCCCGCGCCGTCACCGGCCGGGTGGCCGCAGCCATCGCCCCGCACGCCGGCTATATTTATTCCGGACCGGTGGCGGGGCATGTTTTCAGCGTCTTGCGCGCTCAGGCCGCCGCCGGGCTGGCGCCGGATACCGTGGTGATCCTCGGATTCAGCCATAGCCGGGCATTTGCCGGCGCGGCGGTGATGGCCGGCGACGCCATCGCCACCCCGCTGGGCCAAGCGGCGTTGGACCGGGAAGCCGGAGAAATCCTGATTGGCGCCGGCCGGCGGGTTTTCTTCGACAGCCGTCCGCACCAGGGCGAACACTCGGCGGAAAACCTTATCCCTTTCGCCCAAGCCGCCCTGCCCAACGCCAAATTGCTGCCGATCATCATCGGCGACCACGACGCCCAGACGCGCGCCGCGCTGGGCGCCGGCCTGGTCAAGCTTGCGCAGCAAAAAAAGATCGTAGTCGTCGCCAGTTCCGATATGCTGCACGATCCCGATTACGCCAAGGTCACCCGCACCGACCGCGCCACGCTGGAAAAAGTGGCCGCCATGCAGACCGAATCGGTCCTGGGGGCCTGGCAGCCGTCACACCAGGTCTTCTGCGGCATTGCCGCGGTGGCGGTGGCGATGGAATTTGCCGCGCAACAGGGATGCAAGCAGGGGGTGGTGTTGCATTACCGCAACAGCGGCGACGATCACCCGGAAAGCCGGGGGCAATGGGTGGTGGGCTACGGGGCGGTGGTGTTTCCGCTAAACCCTGACAGCCGCCCTGGCCAATAACCACGCCCCCCTCCACGGGCATCCGCGGCTTTGGGAAAATTGGATGAAGCGCCAAAAACAAGGAAGTAACATATACTTATGAAACAACACGACATCACGCCCTACATCTTGCATGAAGAATTGATCGCGGATCATCGGACCGACGGATTGCGCACGGGCGAGGGTTGCGTCGCGCCGCTGGCCAACGGCGATCTGCTGCTGGTTTACGGAAGTTTTCATGGGTCCGGCGACAGCGCTCCCGCCACGCTAATCGAACGCCGCTCGCGGGATGGCGGCCGGCATTGGTCCAAACCGCGGGTATTCCTGCCGACACCCCGGGGAGTCCTGAACCTGATGTCCATCAGCCTGCTGCCGCTGCAGGACGGGCGGCTGGCGGGGATATTTTTACGCAAGCAGTCACAGGATGACTGCCGTCCTTATTTTATGACTGCCGCCGGCAATGCCCGCCGCTGGACCAAGCCGGCGCGGATGATCGAACGGCCGGGCTATTTTGTCATCAACAACGACCGGCTGGTGCAATTGCGCTCCGGCCGGCTGCTGGCGCCCTACGCTTTCCATGGAACATCCATTGCGCTCGCCCAGCCATCAGTCTGCGGCTGCGTGATTTCCGACGATGCCGGCGCAAGCTGGCGGCTGGGCGCCCGGGAAATCCGGATCGAACCGGCCAACGTGCGCCGGCCGCAATTGGTTGACAAGCGTTTACCGGAAGCCTGGCGGCATATCCGGGAACGGCAGGTGCAATGCCAGGAGCCGGGCGTGGTGGAATTGGCCGACGGGCGTGTGATGATGTGGTGCCGTTCGAACGGCGGTTACGCCTACCGCGCCTTCACGCGCGATGGCGGAGAAACCTGGTCGCCGTTTCAGGCCATCCCCGAATTTGCCATGCCGAACGGTCCGCAAAGCATCAAGCGGTTGCCGGGCGGCGACCGCCTGGTCATGCTGTTCAACGACCGCACCGGCATCCCGATGGGACACCTGCAATGGAGCTGGCGGCGCCCGCTGGCCATCGCCGTCAGCGACGATCATGGCGCGACCTGGCGGCGCCATGGATTGCTGGAGCCGGACAGCGTCCCCACCAACTGCTATTACAGCATCTGCTTCCACGGCGCCCGGGCGGTTTTCACCTACTATGAAGGCGTCATGCGCACCAACGCCGAAGGCGTTTACCTGCCCCGCAACCTGGCTTCCTGCAAGTTGAAGGTGGTGCGGCGCAAATATTTCGAGCTTTAGCCGGCAGGGTTCCGGCGGCATTGCGGAAGCTGCCCCAGCAGCAACGCGCGCTGCTGCGCCTTTTCGCGGTCGGAACGCGGGATGTGGATGGGCTGCAGGCCTTCCGGTTCCAGGCCGGTGTAAAACATGGCGGCGCTCATGGTCAGGGGCGCGGGGTAATAATCCTGCACCTGCTCCGGCCGCAGCCCGGCCGCTTTAAGATATGCGGCCAGCTTCCGCATATCGTCCAGCGTACAGCCGGGATGGCCGCTGATAAAATATTCGGTCAGGCCGGCGCGCGCGCCGGCCGCGCGCGCCTGTACCTTGAACAATTCGACAAACCGCTGGTACACCTCCGCCGCCGGTTTGCCCATGCCGCGCAACACGCTGTCCACCACATGCTCCGGCGCGATTTTCAGGCGGCCGCCCACATGCCCTTGCGCCAGCAGTTCGCGCAGCCATTCCGTTCCGCCCGGCAGCAGCGCCAGGTCAAACCGGATACCGCTGGCAACAAAGACGTGTTTGACACCGGGAACTGCCCGCGCGGCCCGCAACAGCTCGATCAGCGCCGGGTGGTTGACGCGCAGATTGCTGCAAACGATCGGATGCACGCAGGCGCCGGCCGGCCGCCGGCAGGAATTGCCGCGGGCGCAAGCGGAAGCGAACATATTGGCGGACGGCCCGCCCAGATCGGTGATGACGCCGTCGAAATCCGGCCGGGCGGCGATCCGGCGGATTTCCGCAACAATGCCGCCAAGCGAGCGCGAACTGATGTGCGCCCCCTGATGCGCGCGCAAGGCGCAAAAACGGCAGGCGCCATAGCACCCGCGATGGGTGGTCACGGAGTTTTTAATCATGTCAAACGCCGGAATACGCCGGCCCTGGTAGCGCGGATGGGGCCGGCGTGTGAACGGCAGTTGGTAGAGCGTATCCATTTCCGCGGTGGTCAGCGGCGCCGCCGGCGGATACACCGCCAGCCAGCGGCCGCCGCTTGGCTGCAGGAGTACGGGCGCGGCGGCGGGAGCGCCGGCGGCAGCGGGCGTATGATGCCCGGCTTCGATCATCCGCGCCATCTCCATAAACTGCCGGCGCCCGGAATCATCCGCGCGGCTGACATCCTCGAACGCCGGCAAATGGACGGCGGCGCCGGGCGGCAGATCCGGTATTTGATTGAAAATCGCCGCGGTGCCGGCCAGTCCCCGCGTGTCCAGCCCGGCCGCCAGCCGCTCCATCACCGCGGCCAGCGCGCGTTCCGCCATGCCGTAAACCAGAACATCCGCCTTGGCGTCGAACAAGATTGACCGGCGCACACGGTCGGTCCAGAAATCGTAATATGGAAACCGGCGCAACGATGCCTCGACCCCGCCCAGCACCACCGGCACGCCCTTGAAGGCCTGGCGCGCGGCGGCGGTGTAGACTATCGAAGCGTTGCGCGGCCGCAGACCCGCCCGCCCGCCGGGCGCATAAGGATCGTCGCGGCGGCGTTTGCGCATGACGGTCAACAAGGCCAGTTCGCTGTCAACATTGCCCGCGGTTATTCCCCAGCAAAGCCGGGGCCGGCCCAGAACGCGAAAATCCTCCACCCGCCGCGGGTCAGGCTGGGCGATGACCCCCACCCGATATCCCAGGTGTTCCAGCCACCGGCCGATCAGCGCCACGCCGAACGCCGGGTGATCCACATAAGCGTCACCGGTGACCAGAATGACATCGCATGCCGACCAGCCGCGCCGCTGAAGTTCTTCAGCCGTCATCGGCAACGGCGGACGCGCCATTACCGATGGCACAGCGCAGCCGCCCCGCCGCGGATGATCATCCCTAACCTTTTTAGATGGTTGAGTCACGAGAGCAAATTTCATTAGCATCCCACAGGATGCTCAGACTGTAGGCTGAAGGCTGTAGACTATAG
>CAZYXU010000219.1:0-5304 GCA_964650945.1 uncultured Verrucomicrobiota bacterium | reverse complement strand
CCGGAAAGCGAGGTGTCCACCTTATAGCCCAGCTTGTGCAGCCGCTCCGCCCCGGTGGGCCAGTTCATCAGGGCGCTGTCCAGGCGCAGCACTCCCAGGAAGCGGGGATCGCGCCGGAACCCCTTGATCCAAACGGGCTGCTCCGCCGGGTCCAGCGGATCGTTGGTCATGTAAACCTTTTGGACGCCGGCCAGCGCAAAGACGCGGTCGGTGTAGTCCCGGACGTTCTGCCGGGCAAAATAATCGCGGTAGGTTTTCAGGGAACGCGTCGCCACATCCAGCCCGAGCGCCTGCAGGACCGTGACCACGCCGCGGCAGGCCTCGGATACCGGGGAGCGTTTGACAAACAACTCTTCCCAGATCAAATCCGCCTGACGCGTTTTGGATTCGGCGAGGAACTGCCGGCAATCCCAGTCCGGCCGGGCGCGCATTACCTCCGCCAGGAGATAATGATACGTCAGCAATTCGTCAATCCCCCAGAGCAGCAACGGCCCCATAGCCGGATCGAAGGTATGGGTGTGGATGTCCGTGATCGGCGTGGACGCCATTAATTCACTGACCGCTGCGCGTATTTCCGTTTCCTGGTTCATATATCACGCCCTCTCGTCTGTGTCATCCGCGGATTATTTTTTATCCACAGATTACGCAGATTTTCGCAGATTATTTTACCTGAATACGGAAATACTGAACCTGAATTTATTTCTTCCCGCCCACCACTTCGTCAATCGCCTCTTCGAAAACCTGGATGGACTCGCGCAGGGCATCTTGCTTGATCGTCAGGGGCGGCGCGATCTTCAGGCATTCGCCGCCAATGCCCACCGGCGCGAACATCAGCAGGCCTTTTTGGAAGCAGGCGACGTTGATCCGCTGCGCCAGTTCGGGATTGGGCTGCTTGGTGCCGGACTTGACCACCTGGATGCCGGCCACCAAACCCTTGCCCTGGGCGCAACCCAGCACGGCCGGGTATTTTTTCTGAATACGATGCACTTCCGGCACCAGGATTTCGCCCATGGCGGCCGCATTTTCCACCAGCTTTTCGCGCAGCAACACTTTCAGGTTGGCGACCGCCGCCGCCACCGGCAGGGGCGAGCCGGAATGGGTGGAAGTCATGGAGCCCGGCGCGTACAATCCCTGGATGTCGCGGCGGCCGATCACCGCCGCAATCGGCAGCGAGGAGGAAATGCCTTTGCCGCAGGCGATCAGGTCGGGCTTGACGCCGTAGTGCTGGAAGCAAAACATCTTGCCGGTGCGGCCGAACCCGGCCTGGACTTCATCGAAGCACAGCACAATGTCGTGTTCGCGGCAGAAGGCCTCGAGTTTTTTGGCGTATTCCACCGGCAGGAAGTCCGGCCCGATGCCCTGGTAGCTTTCGGTCATCACGCCGGCGACTTCATCCGGCTTGATGTTCCGGTCGCGCAAGGTCTGCAGGAACTGGTCGAACGACTGGTTGGTATTCTTGTAGCCGTCCGGGAAGGGCGTCTGGATGAAGGTCTGGTCGCTCTCGCCCATCCAGATTTTCAGTTTCGGCATGCCGCCGGCGAGTTGAGCGCCCATGGTGCGGCCATGGAAGGCGTTGTTGAAGGTGATGAAATAACGCTTTTGCGGACCATGCTTCTCCCGCGCGTAAGTCTTGGCCAGTTTGATGCAGTTTTCGGTGGCTTCGCCGCCGGCGCTCAGCAGGAAGACCGTGTAATTGGCCGGGTCGGGCGCCAGGGATTGCAGGAGGGCGGTCAATTCCGCGCGCTTTTCATGCACAAACACATAGGTTGAAAGCAGGCCCTGGTTGATCATCTCGATCAAGGCGTCGCGGATTTCCTTGCGGCCGTGGCCGATATTGGTGATCAGCACGCCGGATGACCAGTCAATCCAGCGGTTGCCCCAGCGGTCGCTGACGGTAATATCCTCGGCCTTGTGCCAGACGATCGGCGGCTGCCCCATCATGGATTGCGGCTCGGACTGGCGCAATTTTTCAAAAATCGGCAGGGATTCGGGCACCGGCAGCTTGGTTTTGATGGTGCGGTACTTGGTGTTGACCGGCGGGACATCCACCGGGGTAAGATCATAAACAGCCATGGCAACAACCTCCTATTTAGCGTTAATGCGTGAGAATCACCGGAAAATCAACGCCTATTGTTATAGCAAAGCCGTCCGTCCTGTCAATGAAGAACCGTCCGACACCGGACCTTTGTCAGGCGGCTGCCTTCTGTGATCGCGGCGTGTAACGCCGCTCCCACGAGGAGTGTGTGTGAGTATGTGAGTGTGGGGGTGTGTGAGGTTAAATCCGCGTGTCGCGGCCGAACCGCGTGTCGCGCTGAAACCGGGCGAAGGCTGGCGTTCGGCATCCGGATGCGCCACATCGTGGCGCTACTACAGGCCAGCGGCGAGTCCAACATCGTCGGCCAATATCCGGATAAAAATCCCTCGCCTGTCAAGCAATAACCGCCATCCGATTGGTTGCCGGGAGTATGACAAATTCTTTGGTGATTATCCAATATCCTTGGTTGATTAGCATGCTGGCGATCATGGAGCAACGCCGGTGCGGCGGTCAGCTTCGCGCAGGCGCCGGAAAAAATCGCGCAGGATTTCCGCGCATTCCCCGCCCAACACCCCCGCCGTCACTTCCACCCCGGCCGCGGCGAAAGGCGTCTGGGGATCGCTGGCGCCGAAGACCACGCGGGGGATGCGCGCCAGCACGATGGCGCCGCCGCACATCGGGCAGGGTTCCTTGGTGACATAAAGCGTGGTGTCGGTCAGGCGCCAGTCGCCCACCGCCACGGCCGCCTGGGTGATGGCGATCATCTCGGCATGCGCGGTGGGATCCTTCAGCAATTCCACCTGGTTGTGCGCCCGGCCGATCACGTCCGTGCCGCGGACAATCACCGCGCCGACCGGCACATCGCCGTCGTCCGCCGCCAGAGCGGCCTGGCGGAGGGCCAACTGCATGAACATTTCATCGGGATTGTGCATAGTTGTTGCAGAATGCGTGTGATTGCGGCATAATAGCCGGAGTGGGTACTGGCTGCAATCGGAATTTCCGCAAGTTATCGGAGGGGAAGCCATGCGCTTTGGATTCTGGGAAATTGTCGCCGTCGTTGCCGTGATCATCCTGCTCTTCGGCGCCCGGCGGCTGCCGGACCTGGCGCGCGCGCTGGGCCGCAGCCTGAGCGAGTTTAAAAAAGGCCGCGCCGAAGGTATGGACCCGGACAAGGACAAGCCGGAACAGCCCAAATAGGCACGGGAACTGTTGCCGGGGCGGCGCTGCAAAAAGATGTTACAAAAAATCGGCGGCCAGCGCCGCCAGCGCGCTGCGTTCGCTTTGTAACAGCGTGACATGCCCCTGAATCGGCGAAGACTTTAAATGCTCCACGGCATAGGTCAGGCCGTTGCTGTTGGAGTCCAGGTACGGGTTGTCGATCTGGGACGGGTCGCCGGTCAGCACCATCTTGGTGCCCTCGCCCGCGCGGCTGACGATGGTTTTGACCTCATGCGGCGTCAGGTTCTGCGCCTCGTCAATCACCACGTACTGGCGCGAGATGGAGCGCCCGCGGATATAGGTCAAGGCCTCCAGTTCCACCACGCGGTCGCGCTGTAATTTTTCCATTTTTTCGCGGACGGAGTACTTGGTGTCGTTGCCGTCGCGCATCAAGTAAGCCAGGTTATCGAAGATCGGCTGCATCCAGTTGACCAGCTTGCTGTCCTTGTCGCCCGGCAGGTACCCGATATCCTTGCCCAGCGGGATGATGGGCCGCGACACCAGCATTTTGTCATAATGCTTGCCTTTGGCGGTCTGTTCCAGGCCGGCGGCCAGCGCCAGGAGGGTCTTGCCGGTGCCGGCCTGGCCGACCAGCGTCACCAGCGCAACATTCTCGTCCATCAGCAAATCCAGCGCCAGGCGCTGTTCGCGGCTGCGGGGATTGATATTCCAGACCTTTTCCGAAACATCGGCCAACAGCGCCAGTTCCTCCTGCCCATGGGCGCGCGTCAGCAGGGTGTGCTGGGGATCTTCCGCCGCGGTGAACACCACGAACTCGTTGGGATAAACTTCCATGCCGTGCAGCGGGCGGCGGCCCTGCCGCTGCAGCTCATCCAATTCCGCCGCCGTCGCCGCCAGCTCGCGGTAGCCGGTGAACAACTCGTCAAAATTGACCTTATGCTTTTCAAAATCCATGGTCTCAATGCCCAGCGCATCGGACTTGATGCGGGCATTGATGTCCTTGGAAACAAAGATCACGCGGTTGCCGGACTGCTGGATGTTGTAAGCCACCCGGATGATCCGGTTGTCCATGATGTTGCTTTGCAGGCCGGGCGGCGCGGGAATGCCGTTGTCCAGCACGATCTTCAAAACCCCGCCGTTTTCCATGGGCACGCCGTCGCCCAGCCGGCCGTTTTTGCGCAGATGATCCAGCCGCCGGATCACCTGGCGGGCATTGCGCCCCAGTTCGTCGTTGTTGGATTTAAACCGGTCCAACTCCTCGATGACGGCCATCGGCAAAACAACAATATTATCTTCAAAGGATTCGATCGCGCTGAAATTATGCAATAAAACGTTGGTATCCAGCACAAAGGTTTTTTTCATAAGCAGTCAACCCGGAACCCCGTGCCTGTCATGGCAGCCGGGCGCCATCAGCCGCTCAAGGCTCATCCGCCGGCGCGGAAGCCGGCGCGGCGGCGGGTTCAGCTTCCGGCGCCGCCGGGGCGGCGACGGCAGCGTCCGGCGCCGGGGCAACTGGCTCAAGGACCGGCAGGGCGGAAGTTGACGGCGGCGGCAAGGCCAGTGGCGCGGACGCCGGCGCCGGAGCCGGGGCGGTGGCGGCGCTGGCGGCGCCGGCGCCAGGCCAAACTGAAGGCGGCTCCTGGTAATACTTGTATTCGGCATACTGCAGATACAAAACCGCCCCCAACATCACCAAGGCCAGCAAGGCGATGGCGGTCAGCAGGAGCCGCGCGCGCCCGCCGCCAGCCGCCGGCGCGTTTTTATCCCCGCTTGTTTCGTCCATAACACAAACTCCGGTTGATGCTTATATGATCATCGCCACACAGGATGGCCATTCATTGTCCCGGAGTATAAGATTTTGGGCGGCAGCGGTCAATGGCTTTTAGTGTGTTTAGTGTAATTAAAGCCGCAGTCAGATGAGGGTGTAAGACAAATTCTTTGATGTGATGTGCCGATGCTTGTTGACGTGCGTGGTGAATTCCGTTTGAAAAAGGCGGCGGCGATTTTGGGGCGTCTGGCGCGCGGCGCGCCCCTGCGGGCGGGTTTGCCGGGAGCGGGGCAATCTTGAGATTAGCCCCGCCCACCGGCGC
>CAZYXU010000218.1:0-5372 GCA_964650945.1 uncultured Verrucomicrobiota bacterium | reverse complement strand
CGCGTGAAATTTAGGCATTGAATTCCACTCCGGGATCGATTATAAATGACATATGGTCACTCAACAATCATGGGAGGTTGACTCGCAATTCGACGGCGGCAACTCCGCCGCGGTGCAGGTGATCTCCGGCAGCGCGCCTGAAGTGCGGTTTACCCCCAATCCCCGCGGCGGCCGCCCGCTGTGGTTTTGCCTGCGGATCAGCCCGGCGCCCGGCGCCGCCGCGGTTGCGGAATCCGGCAAATTACGCCTGGTGCTGGATCATTACGAGACGCTTGCCGGGGCCAAGCATCCGGGCGAATGCTGCCCGGTGTTCAAGCCGGCCGGGCAATGGTGGATGCGGCTGCCCGCCGGCAAGCCGGAGTTGGCGCCCGATGGCCGGGCCGCAGCCGTGTGGACGGTTAACCCGCCGGCGGCGCCCATGGAAGTGGCGCTGGGATTTCCGTATGCCGACGGCGATCTGCGGCAGTTGCTGGAACGCAGCCGCGGCTTCTGGCATGCCGACACCATCGGCCTTTCGGCCGGCGGCAACCCCCTCGTGCGGCTGGCCAACGAATATAACGCCGGCGCCCGGTTCCCCGGCGGCTTGTACCTCGTCGCCCGCGCGCGCGGGTGCGACATGCCGGCGGCCTGGGTGCTGGACGGTATGTTGCAGCGGTTCGCCGGCGCCAAAAACAATCCCTTTTTGATCTGGGCCGTTGCCCTGGCCGACCCGGATGCCGCGCAGGCGGGCGCCTGGCATTCCGCGCCCGATCTTGCCGGCGATTGGACGGATACGCCCGCACGGCCTGAAACCGCCGTGCTCGGCGGCGACATCGCGCACTGGCGCGCCGCCTGCCGGCCGGCGCTGGCCGTCAATCTCCAGGCTGCGCCCTTGCATGAAAAGTCCGGCATCTATTGCGAGTTGCCGGATGCGCAGCGGCGCCCGGAATGGCACGCCCAGGCTTTAAAGTGGGCCCACGTGGTGCAGCATAAACTCGGCCCGGAATTTGCCGCGCCGGAATTTGCCCGCGCCGCCCCGGCGCCGGTGCCCGGCGCCGGATCCTTTCACGACTGGCTGGCGGACGGGCCGCACGGCGTCTGCGCCGTGACGCTGCAGATTCCCTGGTCCGGCGCCGGCGAAACCGGGTTCTCGCCCAAAAAATACCGCGAGGCCGGCCGCAACATCGCCGACGCGCTGATTGAAAAACGCCGTTGATCCGCCGGCCGCGGATTTGCAGGATAAAATGCCGGCGAAGGAAAATTCGGATTATTGGCTCGCTGAAGAGGCATCCAATGCGCGCATGCACCTGCGTAATACGCGGCGGTCTGGCATGGTTGCTGGCGCTGTCCCTGGCCGGGCTGGCGCCCTGGCCGGCCGCGGCAAGCAAGGTGCGGGTCGGCATCTACCAGAACAGCCCCAAGGTATTCCGGGATGACGAGGGTATTGCGCGGGGGATTTTCGTCGAAATCATTGAAGCGATCGCGCAGTCCGAAAATCTGGAAATCTGCTATGTTTACGGCACCTGGTCGGAAAACATCCGGCGCCTGGACAACCATGAAATCGACGTCATGGTGGATATGTCATACTCGGACAAACGCGCGGCGAACTATGTGCTCGGCAGCGCGCCCGTGCTGGAATCATGGCTGGATGTCTATTCCACTCCGCAGCGCCGGATTCATGCGCTCCACGATCTCAACGGGAAAAATATCGCAGTGCTGGAAGGCTCCATGCAGGAGCAGTATCTTCGCGAAGAAATCGGCCAGACCCTGGGAATAAAATTCACCCTGATCCCCTGCCCGGATTATGCCGCCACGGTGCAGGCCATCCGGTCCGGCCGGGCCGAGCTGATGGTGGCCGATCGGTTTTTCAGCTTTTCCCCCGCGCGGGATGCGGACATCGTGCCGGCGTATGTTGTCTTCCGGCCGGGCGGCCTGTATTTCGCCTTCCCCCGCGGCGTCAATCCCGGCCTGGTCCAAGTGTTTAACCGGCATGTCGCCGCGATGAAAAACAACCCGCGTTCGGTGTATTATGCCGCGCTGCGGCGCTGGCTGGACATCAAGCCGCGGACGTTGATTCCGCCCTATATCAAGGTGATGCTGCTGGCCGTTTCCGGGCTGCTGGCCGTGATCGGATTGGTGGCCTTCGTCTTGCGGCGGCAGGTGAGCGCCCAAACCAGGTCCCTGCGGGAAGCCGGACGGCTGTTGAACGAAACCCAGGCGATCGCGCGGATGGGCGGCTGGCAATACGATGTCAAAACCCGCCGGATCAAGTGGACCGATGAAATGTACCGCATTTACGGGGTGGACCGCAATTACGACCCGAACCAATTCATCCGTGACACCAGTTTCTACGCCCCGCAGGATGCGCCGGTCATCCAAAACGCTTTCCAACGCGCCATGGATGCCGGGGAGCCATTCAGTCTGGAACTGCGATTAATCCGTCCCAATCGCGAAAATATCTGGATCAGGGCCACCAGCCAGCCGGTGAAGCAAGCCGGCAAGGTGCTGCGGGTGACCGGCAACATTATGGACATCACCGCGTCCAAAATCGCCGAACTGGACAAGCAGAAACTCCGGGAACGGCTGATTGTTGCCCAGAAAATGGAGGCGGTGGGCCGGCTGACGGGGGGCGTGGCGCACGATTTCAATAATATGCTGGGGGTGATCCTGGGGTATGCGGAACAAGCGCTGGCGCGGGTGGAACCGGGGACGGAACTCCAGGCTGATCTCAAGGAAATTTACGATGCCGCCCTGCGCTCGACGAACATTACCAAGCAGTTGCTGGCCTTCTCCCGCAAGCAGTCGTTTGCGCCGGAAGTTCTGGACTTGAATGCCGCCATTGAAGGTTCGCTCAAGCTGCTCCGGCGGTTGATCGGGGAAAACATAGAATTGATCTGGCGGCCCGGGAAGAATTTGTGGCCGGTGTTGATGGACCCCGTCCATGTTGACCAGATCCTGGCGAATCTTTGCGTCAACGCCCGGGATGCCATCGCGGACATCGGCCGGGTGGTCATTGAAACCGGCACGCTGGTTTGCGACGACGCCTACTGCGCCGCCCATGAGAATTTTACCCCGGGCGAGTATTCCTGGATCAGGGTGAGCGATAGCGGTTGCGGGATGAGTCCGGAAACCCTCGCGCAAATCTTCGAGCCGTTCTTCACCACTAAAAAACTGGGGAAGGGCACCGGGCTGGGGTTGGCCACGATTAACGACATTGTCAAACATTATCACGGCCTGATCGAGATTGACAGCCACGTTGGACGGGGGACGGCGGTGACAATTTTCCAGCCCCGGCCGGCGGCCAGGGAAACCATCCCCGCGGCGGGCATGGCGGCGCCTGGCGGGCGCGCGGCCGGCGAAACCATTCTGCTGGTGGAAGACGAGCAGTTGGTTTTAAAACTGATCAGCAACATGTTGGCCGGGATGGGTTACAAGGTGCTGATCGCCAGTTCGCCCGACGCAGCCATCGCTCAGGCCGGGGAATATACCGGCGAAATTCACCTGCTGCTGACCGACGTGGTCATGCCCGGGCTGAATGGCCGGGAGTTGGCGGCGCGCCTCAACCAGACCCGCCCGGGCATGAAATGCCTCTACATGTCCGGCTATTCCCTAAATCTGCTGCTTTTGGATGAAGGCGACCCTTTCATCCAGAAGCCGTTTTTGCTCAAGGATTTGTCCGCGAAAATCCAGGCAGTGCTGGGGTGAATGTTCGGCGGAACCAATTTCAAAACGAACGAGGTGATTTTAAAAGTAGCCACAAGAGGCACAAAATTCACAAAAGGGAAAATTTGAAAAGCGGACAGTGAATTTAACGCTATTTCTGCAACACCTTGACCAGCAGCGCGCTGATCTCCTGGCCGCCCTGGCCCTTCACGAATTCCAGCACGATCGGGATGAATTTCGCCACCATGCCGCCATCGAGTTTGAGTTTGGCAAAACCGCCGGCAAGGCCCGCGAGGTCCGCCAGCCCTTGGGCCTTGCCGCCGCCGATGGCGCCCAGCAGCCCTCCAACCATTTTGGCGGCGCCGCCGGCTTGCGGCGCCGCGGCGATCAAATCCTTCACGCCCGGAACGGCCGCGGCGATCTTTGAAAAATCGCCGCCCAGCTTTTCCTGTGCGAGTTTGAAGATCAGCCCGGCCCCGCCCTGCGCCTGACCGGCCTGAACACCCAGTTTCGCCACCAGTTGATTGATAAGTTCCTGCATAGCGGCATCTCCTGTGTTGTGGTTCCCGGCAAATTGCCGGTACGGCAAAACCATACTACGATGCCCGCCGTGTGTCAACCGGCCATCCAGGCGCAGCCCGCAGTTGACACTGGCGGCCGGTTGTGGCAAACTTCAAAACATACGAGTTTTGGTTGGCATGCGCGGCGGGTAGCGCGTGCACTATCCGCAATTTATGGTGATAATTAAATGCGCATGGCGATGAAAATCATGCTGGCGGTTGGGCTTGGGTGGGGCTGGGCGGGGCCGGCGGCGGCCGCGCCGCCGGCGCATCTGGCGGCCCCGGGCCAGATCTGGCGGCTGGACCTGGGCGATGGCGAGCAACTCGAGCTGGTCTGGATCGGCGCCGCGGGCATCTGGGTAGGCCGCCATGAAGTCACCCACGGCCAGTATCGCCGGTATGACCTGGCGCACCGCCCGGTGCCTTATTACAACAACAGCCTGTCCGGCTTGCGCCAGCCGGCGGTCGAGGTTTCCTGGGAAGATGCCGGCAATTACGCCGGCTGGCTGAACCGCAATTATCAAAAACAAATGCCGGCGGGATTCGCCTTCCGTTTGCCGTCCGAGCAGGAGTGGGAGATTTACGCCGCCGCCGGCGCGCGCCGGCGCTATCCCTGGGGCAACCAATGGCCGCCGCCCAACAACTGGAATTACCGGGGCGAGGAAGGCATGGGGTTGCTTTACCGGATTTTCGAGGATGTGAATTATATCCGCGGGCATAACGACGGGTACATCGTCAGCGCGCCGGTGGAATCCAGCGGCCGGAATGCCTGGGGACTCTACGGCGTGGGCGGCAACGTTTGGGAATGGTGCGCCAACTGGCTGGACGACTCCCGGCGGTTCCGCGTGCTGCGCGGCGGCGGCTGGAACAATTTCGAGGAGGAATTTTTACGCCTGACCTGCCGCAGCTACGCCCGCCCGGAGCAGAAAAACTCCATGGTGGGTTTCCGCCTGGTGCTGGCCCCGGCGACTGCGCCCTGAACCCGGCGGAGCCGCCGGCCGGCTGCCGGGCGGGTCTTGCTTTGAAACGCGAGCTTCGCCCCGGCTTGCGGCAGTTGGCGGACGAGTGTTCCGCGAGCCGTCCGCAGCGGGGTTAATCAGCCGTGGATGGCCGACGCCTTGGATTTGGACGGGCGGCGGCGGTTGGACCCGGTGGTCCGGCGGGCGGACA
>CAZYXU010000217.1:0-5394 GCA_964650945.1 uncultured Verrucomicrobiota bacterium | reverse complement strand
CATGACCCCCGCCCCAACCAAAGCCGTCATCCTGGCCGCCGGCCTGGGCACGCGCATGCGCCCGCTGAGCTTTGACACACCCAAACCCCTGATGCCGCTCTGGAACCGGCCGCTGCTGGATCATGTTTTATGGCGCGCCGCGCAATGGGGCGTCCGGGAAGTCCTGATCAACCTGCATTACCGCCCGCACGATATTCTCGAACATCTGCGCCGCCGGCCGCCGCCGGGGTTGCGGGTCAATTTTTCTTTCGAACCGGAAATTCTCGGCACCGGCGGCGCCCTGCGCGCCGCCGCCTGGTTCCTGGATCAACGCCCATTCTGGATGGTCAATTCCGACATTGCCTTCGACCTCGACATCCGCCAATTGCTGCGCTGCATGCGCCGGCGAGAACCGCTGGCAACGCTCTGGCTGACGGATCGGGCCGGCCCGCGCACCGTGGAAATGCTGGACGGCTGGGTGCGGAATTTCCGCAGCCGGACGCCCGGCGCTCCGGGGACTTTTACCTTCACCGGCCTCCATCTGATTTCCCCGCAGATTTTAAAATTCCTGCCGGTATCCGGCCCGGCCTCGATCATTGACGCGTATGAACAGGCCCGGGCGGGTGGGCGGCGCATTGCCGGGGTCTGTCCGCGGGATGCTTACTGGAACGACCTGGGCGCTCCGGAATCCTACCTGGCGGCGCATGCGGACTGCGCGGCGCTCAGCCCGGCAGCCCCGGGCGCCGTCGCGGAAAAACAGTCCGCGCCCCATAATTTCATCGCCGCGGCGCCGGATGCGCGGGTCGCGCCCGGAGCGGATGTGGCGCGGGCCGTGATCTGGAGCGGGGCGCGGCTGGGCAAAAACGCCGTGGTCCATGACGCCATCGTCGGGCGGGGGTGCGCCGTCAACCATCATGTCCCCTGCCTGGCGGTCCGGGCGGAATGCCTGGGCCATGCGCCGGCGCTGCAAACGGCGCTGACGCACCTGGGCTGGCCGGCGGCGGCCGCGGTCGTCATCCCGCTCGAGCCGCGCGGCTCGGCACGCACCTTCACGCGGCTGGCGTACGGCGACCGGAGCGCCATCATGATTCAATACCGGCTGGAGCGGGCGGAAAACGGATGGTATGCCCGGCATACCCGGCTGCTGGAGGCGGCCGGGGTGGATGTGCCGCGCCTGGTGCTCGATTGCCCGCGCCAAAAATTAATTCTACTGGAAGACCTGGGCCAGGCGTCACTGGAAAGCCGGTTGAACGATCCGCGGGCGCGCCGGCCGGCGGCCGTCCGGCGCCTGTATCATCCCGTGCTCGACAACCTGCTGCGCCTGCACAGCCAGGGCGGCCGCCTGGCCGTCCGGCGCAAGGCAAAAATGGCCGCCGGATTCACGCCGCGGTTATACAAGTGGGAACGCGAGTTTTTTGTCCGGCAGTTCCTGAACCGGCATATGGCCTGCGGAGAATCTCTCACCCGACGCATCCTGGCGGAACTTGCCGCAACTGCCGCGGCCTTGCGCGCCAGCCCCCAGGTTTTGATCCACCGCGACCTGCAATCCACCAACATCCTGTACCGCGGGCGGACGCCATGTTTTATCGATTTCCAGGGCATGCGGCGCGGGCCGGCGGCGTATGACCTGGCATCGCTGCTATGCGATCCCTACGTGGAATTGCCCGCGAATGGCATGTTGGAGATGCTGGCGTATTATAACCGTTGCCTGCCCGCCGGCCGGCAGGTTACCGAAAATATATTCTGGCATGCCGCCGTGGAGCGTTTGGCGCAGGCGCTGGGGGCCTACGGCCGGCTGGGCGCCGATCCGGCCACCCGGCGCTTCGCCCGGTTCATCCCGCCGGCGCTGCGCCAGATGGCTGTGGCCTTGCAACATTTACAAATATATCCAAACCTCGCCGGCGCGGTGCGGCAGGCATTGCGTCTGAATCCGGAATGATTTGGCCGGCGCTGCCCGCAAACGGCAGTCAGGCGCAACCGTTGATAAAATAGCGGACGAGCGGCAGCCGGTCAGGCTCCGGCCAAGACCTGCAGTTGCCGCCGCAGGTCCGCGGTCAGCGGCGGAGCTTGCAGAGCGGCGATATTCTCGCGCATGTGCTGCCAGCGGCTGGTGCCGGCAATCACGGTGGACACGGCCGGGTATTGCAGGACAAACAGCAGCGCCAGTTGCGCGCTCGTATAAGTTCCGCCGGCCAGGGCTTGCAGCGCCGCGCCTTTCTCCGCCAGCACGCGTTTACTCTCCATGTTCTGCCAGCCGCGCCGGTCGTCGGCGGCGAAGGCGCTGTCCGCCGGCAGGCTGCCCGCCAGAAATCCCGCGCCAAACACCCCGCGGGCCACGATCCCCACCCCTTTTTCCGCGGCCGCCGGCAGTAATTCCGCGATCGCCGCCGGCGTCTGCAAACTGATGGACTGCTGCAACACATCCACCGCGCCCTGGCGGATTAAGGCGCAACCGACATCGTTTAATCCCAGCGATACGCCCACGAAACGCGCCTTGCCCTGGCGGCGGATTTCCTGCAAGGCTTCCAGGCATTCGCCGCGCGCGATATCCTCCCGGCTGGGTCCGTGCAGCAGGTAAACATCCACCGCATCCATCTGCAGCCGCCGGAGGCTTTCGTCAATTTGCGCCAGCAGGCGCGCGCGGCTGAAATCCGACCAGGCCCGCCCGGCCGTCGCGCCATGGCCGCCCTTGGTACAGACAACCCACTCATGGCGGCAGCCGCGCAGCGCGCGGCCGACCAGCTCCTCGCTGTGCCCATCGCCATAAATCGGCGCCGTGTCGATGAAATTCACGCCCGCCTGCCGGCAGCGGTCAATCAAATCCAGCGAAGCGCGGTCGTCCGTGCGGCCCCAGCCGTGGGCGATGGTCCCGAGCTTGTCGAAAGTCAGGTTCACCGCCCCGCCGATTTCCCAGGCGCCCAGGCTGACGGCGGACACCTGCAATCCCGTCCGGCCTAACGGGCGGTATTCCATGCCGGCGGACTGGCCGTCCTCTTGCTTTTGATCGTTCAATCCTGTTTGATTAGTCATGCCATTTTCCCTTATTGATGTTCCCGTAATTGGCAGAATCATTGACGTCAGAAACATTTTTTTTGTTACATAATCTTAAAAACTCTTGCCCGGCAATGATTCTGCCATGAATGATTTTGCCATATCCGGGAATCTGCCAAATCATAAAAAACACTGTAAGAACATTGCGCTTTTCGTTTCACTTCAAGATCCGCGCGACTTCCTCCAACTGGTCCATGACCGGCAGGTCATTCGGGCATTTCGGCTCGCAGACGCCGCAGCGCCGGCAGGCTTCGGCGCGCTTGCCGGGTTCCAGCGCCGCATACTGCGCCCGCGCCCAGTCCGTCATGCCGTAAACCTTGTACAGGTTGTAGAGCCGGAAGTTGCCGGGGATGTCCACGCCATGGGGGCATTCCTTGCAATAGCCGCACATGGTGCAAAACTTCGCGCCCAGCGCCTGAAATTCGTCCAGAATCGCGTCCATCCGCCGCCAGTCCGCCGCGTTGGCGCCGCGGAAACTTTCGGCCGTTGCCAGATTCTCCCGCAGCATTGCCAGCGTATTCATGCCGGAGCAGGCGGTGCTGACATCCGGGTTAGCCAGCACAAACCGCAAGGCCGCGCCGGCCGTGGTCTGCGCGCCGCCGGGGATCAGTTTTTGCAACTGGGGCGCGGGGCTGGACAACATCCCGCCCGCCACCGGGCACATGGCGACGACACCCATGCGCAACTCGCCCGCGCGCTTGATCACCGGCGCATAGGCGCGGTTCAGCATGTTGTAGGGCACGGTGATGCTGTCAAAAATCCCGGTTTCGATGCATTGGATGAAATTTTCCGCCGTATCGTGCCCCGTGAAGCCGATATGGCCGATGAGGCCTTCGCTCCGGGCCTGGTTCAAGGCCTCCAGCGCGCCGCCCTTTTTCGTCAGCAACGCCAGCTTGGCCAGGCTGAACCAACCGACCTGGAAGAACTCCAGGTAATCCACGCCCAAAATCCGCATTTGCAGCTCAATCTCGGCGCGGTAACTCGCGGCGGTGGTTTCTTCGTTGACGCCCGCTTTGCCGGAAACGATCAAGCCGCGGCTCCAGCCTTTCAACCCGGGCGCGGTCAGGTGCTGGCACCGGCCGCCGATATATCCGCGCGTGGTTTCGAAATAATTGACGCCGGCGGCGATCGCCGCGTCCACAATCTGCGCCGCCAATTCCGGCTGTTCCGGATCGAACCGCATGCAGCCCAAGGCGAGCGAAGATACCTTCAGCCCCGTCCGGCCCAAATCGCGATATTGCATTTTATCTTCCTTCAATAAATCAACTCGATCGTTTCCCCCGGCTATGGGAAGCCCGCAGGTGTTATACAGGATTCAAATTAATTTTTCGACTGTTTTCCGTTTATTTCTGCCAAGGCGCAACTTGACAGCGTCGCAGCACTCTGGCAATCTCCGCCTTTGACGCCTGCCGCGCCAGTCTTGGGCGGAAACTGCATCTAAAACGCCGTCATCACCTTGCCCGGATAAGGAATCATTTGTGCCATTGCAATTTATAACCCAGCGTTTCCAGTTTCAGCGGCTTTTAAGTTCGCCGATCGGCAAAACGGCGGTGATCTATCCCATGGCCTTCCTCGCCGGGCTGGCTGGCGGCATGGCGGTCCTGGGTATGGTGTTTTTCGCCGATGACCGCTTGCGCGCCACGCCGGCCCAGGTCGGCATGGTGGCCGCCGTCTGGTCGGTATTTTACGTTATCGGATGCTTCTTGCTGCGGCCTTTGGCGACCCGCGTGCATCCGCGCCACAGCCTGCTGGCGGCCACAAGCTTGCTCGCCGTTACGGTATATGCCATCTGCCTGGCGCCGACCCTGTTGTGGGCCGGATTCTTTTATGCCCTTTTCGGGCTGTCGGTGGCCCTGTTCTGGCCGCCGATCATGGGGTGGCTGTCGGCCGGAATCGAGGGTCCGCGCCTGGGCCGCGCCCTGGGCTGGTTCAGCCTGTCCTGGAGCAGCGGCTCCATTCTCGGCCAGGGACTGGCCGGCTGGCTCAGCGACATTCACACCGTCCTGCCATTGGCCGTCTCCGCCACCATTTACCTGTCCGCCGCCTGCCTGATCCTGGGCGCCATCCTGGCGCTGCCGCACCTCGCCGACGATGCCCCGGCGCCGGACCGCGAACCTGCCGGCGCCGTGTCCGCGCCCAGATCGCTGGCGGTCGCCGGCTGGGTGGGCGCCTTTGCCGTCTTCATCTCCCTGGGCGTGTTTATGAATGTATTTCCCATCGTCGCAAAAAACCAACTGGGATTCAGCCGCAGCCTGGTCGGCGTGATCCAGTTGTTCCGCGTGCTGGCTTATTCCATCTGCCTGGGAGCGTTCGGCTGGCTTAAATTCTGGCACTACCGCCGCCAGCCGATGATGATCAGCCTGG
>CAZYXU010000216.1:0-5424 GCA_964650945.1 uncultured Verrucomicrobiota bacterium | reverse complement strand
TGAAGCAGCGTTTCTGGGCGCCGCCGTCCACCAGCCGGATGGGCGTGCCTTCCACTAGATTAAGGATCAACTGGGTGATGGCGCGGGAGCTGCCGATGCGGGCGGAAGTCAGGCTGTCCAGGCGCGGCCCGATCCAGTTGAACGGGCGGAAGAGCGAGAAACGCAGTCCCTCCTTCTGGCCATAAGCCCAGATCACGCGGTCCAGGAGCTGTTTCGAGCAGGAATAAATCCAGCGTTGCATCCGGATGGGACCGAGGATCAGGCGGGAGTTGTCCTCGTCAAATTCCTGGTCATCGCACATCCCGTAAACCTCGGAAGTGGATGGGAAGACGATACGTTTGCCGTATTTCACGCAATAGCGCACCACGCGCAGATTTTCCTCGAAGTCCAGGTTGAACACCCGCAGCGGATTGCGCGTATATTCGATCGGCGTGGCAATGGCCACCAGCGGCAGAATCACATCGCATTTGCGGACATGATATTCAATCCACTCGCGATGAATGGAAATGTCGCCCTCATCGAAGAAGAAATCCGGCTGGCCGATCAGGCGCGCAATCTTATCGGAGTGCAAATCCATGCCATGGACCACATAATGCTTCGATTCCAGCAGGCGCTCGCTCAAGGCATTGCCGATAAAGCCGTTGACGCCCAGGATCAGGACGCTGGTCTTGCGTTTCGCCTGCACCGCACGGCGCCCCAGAACGGCGCCCGCGGTCAACCCCATCGCCGCGGCCGCCTGTGTCCCATCCATGGGGATATCGTCCTCCGGCTGGGCCTGTTCGATGCGCAAGGATTTTTTTCCAGCGGCGACGATCAGCGGGTTCACGCTCAAGACCGTGCCGGGCACGGACGCCTTTTTGGCCGCGGGCGCCACGGCCGCGCTCCAGACCAGCAGGCGGCGATTGCCCAGGAAGGTAAAGGCGCCCGGATACGGACGCGTCACCGCGCGCACCAGGTTATAGATGGCCGCAGCATCCTGGCGCCAGTCAATTTCACCGTCCACCGGCCGGCGGCCGCCGAAATACGAGGACTGGGTATGATCCTGCGGCTGGCGGGGCAATTTGCCATTTTTCAGAAGCGGCAGCGCTTCGTCCAGCAATTGGACGGCCGCGGCGGTCATCTTGTCAAACAAAACGGCGGCCGTGTCGTCGCCGGCAATCGGCACCTTGACCTGGGCGGCGATGTCGCCGTCATCGGGTTTCGGCGTCATGTAATGCAAGGTTACGCCGGTTTCCTTTTCGCCGTTCACCAGCACCCAGTTCACCGGGCAGCGGCCGCGATACTTGGGCAGCAGCGACCCATGCAGGTTCAGGCAGCCGCGGGGCGGGATATTGAGGATATCCGCCTTGACCATGTTGCGGTAATAAAACGAAAAAATCACATCCGGCTGCAACGCCCGGATGCGGTCGCGCCAGATGGGATGGTTGATGTTGTCCGGGGCGTAAGTCGGCAGATGATGCCGGGCCGCCAGTTCCGCCACCGAGCCGAACCAGATTTTCTCACCCGGATCGTCCTTATGGGTGAAAACCGCCTGGACATCGAAGCCATGGCGCAACAGGGCTTCCAAACCGGCGCACCCGATATTGTGATATGCCAAAACCACTGCTTTCATGCATGTTCCTTCCTGAATGACGCGAGGCCAAATCCGGCGCCGCGGCTGATTGGGCTGTTCTTCCGCCGGGCGAATGCAACATACTTTATGAAACACGTTGCCAAACACAAGCAAAATCGGTATTCCGAGCAAATTTCAAAATTTACGTTTTGAAAGAATTCAGTAGCATCCCATAAAAAACCGCTATATTTTCTTGCAAAGGCGCCAAGCCACAAAGAAGACGGGGATTATTTTCCACGGAACCGGATAAGTGGATGGAGGGATGAGCCACCCGCCTTCGCTGAAGAAGCTACGGCGGGACTGTAAAAAGCATGGGTGTAATGCAATTGCAGCGGATGGTGAAAGCTGCCGCGCTGTCCGCTATGCGGACATAGCAATCGTTCGTGATCTGAAAATCTTGTGCCCCTTGTGCATTTTTGTGGCTATTTCCCACATTTCCTGTCAATAATTGCTTCCATGTCCTGGAATTACATCAAAAAACGCTGGCACGCGCCATATGGTTACGCGGCGGTCTTGCGTATGGGCCTCCCGCTGGTAATCAGCATGGGCGCAACCACCCTGATGCTCTTCACCGACCGGGTGTTCCTGGGACGGTACGGCGTGGACGCTATCGCCGCGGCCGGTCCGGCGGGAGCGATGGCCTTCGTTTTTCTGGCGTTTTTCGGCGGCATCGGCAGTTATGCCAGCACGTTTATTGCCCAGTATGCCGGGGCCGTCCAGCCGCGGCAAATCGGGCGCACGTTGTGGCAGGCGCATTATTTCACGCTGCTGGCCGGCGGTCTGCTGGCCGGCGGCGCCGCCCTGGCGCGGCCTTTATTCGACTTCATCGGCCATGCCCCGGAGATCCGGGAGTTGGAGGTTGTCTATTTCCGCATCCTCATGTTCGGCGGATTGCCGCATGTCCTGCATGACGTGCTGGCCTGTTATTTCTCCGGGCGCGGCGTCACCCGGCCGATTATGCTGGTGAGCATCGCCGGCGCGTTATTGAACATCCCTCTGGATTACATCATGATCAACGGCTGGTGGCTGATGCCGGAACTGGGGGTGGCCGGCGCCGCCGGCGCCACGGTCATCAGCCAGGTTTTCATATGCGTATTGCTGGCGGCCATGATCTTCCGGCGTAAAAACGAGCTAGCCCACGGGGTCATCAGCCAGTGGCGGCTGGAGCCGGCGGCATTCCGGCGGCTGATGCGGTTTGGCCTGCCCAGCGGCGTACAAGTCGCCGTTGACATCACGGCTTTTTCTTTCTTCCTCCTGATCATCGGACGGCTGGGCCGGTTGGAGTTGGCGGTCAGCAACATCGTTTTTTCCATCAACTCGCTGGTATTCATGCCCATGCTGGGGTTGTCCGTCGCCACCGCCACGCTGGTCGGCCAGGCCATCGGCCGCGAAAAGCCCACCGAAGGCGTGGAATCAACCCGCTGCGCCCTCCATCTGACCACTCTTTATATGGGCGCAATGGCGCTCATCCTGGTCCTGCTGCCCCGGCCGCTGCTGTTGATGTTCCTGCCGCCGGGTGGGCCGCCGGGCGAAGCGGCAGAGATCATTTCCACCGGCAGGATTCTGCTGATTTTCGTGGCGGCGTACAGCCTGCTGGACACGATGAACGTGATCTATTCCGGCGCGCTGCGCGGCGCCGGCGACGTCCGGTTTGTCACCTGGACCATTGCCGGCCTGTCTTTTGGCATCATGGTTGTGCCGTCCTACATTGCCGTAGAATGGCTGGGCGGCGGGATTTACACGGTCTGGAGCATCGGCTCAATCTACGTATGCGTGCTGGCGTTGATTTTCTGGTGGCGTTTCCGCCAGGGACGCTGGAAATCCATGCGCGTGATTGAACCGGCCGGCGGCATCGTCCAGGGGGGATTGGGCCCTGGGCCGAATGTGATGACCTGAGATGTCAACGCCTGTTTGAAATGACTCTTCTTTCGCCGGTTTGGAAACGACCTTTTTCTTCCTCCTGTTCCAGGCGAACCGCAGAACCGCAGATTGACGAACCGTAGAATATCGAAGGTAAGACAGCAAGGCTTTCGACATTCGGAGTTCGGTGTTCAATATTCTGCTGTTCGTTTAAGACGCGTCCAAACCGGCGAAATCAGACACTTTCACGCCGGTGGCGACACTGAGACGCGCCCAAGTGCGCTTTCCATGGAGCCAACGGGCAGGAACACCCCGACGGTCGTGCCGGCATGCGGAGTGGATTCAACCTGGATATAGCCCTTATGCCGGGTGATGATTCCGTGCGCAATCGCCAGCCCGAGTCCGTGGCCTGAGTGTTTCGTGGTGAAATACGGATCGTAGATTTTGCCGATAATCTGCGGGGGAATGCCCACGCCCTGGTCCTTGACGCAGAACTTGACGAAGTCGCCGCGCAGGTGCGGGGCGGCGGGCAAATGCAGATCGCGAATATTCCGCGCCAGCACACGGATAATGCCGCCATCCGGCATGGCCTCCCGTGCGTTCAACGCCAGGCTGGCAATCACCTGGGCAAGTTGCCCGGCATCGGCAGTCACCGGCCAAAGATCATCGTCAATGTCGAAAGTCGCGGCAACATTGCTGCCAGCCAGGCTGAACGACACCGTGTCACGGATAATATTGCGGAGATCAACCCTGATCCGCGCGGGATCGCCGCCCCGGGAAAATGTCAGCAAGCGGCTGGTGAGGCGGGTGGTATTTTCCAATGACTGCAACGCGGTATGCAACGGCTCGCAGGCCGGATGGTCCGGCGGGAGATTAAGCCGCGCCAGCTCGATATTGCCGAATATACCCATCAGCAGGTTATTGAAATTATGCGCAATCCCGCCGGCCAGCGTGCCGAGACTTTCCAGGGAATGCGACCGGTGGCGCTCCTCCCCGGCCAATTTGCTGTCGGTAATGTCAATTTCAATGCCATCCCAGACCAGGTGATTGTCCGCCAAACGCCGCGGGGCGGAAGTAAACAACCGCCATCTTTTTTTCCCGGAGGGCAGGATGACCTGGATTTCAGCGTTGAAAGCGGACATGGTTTTGACAGCCGTGGACTCACGTTCGGCAACCAGCCGGCGGTCTTCCTCGCACACCTGGTTGTACAAAAGCGAAGCATCCGCCAGGGCCTCGGAGGGGCTAAGCTCATGGAGTTGCAGAATGCCGGCGCTGACATAGGTGAATTTGCGCGTTGAACCGTCCACCCCGGAATCAATCTGGTAAAGCAAACCATCCGGAAGGTTATCGCTTAAAAAACGCAATTGCGCTTCGCTTTCCTGCAGACGGGTTGCCGCCTGGTCGGCCAGCCGCATCGAAACAAGTAAATCCGCTTCAGTCTGCCGGTTTTTTCCGGCCAGATTCTCGGAGCGGTCACGCAAGTCGCGGATGGAATCGAAGACAACCCCGATCTTCCAGACACCCGCGAGCATCAGGAATGATATCAGCATCGCCACCCCCTCGGCGCCCGGATCAATCGCCATTGTGCCTGGCCCGAAAGCGCCAACCAGGGACACCGCCAGACGGATGCCCATTAGAAAAAGCGCGGCGGCTACACAAAGCCAGGCGCCGATGTAACCGGTCCGCCGCATCAGGATCAGGGCCAGGATGGCGGCCCAGCATTGCGCCATGATCGAGATGACGAGCATGGATAAGGCCATAAAACATTCCAATCGCTTCAAATAAATTAGTATTAATTATTATTATAATATGATTGTCAATATTACGTGTCAACAGAAAATGTGTGAGTGTGGGAGGGATGCGGGATGCGAGATACGGGTGGCGGGATACGGGATCGCGTGTCCCGTCCTGATATATGTTGACACTTCTCAAGAGGAGGAGTGCAATGAAAT
>CAZYXU010000215.1:0-5449 GCA_964650945.1 uncultured Verrucomicrobiota bacterium | reverse complement strand
ATTCACGGCGAAAAAGACCGGACGGTGCCCATCGCTTATTCCGAGCGGCTGTATGAAGCGCTGCAGGCCGCCGGCGGCCGGGTGGATTTCATTCGCGTGCCGGGCAAAGGGCATGATAATACGATCATCGAGGGTTTGGAGCCGCGCGTGCTGGAATTTTTCCGCCGCTGCGAGGAAATGCAGGGAGCATCAATGTAGGAAGATTATGAAAACAATTACCTGGCCGGTTTTGCGTAAATATCCCGCCACCCATCTGCGCCGGATCGCCCTGCCGCTGGGCGGCATCGGCACGGGCACCGTCTCCCTGGCCGGCAACGGCGGCCTGCGCGACTGGGAAATCATGAACCGGCCGGCCAAGGGGTTTGTGCCTTCGTGCCATCCGCGCGTGGGGCCTTTTTTCGCGCTTTACGCCCGCCGGGCAGGCGCCGCCGCCGTCACCCGCGCGCTGGAAGGGCCCGTGGATGAGGAAATATACGAGGGCTCCGTCGGCGCGCGCGGACTCAATCACGGCCTGCCGCGCTTCCGTCATGCGTCCTTTGCCGCCGCCTACCCCCTGGGCCAGGTATTCCTGGCCGACCCGGATGTGCCGCTGCGCGTGACGATCCAGGCCTTCAATCCGCTGATCCCCGGCGATGCGGATGCCAGCAGCTTGCCGGCAGCCGTCCTGCGGTTCCAACTGCGCAACCCCGGCCGGCAGACAGTATCGGCCGCCGTCTGCGGCTCGCTCCCGAATTTCATCGGCCAGGATGGCGGCCCGATCGCCGCGGGAGTGGACCGCAACTTCAATACCTGGCGCAATGCCGGCGGCCGGTGCGGCATTTACATGTCTTCCCGGGGACTCGAACCGGATTGCGAACAGAATGGCACCATTGCGCTGACCGTGCCGGCGCCGGCCGGCGGCGCGCAAGTGACGCACCGCCTGGCCTGGCGCGAACGGGGCTGGGGCTCGGCATTGCTGGATTTCTGGGATGATTTTTCCGACGATGGCCGGCTGGATGCCCGCCCGCCCGCGCCGGACGCCACAACCGCGATGGGCTCGCTCGCCGTGAAATTGGACGTGCCCCCGGGCGCGACGCGCGAGGTGACATTCCTGCTGACCTGGCATTTCCCCAACCGGTATGTCTGGCAGCACAAGGTCAAGGTGTACGGCCCCTGCCGCGGCGTGGACCGCCGCGTGGACTGGCTGGGCAACCACTACACCACGGTGTTCAAGGATGCCTGGGATGCGGCCAGGCGCATCGCGCCGCGCTTGGACGATTTGGAACGCCGGACCGTGGAATTCGCCCAAACCTTCTGCCGCCAGGACTTGCCGGCGGAAGTCAAGGAGGCGGCGCTCTTCAACCTGAGCACCCTGCGCACACAAACCTGCTTCCGCACTCCCGACGGCCTGCTCTACGGATTCGAAGGCAGCGGCGACCATGGCGGTTCCTGCCTGGGCTCCTGCACCCATGTCTGGAATTACGAGCAAACCGTGCCATTCCTCTTTGGCGGCCTGGCCCGCGGCATGCGCGAAATCGAATTCGGCCGCGCCACGGATAAAAAAGGCCTGATGTCGTTCCGGGTCTACCTGCCGCTGGCGCGCGCGCGGGAATTCGGCAAGGCCGCGGCCGACGGGCAGATGGGCGCGATCATGAAAATGTACCGCGACTGGCAGCTCTCCGGCGATGATGAACTTTTGCGCCGGCTCTGGCCGAAGGTGCGCAAGGCCGTGGAATTCTGCTGGATTCCCGGCGGCTGGGACGCCGACCGCGACGGCGTGATGGAAGGCTGCCAGCATAACACCATGGACGTGGAATATTTCGGGCCCAACCCGCAGATGCAGGGATGGTACCTGGGCGCCCTGCGTGCCGCCGAAGCGATGGCCCGGCATGTCGGCGATGCGTCCTTCGCCGCCGAATGCAACCGCCTCTTCGAGCATGGCCGCGCCTGGATGGACCAAAAGCTTTTCAACGGGGAGTACTACGAGCAACGCGTCCAACCGCCGGTGGACAAAAATGCCGTGGCCGCCTGCCTGATGGTGGGGATGGGCTCCAAGGACGTCACCAAGCCGGACTACCAGCTCGGCGCCGGCTGCCTGGTGGATCAGTTGGTGGGCCAGTTGCTGGCGCATGTGTGCGGACTGGGTTACCTGCACGCTCCGGCCAAAGTGCGCCGGACCTTGCGCAGCATTTACCGGTACAACCGCCGCCCCAGCATGCGCGCGCATTTCAACTGCATGCGCTCTTATGCCCTGGGCGATGAAGCCGCGCTGCTGATGGCCGCCTACCCCCGCCGCCGGCCCGAAAATCCCTTCCCTTATTTTACGGAAGTGATGACCGGCTTCGAATACGCCGCCGCGATCGGCATGCTTTACGAGGGACAATTGCGCGAGGGCCTGCAATGCATCCGCGACGTGCGCGCGCGGTATGACGGCCGCAAGCGCAACCCGTTCGACGAGGCGGAATGCGGCCACCATTATGCCCGCGCCATGGCCGCCTGGGCCGCCCTGCTGGCGCTCGCCGGGTTCCAATATTCCGCCGTGGAACAAACCCTGACATTCGGCGTCTGGTCCGGCCGGCGCTTCTGGTCCACCGGGTACGCCTGGGGCGAATGCCGGCAGACGCCCGCCCGGAACGGGCGGCGTATCCGCCTGGAAGTGCAAGGCGGCGCATTGCCGTTGCGCACCCTGCGGCTGGGGAAATTCGGCGCGACATGCCTGCCCCGGGCCCGGGTGCTGCAAGCCGGGCAAACGCTGGCTTTGGTGGTACGAAAGAAATAAATAGAAGGGACAATCCCATGATGCTTGACCGTTATCAGGTTGCCATGCAAACCGCCGCGCGCGGCGCGGCGCTGCTCGGACTCGGGATCGCCATGACGGTGGGCGCCGACGCCGCCAACCCCGCCGCCGCGCCGGCGCCGGAAAATCGCCCGGCCATGGCCGCCTGGATTTCGCCCAGCGGTCCGCGCCATGTCTGGCTGGAAATATACGGCGACGAGTTCCCGGCGGAAAAAATCGCGCAGGACGCCCGCACCCAGGGCCTGACGGATGCCCTGTTTTTCGTCCAGGGCGCCCGCGGCGGCCCGGTGCAGTATCCCACCAAACATCCGTTGCTCAAGCCGGATCCCTACATGAAGGGCCGGGATTACACCGAAGAAATGCTCGCCGCCTGCGACCAGGCGGACATCCGGGTCTGGCTGGCCTTCACGCCGCCGCCATCCAATAAAACCTTCCCGGGCACCGACATCCAGGGGTTGAACGATCCCCGGATGATCAAGCTCTATTGCGACATGGTGGACGAAATCGCCGCGCTCTACGGCCATCACCAAAGCCTGGCGGGGTTCCTGCCGCATGAAGTCAACTGCGCCGAAGGACCGGACAAGCACGCGGACGACCGGGCCGAATTTTCAAAATATTGCGAGACGGAATTCGGCGAGCCGTTCCAGGGCGAGGTCTGGCCACCGGTGGAAAACGCCGGCGACCTGAACTGGCGCCGGTATTTCCTTTACCGGATTCATGTGGTGACGGCCTTCACCGAAGCCACGGCCAAAACCGCCGCCAAACATAATTTGAAAAACATGTTCTGCCTGTACCCGCCGGTGGCGCATACCAGCCCGAGCTGGCAATGGGGGTATGACCCGGTGCAACTCGCGGCCGTCTGTGAAAACACCTGGGTGCCGATGGTGCGGGAAAGCAACAAATTCTATCAAAACCTGCGCGGGGTTTACCTGGACCTGGGCTTGAGCTACCGCGGCATGAATCGCGCCAGCAGTTACGCCTATGCCTTCCACGGGCATCCGCTGGCGTATTTCGAATTCCGCATTCCCAACTATGTGGCGGGCGTGCGGGAGTTTTACCGTAAAATCAACGAACGCCGGACCAAGCAACCCTCCAGTTACGATTTCTACCTGGCGCATTGCGGCGTCACCGCCCGCGAAATCGAGCTGTTCTTCGGGCAGACGATGGTGACGCGCTGGCTGGGTCTGGCCGCCGCCTGGCAGGGCGGCCGCAGCCCGGCCCGCGTCGCCGTGGCCACCGCCTCCACCCCGTTCATCATGCAACATCCGGCCTCGCCCGGGACGGCCTATACGCCGCGGGTGGCGGAATTGATGGAAAGCCTGACGGAATGCACGGATGTTGACGGCTTGCTGCTGGATACCCCCTGGGCGCTCGATCCCGCCAACCTGCGGCAATACAAGCTGATTGTCATTCCCGAGGATATGGGCGCCGGGCTGTCGGCCGCCATGGCCCAAAGCCTGCAAGCCTACCTCAAGGGCGGCGGGCGGCTCCTGGTCATCGCCTCCCCGCTTTATCAAAGCCGGCCGGACCTGACCCAACCGGCCGATCTGACCGAGGCGCTGTGCGGCGCGCGGATTGACAAAACCGAGGTCGGCGGATTCATTATGCCGGAGGGGCCGGGCTGTCCGGCCGATATGAAAAAATTCTGGGCCGACCGCCTGCTGCGCGTCACACCGGCCGGCGGCACGGTGGAGGTCAAGGATGCCATCACCGGCCGGCCGCTTTTGATCCGGCACGGCAATGCGGCTTTGGCCGCTTTAAGCTACAGCAAGGATGCCCTGCCGTTCTTTCAAGCCACGGTGGCGAACCTCGCCCAACCGCCAGTGCGGCTGGAAAGCAATCCCGCCGCCAAGGCGCCGCGCCTGCGCCTGCTGGAATCGGTTTTTAAAAATCAGACCTTGTGCCTCTCGTTCTTCAATCAGGGCAACGCCGTCTTGCGCATTGATGCCGCCGCCGCCGGATTGGCCGGCGACAACTTTGAAGTGAAAAACATCCTGACCGGCGCAATCCTGCATGCGGGCGACGCCGCGTCCCTGGCCGTCGGCGTGCCGCTGGCGATCAAGCATCCCAACCAGCCGCTGGTGCTGGCGGTGGGCGCGCCGGACCGGCTGGCGGCCTTCCAGGGCATTGTGCCGCCCGGCGAGGAGTTCGCCGGACTGGCGGAATTCACCGGCGCCGAGAACCCGGAGGTGCCGGTGGATGTGCCGGACAAGCCCGGCGCCAAGGTCGGCATATATCACAGCGGCTTTGCCGCCCAGGTGCTGGCGGAAGCGCTCAACCGCGCGCCGGACATGAACGCTTTTCTCCTGCCGCGCATGGATGCCGATGCGCTGGGTAAGTGCGATGTTTTCATTCTCCCGCAGTCCACCGCCATCGGCTACATCAAGCTGGGCATTCCCGGCCTCACCAACTGGGTCGCCAATGGCGGCGGCGCGCTGCTGCTGCACATGGCCGCGGGAATCAAATTGGACGGCCCGGTCTTCCCCGGGGTCGGCACGGCCGGCGCCAAGGTCCGATTCGATGTTTCGCCCCGCGAACACCGCGTCCGGCCGGCGGCGGCGCATCCGGCGGCAGCGGGGCTGACGACTAACGACTGGTTCAAGCCGGCCTTCCAGTACGATCATCTGGTCATTGACCTGGGCGCCGATGGCACGGTCGTGATTGTGGATGATG
>CAZYXU010000214.1:0-5470 GCA_964650945.1 uncultured Verrucomicrobiota bacterium | reverse complement strand
TTGACCGAGCGGCCTTCATTTTCCCAGGCATTGTTCCAGGCAAAGTTGCACAAGACGATCTCCGCCGGCACATTGTCCCGGTCCGCCCGGAGATATACGGAAAACACGTAAGTCTTGCCGATCTCCACCGGCACGCCGCCGCGGTTGCCGGAGGATAGGAATGGCGCCATGTAGCGGGCGACGCATAAGCCGGAAACTCCCGTGTACTCGTTAATCATCTTCAGTGAAGCTTTTCCGTGATAGGCAACCGTGCCATCCTGACCCGGGCCGCCGGGATCGCCGCTGAGGATGGCGGTGGTGCTGCCGAAGAACCAACTGTCGGGCCAGCCCGGCAGGGCGGCTTCTTCAAAGCTCGAGTTGAGCAGCATGTTTTTCGGGCGTTGCGGTGTCGGCGCCGCGGGCAGCGCCTCGATAAAACAATCGTCCAGCCAGATTTCACCGATGGTTTCCCGGGGAATTTGCATCCAATACGTCACCGGAATGGGATCGCCCGCGGGCGTCTTGCATGACCGCGCCAGGCGCGTCCACTCGTTCCGGGGCCCGGTGGGCAGGCCCGAGGCCAGCCGGACAGCGGCATCGTCCGCCTTTTCCCGGAGGTAGAAACCGGCGGCCATTTCGCCCTGTGATAACCTGGTCCTGATCCAGCCGCCATATTGATATTCGGTATCGGGTTGCAGGAGGACAGGCGGGGCGTTGATGATGATGGTCTCGTTGTTATTGGATTTAACGATTTTCAGGCCGCCGCCATCCTGGCGGCCTTCGGAACCAACCGCGACCGTGCCCGTGGGAAAAGTCCAGCCAAGCGCGCCGGTTTCAAAGCCGGCATTCGGCAGCAGGTTGGAAACTGCCGGCGTGGGACTGGGCGCCAGCGCGCTGCGCGCCTGTTCCACGGCGGCGCCGGCAAGCGCCAGGCGGATGACCGGCTTTGCCGGGAGGTTGCGCGCCATCCCCTTGATCGCATAGGCGCGCGTGCCATAGCCTTCCAACTGGTCCGTGAACATCCCGTTGCGGACATGGCATTGGCGGCCGCTGAACAAGTCGGATGCCTGCATGGCGGCGGGCGTTCCGAGCGCGGTTAAATCCCAGCTTGCTTCCACGGGATGGGGGCTGCTGTTGGCGGCAATCAGCAGCGCATCGCCGGCCGGGTGATTTTTCAAAACCGCCTGCACAATCGGCAACCCGTCCGGCAACACCGCCGGCTCCACGGCAATCTCGTGCGGGATGGGCCTGGTCATGAGCGCGGGGGCCATCGCGCGCAATTCCCCCGACAATTCCCGCATGTTTTCCAGGGTTTGGCGGCTGCGCACCGGCGCCATGAAATAGATGATGGACTTGGCGCCGTGAATCGCGGCCAGGTAAACATCCACCCGGCGTTCGGCCGGGGTATGCGGGCGGCGCGACAGCGAGGTAATCTCCGACTGCGGGATGATGAAGAGCGGGCGGTGATGGGGGTGGGTCACGTTTGCATAGGCTTCCTTGACATACCGGGCCATGACGTTCGGATTGGCGCCGGCCGCCACTCCCAGCGAACACCAGTAAATATGATGGCCGAGAATATCGCCGTAGTCATACCGGGCTTGCTGGACGGCGGTGCCGCCGGACATATACACCGGATGGTACGGGTCCTCCGCATGCACGGTCTGTAAAAACAACTGCAACGGCTCGTCAAAATCGCCCCCGGCGGATGCCTCATCCATGCCGTAATATGCCAGCATGGCCGGATGGTTGCGGACCGTGCGGATAAAGCTTGGCAACTCGTCCCGGACCACGGGCAGCAGGATCTGCGGCTTGGTCATCAGGTCGCTCATCTTGCGGCCTTGGTCCGTCGGCGCGGGCGAAAACGAAAAGGGATTTTCGATGATGTAGATTCCATGCCGCCGCGCGGCGTCCAGGGTTTCCAAGGCCACGGAATTCGACAGCACCCCGCGGTAGCCCCACCAGCGGATCAGCGTGTTGAATCCCATGTCCTGGTACGTCTGCAGCGTGGGTTCATCCATTTGCCCGGCGCAAATGCCGATGGGGAAGAATGGCTGGTTGTTGACCAGCAGGCATTCGTTCACCTGGTCAAGCTTGACTTCCGTCACCTCCGCGGGCGCCGGCGGGGCTTTGACGAGTTCCAGGCTGACCGCGCCCAGGATATGGCCATGCCGGTCGCGCAGTTGGACGCGGACGGGGTGGCGTCCGGCGGGGACCTTCGTTAACGGCAATTCCAGGACGGTTCCCGCCGCCAGCGGCTGTTCCGCCGCTTCGAGGATGTCCGGTGTTAGGCCCTCCAGTTCCGCTGCCGCGATCAGGCCGGCCGGGCGCCATTCGGATTCGGCCAGCGTGACCGCGACCGGAATCCGGGCCCGGTCTTCCGTGGTATAATAATTCCGGTCCAGATAAGCCCGCAGCGGATTCAGCTCGCCCGTGTCCGTGACCGCCAGCGCTTGCAGCAGCGCCCCGGCCGTCGGATCGCGCAAGGTCACGGATATTTTACGGTCGCCGGGCTGGCTGATGCCCATGGTCAAACTGAATGCTTTTTTCTCCAGCGGCTGCAGCCGGATTTTTAAAGTCTGCGTAGTTGCCGGTCCCGCCGCCGGCTGGTCGGTGACGGTCAGATCAACTTCACTGCCCTGGCCGCCGTCATTCATGATTTCCCCGGTGACTTCATACGCGTAGCGGCTGTCCCGGAGCCGATAAGGGGACACCTGCGCCGCCGTGACGACCGGGGCGAAAACATCTTGCGGCGGCATGTTTTGCAACCCCGCCAGGACGCCAAAAGCGGCCGGCTCGTGGAATCCGCCCTGCACCGGGGCCCAGGCGGAAAATTCGGCCGGCGCGGTCTTTTTGTTCCGGCAGAGGTTGAAACGCCATTCCCCGCCGCCCGCCTGCCGGCGCAGCATCTGCAGGGGAATGGCAAATTCCGCCGACCAGCCTGCGGCGCGGACAATCAGCGGGTCAACATACGCCGCCGCCCGCCAGCCGCCATTCCATTCGCGGTTGCGCTTTTCCCCGCGGCAAAGCTGGTCGGCCTGCACCCCGGCCGCGTTCAGCAGCAAGTGGAAATACATTTTCCCCGCGGTGCCAGGGTCCAGGAAGATTTCCAGCGAATCGTCCTGACTGACCGCACCGTCCCGGGCCGTGGCCTTTGTGCTCAGTTCCGCCAGGTGCGACTCATGGCACAGGACCCCGAGATAGAGATGCTTGGCATCCGTTGTCAGCCACATTTCCGTGGACGCGGCGGCCGGCTGGCGCGTGCGGATCTGGAAAAAATTGGAGGCGTAGGCGGCGCCTTGCCAGGCAACATCGTCCAGTTTGCCGTCAATCACCGGCGGTGTCGCGCCACCGGTGATGGTCAAGGATGGCGGGGGCGGCGCGGAATCCCCGACCGCTACGCCCAGGGCGGCGGCCAGCAATCCGGCTGCCGCCAGTCCGGTTTCCCAATAACCACGGGTAGATATTCCAGGCATGACCAGATCCTTTCCGGTTAATTTCAGCATCCCCAAAGTTAGCATAAATGCGCGTGTTTTCCAGCGTTAAAAAGCAGAACCGCGATCCGGCGTTGGATTAGCCGCAGATTTGACGCGGCGGCCATGACCTGTCGTCCGGCGCGCCGGGAAAAATGGTTGGAAGTTAAGTTGACTTGATGATGATAAATCTGTAGATTGTTTTTCAAATAATGATGGATGTGTTTTGACCTTTTTTAATTGACCGGGGACAATATATGAAATTATGGATTTCCGCGCTGCGCTTGTGTTTTATCCTGGGCGTCACGCTATCGCCGCTATCCGCGCTCCGGGCGCAAACCACCCGTTATGTGTCGCTGGACGGCTCCAATGACACCGCCGGCGGGTATGCCAGTTGGTCCGGCGCGGCCACCAATATTCCGAATGCCATCACCGCCGCCGAGGACGGCGATTTGATCCTGGTTTCCAACGGCACCTACAACCTTGTCGAGCAAATCGGCACGGCTTATATTGACGTGGCCAAACGCGTCACCATCCGGGGGTTCAGCGCCAACCGCGAAGCCGTGGTCATCAACGGCGGGGCCGCCAAACAGGGGTTTGGTTTTATCAGCGCCGGCTGTGTGGGGGCGGTGCTGGAGCGCCTGACGGTTTCCAATTGCCTTGGCACACTTACGGGGGGCGGCATAGTGATGCAACGCGATGCCTATCGCGCGATCACGATCACGAATGTGTTGATCGTGAACAACCGCGCCACGCGGGGCGGCGGCGCCTATATCTCCGGCGCAACCGTCACCGACTGCACCTTCCTGAACAACGTGTCGCCGGAAGGCACTTCCTACAATTTGAGCGGCGGCGGCGCGATTTATACGCCTTATGGCATCTTTGTCAATTGCCAGTTTATCGGCAACCGCGCGAATATCGTCTACACCAACAGCGCCACCGATGGATTCGGCGGCGCGATCATGATTCGCGAACACCGCCATGGCAACACGCGCATGGAAAACTGCACATTCCTGCATAATTACGCCGAACGCTACGGCGGCGCGGTATATGATGCATGCTTGGACACGAACTTCCCCGCCAGCATAATTAATTGCACAATTGCCAGCAACACCGCCGAATCCATTGGCGGCGGCGTATATGTCAACAGTCCGAGCACGGAGACCATCGAGGGCGGTGTGATCCGCGACAACATATCGTATGTCTACGGCGGGGGCGTAATGGTGGGGGGGCCGTATTTTCAAATGCGCAACGTTGAGCTTTCCGGCAACCGTGCGCCTTACGGTGGCGGCATAAATATTAACGCCGGCGGCAGCAACCTGATTGAAAACTGCTTGATTATCGGCAATCAAGCCACGAACAGCGCTGGCGGCGGGTTATATATTGCCGCAAGCTTGAATGGTCCGATGCTGCGCAATTGTACGATCGTCAGCAACACGGCGGCGACATCCGCCGGCGGAGTGGCCGCCATTTCAGGCGGCAGGTTTATCAATTGCCTGATAGCGCACAACACCGCCGCTACGGACGGCGGCGGTCTTTATGCCCAGCGCATGTATGTTGCCGGAGGGTTTGTCGCTAACTGCACGATCGTGAGCAATACGGCCGCCTTGGGCGGCGGAGTCCATTTCAGCACCCAGAGCACTTCCATCAGCAACTGGTTTACCAATTCCATCGTTTATCACAACCGATCGCTGTCGGACCCGGCCCGGAGCGATATCTGGTTCAACGCGAATGCGACGATTGCCGCCGCCCAGAGCAACCAGTTTTATTATTGCTGCGCGCCCATCGAACTGCCGGCGGCCAATGGCAACATCACGAACGAACCGGGTTTTGTCGATCGCCCCGCGGGCAACTTCCGGCTGGCTGGCGGCTCGCTTTGCATCAATTCCGGCGTGAATCAGGATTGGATGGCGGAGGTGCCGGACCTGGACGGCCGGCTGCGCCGGGACCGTTTCAGCGGCCTGGTGGACCGGGGCTGCTATGAACACATCGCCCGCGGCAGCCTGTTTTCCGCGCATTAG